>JALYHT010000185.1 GCA_030776225.1 Acidobacteriota bacterium | reverse complement strand
CGCCTGGCCCGCTCTGACCTACGGCAACTTCCAGAGCGCGCACTCGCTGATCGGCTCGTTTGAAGATCTCGAAGCTGCCGGCGTTGAGGACGTTTCGAAATTCTTCAGGACTTACTACGCCCCGAACAACGCTGTTCTCGTGATCGCCGGGGATTTCGATTCCTCCGAAGCGAAGAAGCTGGTCGCGCAGTATTTCGGCGATATTCCTGCGCAGCCCGCTCCCAAGCGGCCGGATATGACGGAGCCCGCGCGCACTGAAGGCAGGATGCAGACCGTCAGTGATCGGCACGCCCGCGTGCCCGCCGTCGTAGTGGGCTGGCCCGCCCCCGCGCGCCATTCCCCCGAGTGGTATGCGCTCGGCATGCTCGATGCCGTGCTGACCGGGGGGCAGAGCTGCCGGTTGCAGCTCGATCTCGTGAAAGGTAAACAATCGATCGTCCAGTACGAAGCCAATCCAGGCTGGCCTTTCGAGAGCCTCAACGATTTCAAAGATCCCGGCGAGTACGCCGCGTTCCTCCTCTACAAACCAACCTACAAGCCGGAGGAGATTGTCGACCAGTTGCAGGCGGAGATCGATCGTGTTGCCAAAGACGGAGTGGACGACGCCGAACTCCAGCGCGTCAAAGCCATGCTGCGCTTCCAGAAGATCACCGGGCTGCAGAGCTCGCTGGAGCGGGCGAAGCTGCTCGGGCAATATGAGCTGCTGGACGGCCAGCCTGAAATGGTGGACCGGGACTTCACCAATCTCTTCGCTGTCACCTCGCCGCAGATCCAGGCGGTTGCGAAGAAATATCTCACCGCTTCAAGACGCGACGTACTCGTTATTCAGCCAGGGTCCGGCGCTCCGAAAATGGAGGGCGGGCAATGAGAAAGCACTTCGCCCCGTGCGCGCTTCTTCTGGCCGTACTGCCGCTCACCGCGCAAAAAGTCGATTTGAGTAAATCCCCCGTCTCACGCGAGGCCCGCTCTTACAAGCTGCCGCCCGTCACTGAATCGAAGCTCCCGAACGGCTTGACCGTCATGGTGGCGGAGGATAGCCGCTTCCCGCTCGTGAGCGCAAGGCTGGTCTTCTTCGCGGGCAACAAGCGCGATCCGGCCGAGGTTCCTGGGCTCGCGGCCAGCGTCGCCGCCATGCTGCTGCAGGGCACCTCGCTCCGCACCTACCAGCAGATGGCGCGTGAACTCGATGGTCTCGGGGGCACTCTCGCCGCCAATACCGGAGCCGATTCCCTGAACATCGAAGCCAGCGTCCTGGCTGAAAATGTCGATAAGATGCTCGCGCTCATGGCCGACGTATCGCGCAATGCGATTTTCCCTGCCGCCGAGCTCGACCTGCACAAACAGAATCGCAAACAGACGCTGGCGGTGCAGCATTCGCAGCCCGCGACTCTGGCCAACGAGGAGTTCCGGAAGCTGCTCTTCGGCGACACGCCTTATGCGCACATCGGGCCGACTACCCAATCCATAGACAAGCTGGACCGAAAAACTCTCCAGGATTTTCGCGACTTATACCTTGTGCCTGATAACGCCATCCTGATTCTGGTGGGCAAACTGCCCTCGCGTCGCCAGCTCTCGCGAATGGTTACCCGCGAGTTTGGATCGTGGCAGGAGAAGAAGGTTCCGCCGTTCGAAGCGCCGAAGACTCCCGCGCCCCGCCGCGAACTGGTGCTGGTAGACCGGCCCGGCTCTGTGCAGGCCGACATGCGGCTCGGCAAAATCGGCGGTTCCTGGAACGATCCCGATTACTTCCCCGAATACGTCGGCTCCATCATCGAAGGGGGTGGCCCCAATTCGCGGCTCTTCCTCGACATTCGCGAAAAACGCGGTTACGCATACGACGTGCATACGGAAGTCAGCGCGCTCGCCGATGCGGGCGTCATGGCCACTGTGACCCAGGTACGCAACGAAGTGGCCGCCGAGGCGCTGCAGGGAATTCTGGAGCATCTCGATCGCATGGCGAAGGAGCCGGTGCAGTCCGAAGAACTGCGCGATGCCAAAAATTACGCGAACGGAGTCTTCCTGCTTGGCCTTGAGCCGCAGCGCGGCCTTGCCGACCGGCTCGTGCAGATCAGGGTCATGAACCTTCCGAAAAACTTTCTCGAAACCTACACGGCAAAGATCAACTCCGTGGAACCGGAGCAGATCGAAAACGCCGCCAGGAAATATATGGCTACAGATAACGACGCCATTGTCGTGGTCGGAGATGCGGCCGCGCTTCAGAAGCCGCTCGAAAGATTCGGAGCTGTCGAAATGGTCAAACCAAACTAATGAAAATAATTAAATCGAAGGAACGCTATCGCTGCGGCCTCTTCTGGGTTACGGAGGACGAGGCGCAGGATAAGACCGGCTGGAAGATGAAACGCAGCGTCGTGCGGCATCGCGGTTCGGCCGTGATGATGGCCGTCGACGAAAAGAAACGCGTGATGCTGGTCCGCCAGTACAGGCTCCCGGCGAATCGGAATATGTGGGAACTGCCCGCCGGCAAGGTTGACGAAGGTGAGAGCGTGCTGCATGCCTCGAAGCGCGAGTTGATCGAAGAGACCGGATTGCGGGCCGGCAAATGGAAGAAGCTGGTCTCTTTCTTTCCCAGCCCCGGCTTCGTCGAAGAGAAGATGACGATCTTTCTCGCGACGGATCTGACACAGGGCGAATCCCGGCCCATGGAAGATGAGCGCATTGAGACGCGGTGGTTTACGAAGAAGGAATTAAAGAAGCTGCTGGAATCGAATGAAATTGTGGATGCGAAGACGATGATCGGTTTTCTCTACTGGAATCGTCTTTAATCGCCGGCTGGAAGCGCAAACATCCGGACAAAAAAAAGGGCAGGTGCTTTTTGAAAGCCCCTGCCCGTTTGCGGCGGTTGCCACAAAGTCGTAAAGCTACTTCTTTTTCTTTGCAGCTGCCTTTTTCGGAGCGGCCTTCTTTACTGCCTTCTTCGCGGCTGCCTTTTTCGGTGCTGCTTTCTTTACTGCCTTCTTTGTTGTTGCCATCGTTGTGATTCTCCCGTGTTCACATTATGAAACGATTTTTCAAAAGTTACACCAAAAAAGTTGAAAAATGTTTTAGAGTGTGAGCCGGCCGCCCGCGCTTCATCGCGCCCGATCGAGGTGATACAACCAAAGTCTGTGAAGAAAGTTCAACTGATAACGGATGGCGCATGCCTCGGAAACCCTGGTCCTGGAGGCTGGGCCGCGATCCTTCGCTACGGCGCAAGCAGTAAGGAAGTGTATGGCTGCGAAGCCCACACAACGAACAACCGCATGGAGCTGAAAGCCGCTATTGAAGGGCTTCGCACGCTCAAAGAGCAATGCGACGTCGAAGTCGTCACCGACTCCGAGTATGTGAAGAACGGCATTACGCAGTGGATTGCCGGATGGAAGAAGCGCAACTGGATGACTGCCGCGAAGAAGCCTGTTGTGAACCGCGATTTGTGGGAAGAGCTCGATGGCCAGGTGATTCGTCACCAGATGAAATGGTCATGGACCAAAGGTCATGCGGCGCATCGGGACAACAACCGAGCCGATGAACTGGCTTCGCTTGCCGCTCGCGAGCAGCGTTGTTCGGGCTGATCATGCCGCAGGATCGAAAGTCTTGCCTTTTATCCGCTCGTCCTGAAATACTGCGCGGCATATACATAATGTGGGAATTCGTGGAACCCGGTACTGGAACTCCGGGACTGCGCGGTCTGCCGGTACCGGGCGGAAATGATACATAATAATTTTATGGCATTTTGCTCATGACTCCTACTTTGGAGGGGTCACAGACAGTCGCACCGATGCGCTCGCCATTCGCATGGGGCGCCATTGCCTGGGTTTCCATTCTTCTCGCCGCCTGCTATGGGCCCGTGCTCTTCGCGCTGGTCGAGCGATGGAATATCGATCCGGACATGGGGCACGGATTCTTCGTCCCTGTAATCGCGGGCTACATCGCGTGGCAAAAGCGAGACAGTATCGCAAACCTTGCGCCGTCGCCCAACTGGTGGGGACTGGCCATCATGCTTTGGGCCGGGCTGCAGCTTTATATCGGAACGCTGGGCGCGGAACTTTTTCTCGCCCGTACGTCTTTCGTGATTTCGATTGCAGGCGCCGTGCTGCTGCTCGGCGGTACGCGTTATCTGAAGATCTTCCGGTTTCCCATCCTGCTGCTCTTTTTCATGATTCCGATTCCGGCCATCATTTATAACCAGCTGACTTTTCCTCTGCAGATTGTGGCGAGCAAAGTCGGCGAGAACGCCATCGATCTGCTGCAGATCCCCGTTATGCGGGAAGGGAACGTCCTCATCCTGCCGCGCCAGACTCTCAATGTGGTTGAAGCCTGCAGCGGCATACGCTCATTGCTGACGCTTACGTTTTTGTCTCTCGTTTACGGATATTTTTTCGAAAAGCGGCGCTGGGTCCGGATCGCGCTGTTCTGTTCCACCATCCCCATTGCGATTGCAGCCAATGGCGGCCGCGTCGCCTTCACGGGCGTGGTCTCGCAGTTCAACCCCGATCTGGCGGAAGGCTGGTTTCATGAAGCCCAGGGTTGGGTGATCTTCATGATCGCGCTGGCGATCCTTATAGCTTTCCACCAGTTGATTATCCGCGCCGGAAATTACCTTCAGCGAAGACACGCATGAAATCCTTTCTGCAAAGCAAATTTGTTTACGCCCTTACCGCCGTACTGGTGGTCCAGGCCGCGCTGTTTTATTCCGCGTCGCGCGGCGAAACACCCACGAACGTCGCCCCGCTGAGCGAGTTTCCCGCCGCAGTCGGCAACTGGCATCTCATCCAGGAAGGCGTGATCGATAAAGAATCCCAGGACGTGCTGAAGGCTGACGACCTTCTGACCCGCGATTATGGCTCAACGGGCGGCGACGCCAATCTCTTCATCGCTTTTTTCAAGACGCAGAGGAATGGGCAATCGCCCCACTCCCCCAAGAACTGTTTACCCGGTTCGGGCTGGCAGCAGGAAGAGACCGGGCGCATTGATGTGCCTGTGAATGGCGGAACAATCCGCATCAACCAATATGTGGTCTCGAAAGGCGGAGCCCAAAGCGTTGTCGATTACTGGTACCAGTCACAGGGTCGCGTCATTGCCGACGAATTCGCGGCCAAGTTTTATCTGATTTCAGACTCGATCAGAAACCACCGCAGCGATACCGCGCTGGTCCGCGTGGTGGTGCCCATCCGGGCCGGCAAAACAGAAGAGGCTGAAAAACTGGGCACTCAATTCGTGCAGGAATTTTTCCCGGTTGTTAAGAGCCGTCTTCCCCTGTAACGTCCCGCTCACATTCATGTAGTGCCGGGTAACTTCGTCCCCGTATTGATGGCCGGCATGGGTGCCGTGTCCAGGGCTGGTTGCTTCCTGCCCAGCCACTGCCGTATCTCCGGAAGCGCCTGCTCAGCCGCGCGTTCCCCGGCCTCGATCATAAGCAGCGCGTTCTCGAAGCCGTCCCAGGGAATCGCGCCTACATCGGGCATCATCACGATGTCAGACTCCCTGCGCCACCCTTCTTCGTTGTAAGACATCATGATCTGAAAGCACCGGCTTACCACCTGGAGCATGTTGTGGGGCTCGAACGTTTCATCCTGATTCGGAATGCAGGCCGAAATGACATGCGTAGCGCCCATTTCGCGCGCCAGCGCGGCCGGCACCTCCACCGCGATTGCGCCATCCACATAAGTGCGGCCGTCGATTTCAAATGGCCGGTACAGTCCTGGGTACGAGCACGAGGCGCGTATCGCGGGCGTGACTTCGCCCGCGCCGCGAAACGATTTTGGCTTGCCGTTACGAAGATCGGTGGCCACTATGCCCAGAGGGATCTGCATATCTTCGAAGCGCAACTTCTTCAGCAGCCGTCGCAGGAAAGCCACCATCCGTTCGCTGCCCGCGAAACCCAGACGCGAAATACTCCAGCGGGCCACGTCCGCGAAACGCATGGCGGACCCCACCGCGGCGATTTCCGCAGCATCAGCTCCGCTGGCATACGCCGCCGCCACAATGGCGCCCGCGCTGACTCCCGTAATGCAATGAAGAGGAATTTTCTCGCGCTCCAGCACCCGCAGAATGCCCACATGGGCGATCCCGCGCGCGAATCCGCCTCCCAGCGCCAGCCCGATTCGAGGCGCGGAACGTCCTGGAGACACCCGCCTGAAAACCCCGCGGCGCGCGCGCTTAAGCCACTTCCAGTTCCACCGCCTCCCGCGCGAGGGTGTCATTCCATTCATATCTTATTCACAATTCGCCGCGTTTCACAAACAACGGATCGTAATACTATGGACGAAATGGGTGTTGACTGCTTGCGAGGGGTTGGGCTGGCGTTTGCCGCACTCACTGGTTTGTTTGCGCTCCCCGCCCTGCTTCTTCCTGAGCAGGCCGTGCTCGAACCCGACAAAGAATTCCTGATCGGCACGCCAGCTATCCGCTATGCTCTGGCGAAGCTCAACGTCCTCGGCAGCGTGCTGATGATCGGCGCTCATCCCGATGATGAGAACAACGCGCTACTGGCTTATCTCTCGCGCGGTCTCAAAGCGCGCACCGGATACCTGGCATGCACGCGGGGCGAAGGCGGTCAGAATCTTCTGGGTGTCGAGCAGGGCTCCCTGCTCGGCGTACTCCGTACGCAGGAACTTCTCGCCGCGCGCCGCGACGATGGCGGCGCGCAGTTTTTCACGCGCGCCATCGATTTCGGGTTCACCACATCGCCGCAGGAAACACTGGCGGACTGGGGCCATGACCGCACCCTCTCCGATATCGTCTGGGTCATCCGGCAGCAGCAGCCCGACGTAATCATCCTCTCGTTCAGCGGCACGCCCAGCGACGGACACGGGCACCATCAGGCCTCGGCCATTCTGGGAAAGGAAGCCTACGAAGCGGCGGGCGATCCGAGCCGGTTTCCGGAGCAACTGAAATACGTTCAGCCCTGGCGCGCGCGGCGTTTGATGCGCTCGCGATTTGCGCCACTGGCCGGAGACGCCGAACAGGCTCCCGGACCAGGTCGGAGCCCCGACCCCGATCCATTCCCCAATCAGCCTGTAATTACCGTCGAGTCCGGAGCTTACGATCCGGTCATTGGGCGGTCTTACCGTGAAATCGGCGGGATCAGCCGCAACGAACACCGCAGTCAGGGGCAGGGAGCGCCGCTGGTTTACGGAGCAGGCCGGAACCTCATCGCTTTCGTCCAAGGGGAAATGCCGTCGAGGGGTATTTTCGACGGCATTGACACTTCATGGACCCGTGTCCCGGGTGCGGCGAGGGCCGGTGAATTGCTTGCGAAAGCCCAGCGTGACTTCGACGATCAGCATCCGGAAAAGACCGTGGCCGCACTGATGGAAGCCCGGGCGGAGATCGTTCCCCTGGCACGCGCCGGCCAAACCTGGGCAGAATGGAAGTTGTCCGGGATTGACGAGGCCATCGCCCTGTGCGCCGGCATTCGGGCCGAGGCGCAGGCGGACGCTTTTGCTTACGCCCCGGGTTCTACGGCGAAGATTTCACTGACTGCCCTGAATCGCTCTCCTTTACCTGTCCAGCTCGCCGGTGTGCACCTCAGCGGTTGGGCGGATTCCGATGCCACTGTGAAGAATAGAACCCTGGCCCCCAATACGCCAGAGGTACTAACGGTGTCTTTACCGATATCTACGTCTCAACGTTATTCACAACCTTACTGGCTTCGCGAACCGCATGCGCCGGGCAGCTACAACATCCCGGACCAAAATCTGATCGGCCGCGCGGAAAATTCGGCGGAGGTGATTGCGCGTTTCGATTTCACGCTGAATGCAGCGCCGTTTTCTCTCACCCGGCCACTGCATTACAGAGCAGCCGACCCCTCGCGCGGCGAATACATCCGGCCCGTGGGTGTAGAACCCCCGTTTGCGATCGACCTTCCTGCGGCGAACTTCGTTTATCCAACCGGTACACCCCGCGATTTCACTCTGCAGATTCGCGCGCTGTCTGCGAACCAGTCCGGCGAGGTGCATCTCGATATGCCGCGAGGGTGGAAAGCGACGCCTGCCAGCGTGCCTTTTCATCTGAGAGAAGCGGGCATCGCACAGGAAGTACGATTTCATCTGACGCCGCCGGCGGAGGCTTCCACCGGGCGTTTCAAAGTTGTCGCAAAAGCGGCTTCGGTCGGGATAGCGACCGGCGTGGACGTAATTTCTTATTCACACATCCCCGCCCAGACGGTGCTTACGCCCGCGGAAGGGAACCTTTCCGCCGCACCGATCCAGGTATTGGCAAAGCGCGTCGGCTATGTGATGGGCTCTTCGGATCGAGAGCCCGAAGCGCTGAGGCAGATGGGGTGTCGGGTGGATCTTCTCGACGAAAAAGATCTCGGCTCCGGCGATCTGAGCGTTTATGACGCGATCGTCACGGGTGTCCGCGCTTACTCGGTCCGGCCCGATCTCCGCGCGGCGCAGCAGCGGCTTCTCGATTACACGAAAAACGGCGGCACTCTCGTGGTTCAGTACAACAACAGCGCAGACGCGCGCATCAGTCCCTCGGTGGCCGTCGCTCTTGACCACCTGGGCCCCTACCCTTTTACCTTCGGTCGCGACGACGCCCGCGTCACCGATGAGACGGCTCCAGTCCGAATACTCGCGCCCGCATCGCCGCTGCTGAATGTGCCGAATAAAATCACCGCGGCGGATTTCGAAGGTTGGGTGCAGGAGCGCGGACTCTACTTCTCGAAAACATGGGATGCGAAGTATGAGACGCCCATTGAAACCCACGACGCGGGCAAGCCCGACTTGCCGGGCGGGATGTTGTATACGCGTTACGGCAAAGGGGTTTACATTTTCTCGGCCTATTCATGGTTCCGCGAATTGCCGGCTGGGGTACCCGGCGCTTACCGCATCTTCGCCAACCTGATCAGCGCGGGCAAAGCCGTCAATGGCCGCGCGGCCGCCGGTTCACGCTGACGTGGCTACTGTGAATTCGTCCCGTCCAGTTGCGTTGGTTACCGGCGCGTCGAGCGGTATCGGAGCCGCTTACGCGCGCCGGCTCGCGTCCCGCGGTTACGATCTGATTCTCGTAGCGCGCAGGGAAGAGCGTTTGCGTCAGTTGGCGGATTCGCTCGATACAACCAGTCAGATTCTCGCGGTGGATCTGGCAACGGCGGAAGGTCTCGCCGAAACCGAGTGCGCCATCCGCCAATGCGAGACTCTCGACATGCTCGTCAACAACGCGGGCTTCGGGACTATGGGCCGGTTCTGGGAAGCGCCTTTTGAGGGGCAAGTCAGGATGCACGAATTGCATGTGATGGTGACGATGCGCCTTACCCATGCCGCGCTTTGCTGCATGGTGCCACGCGGGACAGGCTCGGTCATCAACGTCTCTTCGGTAGCCGCCTTCGGACAGAGCTCCGGTAATGTCAGCTACTGTGCCACCAAGGCGTGGATCAACAGTTTCACGACGGGGCTTGACATGGAACTGCGCAGCCTCGGCTCACCTGTCAAGGTGCAGGCTCTCTGCCCCGGCTTCACCCAGACCGAGTTTCACCAGACGCTCGGCATGGACTGGCGCAAAATCCCCAACGTCTTCTGGATGCAGGCGGATGACGTTGTCGAAACGTCTCTGACCGAACTTGCCAGCCGCAAAGTGATCGTGGTTCCGAAGTGGAGATCGAAAGTTGGCGCAGCCGTAATGAAACACCTGCCCGCGCCGCTTCTCAGCCTCGTGCGTCCCGGCGGCAAACGCGTGTGATTATCGAGAGCGTTCCAAATTTCTCAGAGGGCCGCGATCCGGTGATCGTGTCCGCAATTGCGAAGGCTGTGTCCTCCGTCCCCGGCGTTTTGCTTCTCGATACCACGTCCGATGCCGACCACAACCGTTCCGTTCTGACGTTCGCCGGGGCGCCGGAAGCCGTGGCGGAAGCGGCCTTCGAGGCTGTGCGCGCCGCGGTGAAACGAATTGACATGAGCCGGCACGCGGGCGTGCATCCGCGAATCGGAGCTGCCGATGTGGTGCCGCTCATCCCTGTAGACGGTGTGACTTTGGAAGTTTGCGCCGAACTTGCCCGCACTTTGGGGCGGCGCATCCGGGATGAGCTCCGCGTACCCGTGTTCCTCTACGAAGCAGCGGCTTTGCGCCCTGAGTGTATGCGTCTCGAAAATGTACGCAAGCTGGCGCCCGGGGGGCTCAGGCCCGATTTCGGCAACGGGCGGCATCCCACAGCGGGGGCGTGCGTGGTTGGTGCGCGCAAGTTTCTGATCGCCTGGAACATCAATCTGCGGACGACGGACGTTTCGATTGCCCGCACGATCGCCAAGGCGATTCGCGAATCCTCAGGCGGGCTGCCGGCCGTCAAGTCCATCGGCCTGCCGCTCCAATCGCGCGGCGAAGTGCAGGTGTCGATCAACCTGGTCGATTTCGAGCAAACGCCGTTATACGTTGTCTTCGAGGCGGTGCGGGACTGCTGTAAAAGCCTCGGGGTGGAGATCGCCGGCAGTGAGCTGATCGGGATGATTCCGCGAGCAGCGATCAGGAGTTCCGAAGGCCACGATCTGCAATGGCAGAATTTCCACGACGAACTGGTCCTCGAGAACCGTCTCGGGATCGGGGGAGTATGAATCTGGTTTCGAGAGCCCTTTCCTGGCTGGGAAACCATGAGTTCGGCCTGCTCGCAACGCTGTTCTTTCTCGCCACGGGCATCTGGGGTTTCGCCGCGCTCGCCACTGAAGTGAAAGACGGCGACACCACCGGTTTCGACAAACGCGTTCTGCTTTCCATGCGGCATCCAGGCGACCTGTCTCCGAAAGGCTCCCGCGCGTTTCAGGAAGCGGCCCGCGATATCACCGCGCTCGGAGGCGTGTCGGTGCTCGGGCTGGTCACGTTTACCGCAGTCGTCTTCCTGGTCCTCGATGGCAAGAGCCGCATGGCGGCTTATGCGGCGGTTTCCGTGGTGGGCGGGACGTTGCTTGCACAATTGTTGAAGGATATTTTCCAGCGCCCCCGCCCGGATATCGTGCCCCACCTCGCCTATGCGGCCAGCAGCAGCTTTCCGAGCGGACATTCGATGATGTCGTCGGTCACCTACCTGACACTGGCGGCGCTCCTCGCCCGTTCGCATGAGCGCCGGCGGATCAAGGCGTTTGTCCTGCTGATCGCCACGCTGGTTATAGGCATGGTCGGGTTCACGCGCGTTTATCTCGGCGTTCACTGGCCGACGGACGTGCTCGCCGGCTGGATGGCTGGTGCGCTGTGGGCGATGCTGTGCTGGCTTGGAGCACGCTGGCTGCAGAACCGCCAAACGCTGGAGCCCGCAGCCGAACATACGGCCATCGGGAACTGACGTCACCGCTCGCGTCATAAAATCGATAGTTTATGTCCAAACGAGAATTCCAGACAGAAGTCAATCAGTTGCTCCACCTGATTGTCCACTCGCTTTATTCGCACCCGGAGATCTTCCTGCGCGAGTTGGTGTCCAATGCGTCGGATGCGCTGGACAAGCTTAAGTACCTGACGCTGACGGAAGATTCATATAAGTCATTGCCCTTCGACCCTCGAATCGACCTCGATCTGAATGAGGAGACGCAGACGCTGACGATCGCGGATAACGGCATCGGCATGAATGACGAGGACCTGGTGGAGCATTTGGGCACGATCGCCCGCTCCGGAACGAAGAACTTCCTCTCCAGTCTGTCGGGCGACGCGAAGAAGGATTCGAACCTGATCGGCCAGTTCGGCGTGGGATTCTACAGCGTGTTCATGGTGGCCGACCGCGTGGAAGTGATTTCCCGCAAGGCCGCCGAAGAGCAGGCGTGGAAATGGACCAGCGACGGCAAAACCGGCTTCGAGATCGAGCCGGCCGGGAGAGCGCAGCAGGGAACCACCGTTACGGTTCACTTCAACGAAGAAGGTAAAGAGTACTCCAACAGCTATAAATTACGCGAGATCATCCGGAAATACTCGAACCATATCGCGTTCCCGATATATCTTACGGCGGATAAAAGCGAGTGGGATGAGACCGAAAAGAAGTCGGTCAGCAAGCGCACGACGGAGCAGATCAACGCGGCCAGCGCGCTTTGGAAACGCTCGAAGAGCGAACTGAAAGACGAGGATTACAAGGAGCTTTACAAGTCGATTTCGGGCGACTGGGAAGATCCGCTGTTCTGGTTCCACACCAAAGCGGAAGGAACCATGGAATACACCACCCTGTTTTTCGTGCCCGCCAAGGCGCCCATGGGGATCTATCAGGCGGACTACAAACCGGGCGTAAAGCTTTACGTGCGGCGCGTGTTCATCATGGACGATTCGAAGGAACTGCTACCCGTGTACCTGCGTTTCCTGCGCGGCATTATCGACAGCGAAGACCTGCCGCTCAATGTGAGCCGGGAAATCCTCCAGCAGAATCGGGTGCTCAATACGATCCGGACTGCGAGCGTGAAGAAAGTTTTAAGCGAGCTGAAGTCGCTTGCGGCGGACAGGCCGGAGGAGTACAAAAAATTTGTCGATGAGTACAACCGGTTGCTCAAAGAAGGGCTCTACAGTGACTTCGGCAATCGCGACACGCTGCTCGATCTGGTGCGGATGAAGTCCACAAAGGCGGAGGGCTGGACCAGTCTGGCGGATGTCAAAGGGCGCATGAAGGAAGGTCAGAAGGGAATTTACTACATCACAGGCGGCACGGCGGACGTGCTCCGAACCTCGCCGCTGCTTGAGATCTACAAGAAGAAAGATATTGAAGTTCTGGTTCTTGACGACGAGTTCGACGAGTTGGTGTTCGGCGGGATCGACAAGTATGCAGACATCGAACTGAAGGCCGTCAATAAGGCTTCCGCGGGCGCGGATCTGAAGGACGAAGCCGACACGTCTGAAAGTAAGACCGAAGAACTGAAGCCTTTGCTCGAAAAGATCAAGGCTGCGCTTGGCGATAAGGTGAAGGACGTGAAGGCTTCGGTGCGGCTGGCCGACAGCCCTTCGTGCATTGTGTCCGATGAAGATGAGCCCTCGATGCAGATGCAGCAGATGCTGCGGGCGATGGGGCAGAATCAGATGCCGTCAATGAAGCCCACGCTTGAGATCAATCCGGACCACGAGATCGTGAAGAAGCTGATGGGGGCCACTGACGATTCGCTCATCAGCGATGCGGGGTTTCTGCTGCTGGAGCAGGCGCTTTTGGTGGAAGGTTTGCCGGTGGAGAATCCGGCGGCGTTTGTGCAGCGTTTAAACCGGGTACTGACGCGGGCTGTCTAGGCGGGATTCCAAAATGCGAGGCCCGGGGGCATGACATGCCCCCGGGCTCACGGTTGAAGTGAAGCGCCCTCCGGTGACTGCTTCAGGAATGGCGAACGCGCAGCGGGATGGTGATGTGGCACGTCACACCCCGGCCAGACGGTTCAATAAAAAATCCACCACAGTCAGCAGGATGGAACCGAGCACCGCGGGCAGGCAGCCATTTACGCGGAACCCGGGCACTAATTGCGATGCGAGTTTCAGCATCAGGCCGTTGATCAGGAAGTAGACGATGCCCAGCGTCAGAAAGATGAACGGCAGCAGCACGATTTTGAGCACGATGCCCACCGTCGCGCTCACGAGGCCGATGACCAGCGCGGCGACCATGGCCGAGCCGAAGCCATCGACCTGAATACCCGGCAGGATGTTAGCTACTACGATGAGCGCCATGCCGCTCAAAATCCAGTGGATCAGCCAATAACGCATAGAGGGGTCCTCAGTTAAGACTACGCTCAAACGCGCTGAAACGCTCTTCGAGATCCGCGCCCAGCCGGGCTTTATCGTTTTTTTCAAGGTACGCCTGGCAGCCAGGCGATTTGCGAACAGCCGCGCATGGGGCAGCCACCGCGGTGTAGCGGTGGTCTTTCCAGTAGCTATCGCCGGGCGCGAATGAGTATTCGATGCTGTTACGCGCCATCTCTTTCAGATCCGAATAGCTCAGGTTGTAAGTCAGAACGGCGCGCTTGAATTCTTCGGTGAGCTGAGAGCGCGAGACGCCTTCGTCGTCGGTGGAAAGGGCCGTGGGCACCCCGTACTTTCGATAGACCGGCAGCGGGTGTTCATCGCCTTTGACTCCCAGAATCACATCGTTACTGGTGAGGTTGATTTCAACCAGAGTGTGACGGTCGCGCATTTCTTTGAGCAGCGCGATCGGGTCTCTCTCGTACATCACATCAACGCCGTGCCCGATGCGTTCGGCGTGTCCGATATCAAGGGCTTCCCGGATGTGAAAGCGAAGACCGTCGGGGGGAACAAGCCCCGGAGCGAGTTCTCCCGCATGGAGGGCGATGTGAACTTTCGGGTACAGCGACCGGGCGTAATCGACCATTTTCATGTGCAGCCCGTAATCGTGCATGGAGGCGTAGCCGTCTTCCGCCTGCACGAAGTTGACACCCACGATGCGCGAGTCGGCCGCCGCGGCGGCGAAGCCCGCGATCACCTGCGCGAAAACCTGCTCTTTGGGAAATTCGCGCAGCACCTGGTAAACGTAGCGAACCTGCACGAGGCAGGCGGGGGACTCGCGCGTCTGCCCGCAGCCGAGTTTTGCGATGCGGGTGCGCTCCATCTCATCCACACGGGCGCTGAGAGCCGCAACGTATTTCGCGAGCCCCCCGCCCTCAAGCTGCTTTCGGGTAGCGTCAAAATCGCCTGTGAGCCCGACGGCCTTGCCGAGGGCCGCAACGGGTCCGCCCGAGAGGGCCATCAATTCGAGATAAGATTCGTTCTGGTCGGCGGCGCGCTGTACCACTCCGGCGATCAGGTTGCCGCTGCCGGCAGCGCCGAACAGGTTAAAAGTGTCGAAGAAATGATCGTGGCCGGACTGCCTGCCCGCGACGAAGTTGCGCATCGAGAAAGCGTCGATCAGCGAGTTGCGAAGCGGGTTGTCGGTCTGGATGGCGGATGCTTCCGTCTGCCCGGGGCCGCACGGGATGAAGGCGAGAGCGGCCTTATCGATGCACAGATGCTCCTCGATGGCGGCGGAGAGAAAATCTTCGGCGTAAATCGCGCCGGAGAGGTGGTTGTGGAGGTCGCCGCCCTTGGGCATCCTGTAGAGAAAGTCGTAGAGTTCAGGGGGAGATTTCCGCAGTTCAGCGAGCCGCCGATCGGGAGAGAGGGGCTGGGCGGCCAGAGCGGCCGTGGCGCCGAGCGTGGAGAGAGCGAGGATGGCTGCCGAACGCCAAAACATTTGTTCATGATCGCAGAGCTCCGCCGGCATAGAAACTTTTTCGCGTTCCGGACGTCATTCTTCTTGCTCCGGACGTCATTCCGAAGGACACTGAAATGTCGCGCCGGTGCGCGCTATCTCCTGTAACCTGTTTGTAAAGCGAGGGATTTAAAAACGTTGGAAAAAAATGGCCGAAAAGGCACGCTGGTGCTGGAGCCTACGGACCGCTGGTCGTCACTCGACGCCAGCGAGTTGTTCGATGTAGCCAGCTGGGGCAAAGGATATTTCTCGGTCAGCGATGAGGGTCATGTCGTGGTGCACCCGGAGAAGGACCCGGCGCGCTCCATCGACCTGAAGAAGCTGATAGACACCCTGTTGCTGCGCGGCATTTCGCTGCCGATTCTGATCCGGTTCGCGGAGATCCTGAAGCACCGGCTGGGCGAGTTGCATGACGCCTTCGAAGTAGCGATTCGCGAGCATAAGTACAACGGCGATTACTGCTGCGTTTATCCCATCAAGGTCAACCAGCAGCGGCAGGTGGTGGAAGAAATTCTCGAATTCGGCAAGCCCTTCCGGTTCGGGATGGAAGCCGGTTCGAAGCCGGAGCTTCTCGCCGTGATGGCATTGTGCGACAACGATACGCCGATCATCTGCAATGGCTTCAAAGACGACGAATACATTGAGATGGCGATGCTCGCCCAGAAAATCGGGCGGAAGATCATTCCGGTAGTCGAGAAGTATACGGAACTGGCGCTGATCCAGAAATATGCGGAGCGGGTCGGCGTGCGACCGACCATCGGCATTCGCGCGAAGCTCGCCAGCCGCGGCTCGGGCCGCTGGAAATCGTCGGGAGGGTACCGTTCCAAATTCGGCCTGAGCATCTCGGAAGTCACGCGCGTGCTGCAGGAACTGCGCACGTGGGGCATGGAAGACTGTCTCAAGCTGCTGCACTTCCACCTCGGCAGTCAAATCACGAATATCCGTCAGGTGAAAGGCGCGGTAACGGAAGCGGGTCGCATTTACGCTGAATTGTGGCGCGCGGGCGCGACCGGACTGAAGTATATGGACGTCGGCGGCGGGCTCGGCATCGATTACGACGGGTCGCAGACCGATTTTGAATCCAGCGTGAACTACACGCTCCAGGAATACGCGAACGACGTGGTGTATCACATTCAGAATGTGTGCGATGAGTCGAACGTGCCGCATCCGACGATCGTGACCGAGAGCGGGCGGGCCATCGCGGCGTATCACAGCGTGCTGGTGTTCAATGTGCTCGGCGTTTCGGGGCTGGGCGAAGAGGAAGCGCCACAGGAACTGCCGGGCGATCCGGAGCAGCCGCTGATCGACCTGCAGGAAACGTTCCGTTCCCTCAATTCGCGCAATCTGCTGGAGGCGTATCACGACGCGCAGCAGGCTCTCGATTCGGCTCTGAATCTGTTCAGCCTTGGTTATCTGCCGCTCGACCAGCGCTGCATCGCGGAGAATCTTTTCTGGGCCATCGGGCGCAAAATTCAGAAGATGTCGCGGGAGCTGGAGTTTTTCCCGGAAGAGCTGGAAGGTCTGGACGCGATGCTGTCCGACACTTACTTCTGCAACTTCTCGTTATTCCAGAGCATGCCCGACAGCTGGGCCATCAAGCAGCTGTTTCCCATTATGCCCATCCACCGGCTGAATGAGAAACCGACGCGTCACGCGGTGCTGGGCGACATCACGTGCGATTCGGATGGCAAGGTCGACCAGTTCATCGACCGCCGCGATGTGAAACGGACCCTGCCGCTGCACGATTACAACGGCGATGGTTACTACATCGGTGCATTTCTGGTGGGCGCATACCAGGAGATTCTGGGGGATCTGCACAATCTCTTCGGCGATACGAACGCTGTGCATGTCCGGCTGAGCCCCACGGGAGAAACGATTCTCGACGAAGTCATCAAGGGCGATACAGTGCGCGAGGTGTTGAATTACGTTCAATTCAAGGCCGATAACCTGATTACCCGATTACGCAGAAGCGTCGAATCGGCCGTCCGCGAAGGGCGGCTTTCGTACGAAGAGTCGGGGCGGCTGCTGCGATTTTACGAAGACGGCCTGCACGGGTATACGTATCTGGAAGACCCGCACGTGCGGTAGCGATGCCGCGCGGGCTTCCGGAGCCTACAGCTTCGGCGCGTAGTACCCCTTGCGAGCGCGAATCACCAGATCTTTGCGGCCTTTTATCTTTACAGTAACGGGGTGATACAGGCCATCGGCCTTCAGCGGTTCGGGCCGGTAAAAGATGTTGTACTGGTGCCTCAACTCATTCGCGATGTTCTCGAACGACTGATCGAGATCCTCAATTTTGAACGGGAAGAATGCCTGGCCGCCGGTCTCTTCGGTCAGGTAGCGCAGAACTTTGTCGCCGTCTTTGCCTTCGCGCGTGATGTTGGTTGAGATCGCGTAAATCACGGTGTCCGCTTTCTGCGCCATTTCAAGGGCCTGATCGCGGGACATGCGGCTTTCGGTATCTTCGCCGTCGCTGATGACGATCATGGCGCGGCGAAATTTATCGCGGGGCTGATCCATCATCAGCTTCTCTTTAGCCGCGAAGTAGATGGCATCGTAGAGGGCGGTGCCTCCGCCGGGCCGCATGCTCCTGACGCCCTGTTCCAGTTTATTGAGATCGCCGGTGAGATCGCTGACCATCTCGGCCGCGCTGTCGAAGCTGACGAGCATGAGGCGATCCTGCTGCGGGCGAACCACGCTCTGGATGAAGCGGATTGCAGCCTGCTGCTCGAAGCTGAACTGTGTGCGAATGCTGTTGCTGGTATCGACGAGCAGGGCGAGGCGCAGAGGGAGGTCGGATTCCGCGGTGAACTGCTGGACAAACTGCGGCTTCCTGCTCTCGACAACGTCGAAGTCGGATTTGTCGAGATTGGTGACGAAGCGACCTTTTTTGTCGGTAACGGTGAAGAGGATATTCACGCGCGTGACATCGAGCGTGATGCGCGCCGGGTCATCGGATGCGCTGGCAGACTGGGTGGAGGGGGCCGGTTTCGCTGCCGCCGACCCTGTATTCTGGGCGGGGAGCACGGGCGCGAGGCACAGCGGAAGCAGCAGGGCTCCGGCGCAAAGCAATTTCATATGGAATCATTCTATCCGGCGGCGAAGAGCTGGCCGCCGAAACCTTCGGGCCGGAACCCAGGAACATCAAAAATGCACATAATTCGGAAAGGCTTGTCAAAAGGTGAGCATTAGGCGTCTGTACCTGTTGAGTAAGCCGGAAGATCACAGGGGTCATGGTAAATTGGAATATTCCGCCCGCCTTTAGTCCCCATCGTCTAGAGGCCCAGGACATCGCCCTTTCACGGCGGTAACGAGGGTTCGAATCCCTCTGGGGACGCCATAACCAATTTCAGGGCTCTACGCACTTAGGCTCTACGGCTCTACGCACTTAATGGGGGCAACCCCGCCTCCGACTGATCTCAAGAACATAACACTTTCACCCGCAGTCTGTAGTTACGCAATGCCACGACCCCAGCTGATCGTGCGCCGATAGATGGAAAATGTCAGCGAAACGACTACAAGCCAACACAGCAGTCCGACGAAAACCAGTGATCCATTCCAGACCTGGGTGGTCGCTGAATTCGCGAGATACCAGGGAAAGCCATTCGCTCCCCGGGTATAGTACCAGGCCAGAAAAAGGCCGCCGACGCTATGAAAGGCAACAGCCTGTCTCCACGTCAGCAGAAATACCCAGGGTATCAGCCAGGCCAGATATTGCACGCCGAATCCAGGCGTGAGCGAGAGAAGAATGAAGGCAAGAAGCCCGCACTGAAGAACGACTGGCGTTGCCCCGGGCCGGTAAAGATTGAGCCCGATGGAAGCCGCCCCGAGGAGGACCAGAAGAACGCCTTTCGCCAGGCGCGCGTATTCCCTGACCAGCGTTTCTGTGCCGAAGGCGGCTACGAGCCGCGAGATACCCCAAATGCCGGTCTGCGGACTGTAGCCAAAGACGTGGGACCAAATCAGATGGGGATGGTCGAATGCGAGCGGGAACAATCCGGCAAGAAACACTCCAATCGCGCCCGCCAGGAATACCCCGCGTTTCCTTGCAGGCAGCGAGAACGCGAGGGCTGGAGCAAATAACAAGGGCACAATTTTGATGCCGACGGCCAAACCCAGGGCCGCACCGGCTCGCAGTGGAGCGTCTCGGGACAAAAGGTATACCGCGAGAAGCAGTAAAAACATCATAATCGGGTCTGTGTTCCCGTGAAAGCCTGATATCAACAGCGAGATCGGTGACGCCGCCACGAGAAACATTGCTGCCGGCGAGATCGGTAATCGCGCCTGGCGGATAATCCCCAGGATCAGCAGAATGCCGGCAAAATCAGCGATAGCGCAGACGACGCGAAGCCACACGTGCAGAGGAATTCGCGTTTGCCCGGCGATCCATCCACCCAGCGATAATAGCCGGACCATGAGGGGTGGATGGTTGAATACCTCCGTATGGTATGCAGTTCCTTCGTCGGTTCGAAGAACAGTTCCGTCCTCATAGAGCGCCACCGGGCCAGCTTCCCGCAATTGCCGCAGGCTTGCCTCCCAGAGGAGCGCGTCCGTCGAGCCGAACGTCCAGGCCGCGATAGCCACTTTACCCCCCAGCGAGAGGATGGCAGCGGTCACGATAGCCATGAGCCAGCGGCGGGATAGCCCCCTGTCGAGCGAACTGGGAACCACATTCTCGGCTCTCGCCATTAACAGCCATCTTAATGTGAACGAAAATTCTGTTCGGGCTCTGTGTACGAAAAATGTGATTTGCCGGATGCCGGAACGTTCGGTAAGCATCCACGAAGGGACGCCATCCAGCAAATCGAGTGGCAGTGTTTTAACGCACGCAGGTCCAGTCGGCGTAACGAGGGTCGGCAACGGCGTTGCTAAGATATGACTGGTGCGGCAACGCTATGGCACGGGCATCGTAGCCGTTATTCTGTTAAGTCTCTGGGCAGGCGGGATCGAGGCGCAAGTCCGAAGTTTTGAAGGCCGGAAGATTGTGCAGGTGGCCTTCGACCCGCAGGTCCAACCGCTTGGGGCAAAGGATCTTTTCGAGATCATGCCCGTGAAGCGGGACGATCTGTACTCCACCGCGAATGTGCGCGCCGCTGTCGAGCGCCTGTATGCCACGGGCCGCTATCAGGACATCCAGGTGGACGCCACTCCTGCCGCGGGCGGGGTCGTCCTGACGTTTATCACCAAAAACAGCTGGTTCATCGGGAACGTAACGGCGGTCGCGGACTTTGGGGAACCTCCAAACGCGGGCCAGATCGTAAATGCGTCGCGGCTTCAACTGGGCGACCCGCTTGACATGGAGCAGATACCAGTTGCCCTGGAGAATATTCGCAGGCTCATGGTGGCCAATGGTTACTTCAGGGCAACCGTGGAGCCGCAGATTGAATACGAGAACACGTATCAGCAGGCGCATATCACGTTTTCGGTGAAGACCGGCCAGCGAGCCCGCTATGAGACGCCGCAGATAACCGGAGCCACGTCGACTCCCGGCCCGGAGGCGATCGCGAAAGCGACGAAGTGGCACAGATTTCTGCTGCCGGGGTATCGCGGGATCACGCAGAGCCGGACCCGCGGCGGCATAGATAACGTGCGCCTGAAGTACGAGAACTCCAATCGTCTGATGGCAACAGTCACGCTGGATGGGATCGATCCGGACGGCAAGTACGGCCAGCCGCGCATCACAGTGAGTCCAGGGCCGACTGTAGAAGTCACAACGCCCGGGACAAAGGTCTGCACTTTTGCACCGAACTGCATGATTTCGAAACGGCAACTGCACGAGAACATACCCATTTTCGAAGAGCACACGGTCGATGAGGATTTGCTGGCCGAAGGCCGCACCAACCTGCGCAATTATTTTCAGGCGCAGGGGTATTTCGATGTGGAGGTGCAGTTCCGGGAGCGAGCGGTGCGCAACGGCGCGACCGAAATCTCTTACATCATCGAGCGCGGCAGGCGGCACCAGTTTGTTTACCTGGGTATTTCGGGCAACAGGTACTTCGACCAGAAAACCGTTCGCGAGCGCATGTTTCTGACGCCGAAGTCATTTGAGTTCCGGAGAGGGCGGTACAGCGAAGCATTTGTAAAGAGGGACATCGAAACCATCAAGGACCTTTACGAGTCGAACGGCTTTCGGGATGCGGCGATCACTTCGCGGATTGAGGACGATTACAAGGGCAAATCGGGCGATCTGGCCGTTTTCCTGAATATTGCGGAGGGTCCCCAGTATCGGGTGGAATCGCTGGACATCAAGGGCGCGGAGAAGCTGGACCTGAAATACACAATCGGTTCCCTGAGTTCGCAGGAGGGCCAGATATTCAGCGAGTTCAACGTCGCGGCGGATCGCGAAACGATCATCCGCAAATACGGCGACAACGGCTTTCCCAACGCGACATTCGAATGGAGTTCAAAGCCAGGGCTGGGGGCGCATACGGTGGATCTGCAGTTTAAGATCGACGAAGGCCGGCAGCAGTTTGTGCGGCAGGTTGTGACTACCGGCCTCTCGACCACGAAGCCGAAGCTGGTCAACAAACAAATGGAACTGAATCCCGGCGGTCCGCTCTCGCCCTCGGCCATGTCCGATACGCAGAAGAAGCTGTACGACCTGGGTATTTTTTCGCAGGTGAATATGGCGATTCAGAATCCGGATGGGGATGAGACGAGCAAATATGTGATCTACGATCTGACGGAAGCGCGGCGGTATTCGCTCACTACAGGTTTCGGTCTGCAGTTTGCCCGGATAGGCGGCAGCAATACGGTGACGGATCTTTCGAACCCGGGCGGCGCGCCGGGCGTGAGTCCCCGGGTGTCGTTGGCGCTGAGCCGGTTGAATCTCTTCGGCGAAGGCCAGACGCTCAGTCTGCAGGGCGTAGTATCGACGCTGCAAAGGCGCAGCCTGCTGAACTACTTCGTGCCGAAGATTTTCAACTGGGAGAAATTCGATGCGACGTTTTCCGCTTTGTACGACGACACTTTCGACGTAAAAACTTTCCAGTCGAAGCGCGAGGAAACCACCGTCAAGCTGACGCAGCACCTTTCGAAGCCAATCACCATCTTTTACGATTTCACTTACCGGCATGTCGGCGTGGCGAATCTGAAGATCGACCCGCTGCTGCTGCCGCAGCTCGCGCAATCGGTGCGAGTGGGAATCGCGGAGGTTAACCTTGTGCAGGACCGGCGCGACGACCCTCTCGATCCGCATAAGGGCATTTACAACACTGTGAACCTGGGGCTGGCGACGAACGCCTTCGGGTCCCAGACGAGTTTCGGAAGGCTGCTTGCGAGGAACGCGACTTATCACAAGTTGGGAGAGAAGTGGGTCTTTGCGCGCGAGACGCAATTCGGCGTGCAGCCCGCGTTCAATATTCGGGCTGATTCCGAGCCGGGCGATCCGATCCCGCTGGCTGAGCGTTTTTTTGGCGGTGGCGGGAATACGCAGCGTGGGTTTCCGGAAAACCAGGCGGGTCCGCGCGATTTGCTCACAGGGTTTCCTCTCGGCGGGTCGGCCTTGTTTTTCAATAACACCGAACTGCGGTTTCCGCTGTACGGGGCCAACATCAACGGGGTGCTGTTTGAAGACGCGGGCAATATATATTCCAGCATCGGCGCGATGACGTTCCGGGTCAGGCAGAGGAATACGGCGGATTTCGGTTACATGGTGCATGCGGTCGGATTCGGCGTCAGATACAGGACGCCTATCGGGCCATTGCGTCTGGATCTGGCTTACAGCATCAACCCCCCGAAATATAACGGTTTCCCGGGCAGTTATTCCCAGCTGGTGCAGTGTTCGGCGGCGAAGACATGTCAGGCCTCGCTGCAGCAGATCGGTCATTTTCAATTCTTCTTTTCGATCGGGCAGGCGTTCTGATGCGCTGGTTAGCCCTCATCTTCTTTGGGCTGTGGGGTGGTATCGCGCCCGGGGTTATCGTTGATCGGGTGGCGATTTCGGTGGGCGGTAAGATCATCACGGCGAGTGAGCTTGACGCGCGCATCGAACTAACGGCTTTTCAGAATCATGAAAAGCCGGATTTCAGCCTCGCCTCCCGGCAGAAGACGGCGCAACAGCTGATAGACCAAAAGCTGATTGAGCGAGAGATGGATGTGGGGCGCTATCCGCGTCTGGATGCGGAGCGAAAAGAAGCCTTGCTGGCAGCTTATGCGAAGGCGGATTACAAGGCCGACCCGGCAGCCATGGCGCAGGCACTGACTGGCTGGGGGCTAACCGCACAGGATCTGGAAGACGATCTGGGAAGGCAGTCGGATCTGCTGACGTTTCTGAACCTGCGGTTCCGTCCGGCCGTTCAGGTGACAGATCGGGATGTGCAGAAATATTTCGAGACGGCGGTAAAAGGGGCGGGGAAGGCGGCGCAGCAGGCGCAGACCGGAGCGCTGGACGAAATACGCGATGCCATCGAGCAGAAACTGACGGCGGAACGCGCGAACAAAGAACTCGATTTGTGGCTGGCAGACCAGCGGAAGCGGACCAAAATCGTGTATCTGGACAAAGCTTTGGAGCCAGGTAAAGATTTGGAACCAGGCAAAGCCCTGGAGCCAGGTAAATGACCCGCAGCCGCAGGATCGCATTGGTATCCGGCGGGACATCGATCCTGCTGCTGCTGATTGCGGCGATCACCGGAGTGGTGCTGGTGCGCAATGGCTGGGTGGCGGAGAAGATTCGCGAACGCGTGGTGAATGAAGCCGCGAGGGCCACCGGCGGCAAGGTTGAAATCGGAGCGTTGGCGGTGGATTGGAGAACGCTGACGGCGACGCTCGACAAGCTTGTAATTCACGGCAACGAGCCAGCCGGGTCGGCGCCGCTCCTGGTTGTGGAAAGGGCAATCATCCGCTTCCGGATCATTTCGCTTTTGCAGGAGCAGTTCAATGTGGCCAGCATCCGTGCGGAGATGCCGCGAGTTCACCTGATTGTCGCGCCCGATGGGTCCACCAATCTGCCGCGGCCGAAGACCGCGCCCGACGGGAAGACGGGTCCGGAAACGATTCTTGATCTGAAGATCGGGAGTTTCGATCTGGCTGAAGGATCTGTCGCCGTAGAGCGGGAAGGCGCGGCGAGCACAACGCCATGGACGGGGCGCGGCGAAAATCTTGTCGCGCACGTCACGTACAACGGGTCGGGACCAAGGTACGACGGAAACATCTCAATTGCGCCGCTGGCTTTCGCCTGGAACGGGAGCGGGCGCACCGGGGTTCAGGTAAACGCAAACATCTCGGCAGTTGCCTCGATGGAGAAGAACCGGCTTGCGGTATCGACGGCGACCGTGAAATCAGGACATTCGGAGCTGGACCTGAGCAACGTGCTGGTGAATGACTTTGCCGCGCCGGTGACCACCGCGCAATACAAGATGCGCGTCGCGCTCGCGGATGCGCGCCAGGTCATTCAGGTGGCCGATTTGGAGCGCCTCGGATTTATCGATGTGAACGGCAATGCGAGGTTTGCATCGGCCGTGGATTACGCGGTTACCGGCGCGATCCGCGGCCAGGGCATCGGATATGGGAAGGTTCGCAACATAAGGTTATCGGGGAACGTTTCCGCCACGCCCGATCGGCTGACTGTAAAGGCAATGCTCGTGAATGCGCTCGGCGGAGATCTGCGGGGCGATGGAGCGGTGAGCAGACTTGAGGACTTTCGTTTCGCGGGGCGTCTGAATCGATTTGACGCGCGAGCACTGGTTGCATTGGCTGGCGGAGGCAAGCTGCCTTATGACGGGATTGTTTCCGGGCCATTCGAAGCGAGCGGAAAGCTTTCGGCAAAGGCTTTGCGTCATCTCACGGCCGGAGCTACTCTGCAGATTGCGCCGGCGGCGAAAGGGGTCCCCGTACATGGCCAGGTGGCGGCGAAATTCAACGGCGCGGCAAATACTTTGGTCCTGGAAAAGTCATGGTTCACGCTGCCGAATACGCGGCTGGATTTGTCGGGAGTGCTGGGACAAAAACTGAGCGTAAAACTGCAATCGCAGGATCTGAGCGATCTGGCGCCTGTCATGGATTCGAAAGCGCTGCCGGCCACTTTAGCCAAACCGAACGGGTCGGTCACATTCGACGGTTCAGTAAGCGGGCCTCTGCGCGATCCCCGGATTGCCGGAAACGCGTCGGTTCAAAACGCGGAGTACCGGGGCCAGAAGATCGATTGGTTGACGGGCGATTTCACGGCGATGAAGACGCGGGCGTCGGTCTCGAACGGGTCCCTGGTCTCGGGTAATCTCAGGGTGCGGGTGAGCGGGTCTGTCGAATTGCGTCAATGGGAGCCGGTGAAAACATCGGCTGTAAATGCGAATGTGCAGGTGATGAATGCTGATGTCGGGAAGCTGGCGGCCATGGCGGGGGGGAAAAGTATCCCGGTAAGCGGGACCCTGAATACCACAACGCAGATAACCGGGACAGTGGGGGACCCGCATGCGACAGCGAACCTGACACTGACGCGCGGACAGATCTTCGGCGAACCTTACGACATTGTAACGGCGAATGCGCAATACCTGAGCAGCGGGACGCAGGCACTGACAGCCGTTCTGAACGCGGGCAGGAAGCGGATCAGGGGCAGCGCGCGCTTCGAGCGTCCCGACAAGCTGACTTTCAGTCTGGCGAGCAATGCCATGGCGATCGACCAGATTGCGCTGGCGCGGAAAGCAGAGCCGGAGCTGCAGGGCACGACCCAGATCAAAGCGGACGGGGTGGTGCGGCTTCCGCGCGGCAAAGCCATGGAAGTGGAATCGCTGAATGCCGATCTGAACGCTGCGGGAATCGCGCTCGGCACGCGCCGTCTGGGCAAAGCGCACCTTACGGCGGACACAAAAAATGGCGTGCTCACGGCGCGCCTGGATTCGGATATGGCGAAATCCATGATTCACGGCGAGGGAACGGTGCGGCTCGGCGGAAATTATCCGATGAACGCGAAGCTGGCGTTTTCGGGTCTCGGGCTGGGCGAAGCAGCGGCATTGGCGCGGGGAACGAATCCGAATGCGGCGGAGCTGAATCTGGATGGTTCAGCCGCCGGAGAAATCAGCGTGAGGGGGCCCGCGAAATCGTTTGATGCGTGGACAGCCTCTTTCGACGTCTCGCAGTTCGAAGCGCACCCGCTGCGCGTGACCGGAGATGCGCGGAACATCGCAAACCTTTCGCTGCGCAACAACGGACCGATTCGCGCCGTTCTGGCGAATTCAGTGGTACGCATCGAGAGCGCCCGGTTTGCGGCTCCGAGTACGAGCATATCCATTACGGGCGCCGTGGACATGAATTCGCGTTCGCCCTTCAACCTGCAGGTGCAGGGAAATATGAATCTGGCGCTGGCCGAGACCTTCGATGCCGACCTGACCGCCGCGGGACAACTGACCCTTAACGCGGCGGTGCGGGGCAGCTACGCGAACCCGGACATCGCGGGCCGGGCGGAACTGCGGCAGGGCGATTTCCATCTGACGAATTTTTCAAACGGTCTGACGAACGCGAATGGCGTAATTTTGTTCAACGGAACCAGAGCGACGATTCAGTCTCTGAGCGCCGAATCGGGCGGCGGCAAGGTCGCAGTGACAGGCTTTGGCGCGATGTCCGGGGGAATGGGCACATTTCGGCTGGAAGCGAAGACGCGCGCGGTGCGCGTGCGCTATCCGGAGGGCGTGAGCACAATTTCCGATGCGGATCTCACGCTGGCGGGCACAACGGCGCGCAGTGAAGCCTCGGGTACGGTGACTGTGAGAAGGGTCTCGATCAATCCCAAGTCGGATCTGTCGACGATTCTGGCGGGTGCCGCTCAACCCCTGAAAGCGCCGGAAGCGGGCACCGGGCTGCTCTCGAATATGAACCTTGACGTGGGGGTAGAGACAGCGCCCGATGTGGCGTTCGAGACGAGCGTGGCGCAGAGCATTGAAGCCGATGCGAATCTGCGGCTGCGCGGCACGGCGGCAAATCCGGCAGTGCTGGGGCGGATCAATATCTCGCAGGGCGAACTGAATTTTTTCGGTAACAAGTACACGATTAATCAGGGGTCTGTTTCATTTTTCAATCCCGCGAAGATCGATCCGATCCTGAATGTGGATCTGGAGACGAAGGCGCGCGGGGTGGCGGTGACCCTTACGGTGTCGGGACCGATCAATAAGCTGAACGTGAGTTACCGATCCGACCCGCCGCTGCAGTTTTCCGACATTGTGGCTCTGTTGGCGACTGGGCGGACGCCGACCGATCCCACGCTGGCGGTGAGGGATACGGGCGCGTCGCAAAGCCTGCAACAGATGGGGGCTTCGGCGCTGATCGGGCAGGCCATTGCAAACCCCGTGGCGGGTCGGCTGCAGAGATTTTTCGGGGTCAGCAAAATCAAGATCGATCCGCAGCTGACGGGGATCACCGGGAGCCCGGAGGCGCGGCTGACGATTGAGCAGCAGGTGACGCCCGATCTGCTGTTCACCTACATCAACGATGTGTCGAGCACGAGCACGCAGTTGATACGGGTCGAATGGGATTTTAACCGCCGCTGGGCGGCAATTCTGACGCGCGAAGAGAATGGGTATGTCGGCGTGGATTTCGCGTATAAGAAGAGGTTTAAGTAGGTGGGGCGGGTCACTCGAACGATCCGGCGGTGAGGATGGGATTCTGTGGGGCGTTCCGCATTCGCGATAGGAAGCGGTTACAGGCGTTTGGGGATTGACGATCCCTTTTTCTCGGCCTGAGTGGCTTTCTAATGCCAGTCCTGCGCGCCGTGCCAAATATGAAGAATTTCGACCGCATCGCCGGGTCAGACGGTAAGTGGCGATATAGGGCGAGTTGGAAATGACCAGTTCCCGCGTGCCTTCCTTTGTGGCGGGTCTGCCGCTATGAGGATGACGATGCAAGGCTTGAAGCGCATCGTATATGCTGCGGCACACCGGTTAGCGGTGTCCAGATTGCGCTCCTGCTCGATGCGGCGAGAAATAGTCTGGAAATCGCTTAAGGCAGGTTACGTCCAGCGGATGCGCATTCAGGAATGTTCCCGCTCCTCCAACCAGCGCCGCACTTCGTCATCTTCCACGAACTCGCCCCGGTCGGCGGCGGCAATGCCGCGCTCAACCCCCTCAAGAAACTGAGCGCGCCGTTCCAGCATCCGGGCAATCGTTTCCTGAACTATACGCGCGGCGTCCTTGCCTTCGCTGGTCGCGAGTTGCTGAAGCTGCGTCTGTATCCGGGTGAAATGCGCCTCCGGGTACGATGCCGTGCCGTCTGATGTTATAAGCGATTACACGCCCAAAACCAATTGAAGTTGTTGAAATGCTATGGCGGTGAGGGTGGGATTCGAACCCACGGAACCCGTGAAGGTTCAACGGTTTTCGAGACCGCCCGATTCAACCGCTCTCGCACCTCACCGCGCTACTTCTAATCTATCCGATTTCACCCCCGCAGGCAAAATCACCTGCCCACATCGGCGAGAATCAAATTGCCATGCCAGCGGTGGCCGTCCGCTTGCTTTGAGTGTGATCGGAAACGACACAGCCTGATATGCTTTGAACAACTCAGGCGGCCCGTGAAAACAGAATCTGCGAACAGTACCTCCCGACTGCCATCCTTTGCTATCCTGATGAACCAAATATGACCCAGCGCCGCGCTCTACCCCGCATCTGCATTGCGCTCGGTCTGCCCGATGTCCCGCGTCTGCTGGAACAGGCTGGCCGGGAAGCGGAGGCAGGCGAAAATTTTCTGGAGTTCCGTCTCGATTACCTCCCGGATCCCGCTGTCGGAGCCCGCGCTATTGAAGGCTTTCTGCAGAGTTACCCGAACTGTACGATCCTCGCGACCTGCCGTCGCCATCAGAATCATGGAAAGTTCAACGGCAGCATCGAAGATCAGCTGCGCATTCTCGAACTCGCAATCGCGCATGGCGCGCGCGCCATTGACATCGAAATCGAAACCGCGGAGGTTGCGCGGGATCGTTGCGCCGCGCTTCGAGCCGGTACCCAACTGGTCGTATCCTGGCACCATTTTGAAACTACGCCGCCCCTGGACCCTGTGCTGGCAAGGATGCGTAGAGTTCCGGCCGATATTTATAAGCTCGTCAGCACGGCGCGCAAGCCAAGCGATACGGGACGCATTCTGGCGGCCAGCCGGCTCAGTCCGAAAATCCCGCTCGTGACTCTTGCGATGGGTGAATTCGGTTTTCCTTCGCGTGTGCTGTCCACCAGCTTTGGCGCCGTCTATACTTACGCCGCTCCCGCCCATGTGCAGGGCACGGCGGCTGGCCAGGTCAACGCGCGTCAATTGCGTTCTCTGTATCGGATAGATAAGGTTACGAAGGCCGCTAAAGTTTTCGCTGTAATCGCGGATCCCGTCCGACAGTCCGTTTCTCCGCACGTTCACAACCGGGCGTTTCAGGCGCGGCGGATCGATGCCGTCTATGTGCCTCTGCTGGTAAGCGCCAATCAGCTGCGCGATTTCTTCCAGTTCGCGCGCGATCTGCCTGTAGCGGGATTCAGCGTCACCATTCCCCATAAGCGCCGTATCATGCGCTATCTCGATCAGATCGATCCGCTGGCCCGCCGCATCGGCGCGGTGAATACCGTGTGGCGCAAAGCGGGAAAATGGCGCGGCGCAAACACAGACGCCGAGGCCATCTCCGGACCGCTCTCCAAACTCATCAAACTTCCCAAAGCGAGCGTCCTTATCGTAGGGAACGGTGGCGCGGCGCGCAGCGCGGCATGCGCGCTGGCCGATGCCGGCGCTAAGATCGCGCTGACTGGCCGAAACGTCGATCGCGTGCGCGCCCTTGCCCGTCTCGTCGGAGGTGAGCCCATGTCGAGCGAACAACTTGAGGCCCGGCATTTCGACGTGGTGGTCAATGCAACTCCCGTCGGCATGTGGCCCAACGTCAACGACTGTTACTTCGATGGCAAAATTCCGGGCGAAATCGTTTTCGACCTGGTTTACAATCCCCTCGAAACTGAACTCATCAGACGCGCGCGCGCAGACGGCAAGAAGGTTGTGCCTGGCCTGAAAATGTTCATCGAACAGGCCGTGCGCCAGTTTGAGATCTGGACCGGTGAGACAGCCCCCCGCGCGGCCATGGAAGCTGCCGCGCTCGACGCCCTCGAAACGAAGTATTCTGAACAGAAGGCTTGATTTTGAGCGACAAACTTACCCGCAGGCAGATGGCAGGAGCGGTTACCGGCTCTGCCGTACTCTCATTGGCTGCCCTGAAGCTGGTGGGACAGGAGCCGCCGGCGCGTGATTTCAATAAGGAAGCCCGTGATTCGCATCAGGAGAATTCGCTGGTGCTCGCAAGTTTCCGGATTCCAATGTCGCTGGAGCCCGCCTTCCAGTTCAAGGCATGATCGACGACATTTTTTTCGCCGGAATCGCAGGCCTGAATGCCCGGCTGCGCAAACGCGAATTCTCCACGGTCGAGTTGGTGAAAGCGTTTGCCGAACGCCTGGAGAAGCTGGGGCCCCGCTACAACGCACTGGCTTTACCACTCACCGAAGTAGCCATCGAACGCGCAAAGCTGGTTGACGACGAATTGAAGCGCAAGCGTTTTCGCGGTCCATTGCAGGGCATTCCATTCGGCGCGAAAGATCTGCTCTCATTCGCCGGCCATCCAACTACATGGGGAGCGAAACCCTATGCCGCTCAGGTTTTCGACGAAACAGCGACGGTCCTGCAGAAGCTCGATAAAACGGGTTCGGTCCTGCTCGGCAAACTCTCGATGGTCGAACTTGCGGGCGGCGGTGGTTATCGCACGGCCGCCGCTTCCCTGTTCGGCCCCGGCCTTAACCCGTGGGATCGCTCCTGCTGGTCTGGAGGGTCGTCGAGCGGCTCCGGCAGCGCGGTGGCTGCGGGTCTCGTGCCTTTTGCGCTCGGTTCCGAAACTTCCGGATCTATCATTAGTCCGTCGGCCTACTGCGGCATTACCGGACTGCGTCCCACGTATGGCCTCGTCAGCCGCTACGGAGCGATGGCGCTTTCGTGGTCCATGGATAAGATTGGCCCCATGTGCCACAGCGCTGAAGACTGCGGCCTCGTGCTGCAGGCAATCGCGGGCGCCGATTCCAAAGATCCCGGCTCGGCCGATAAGAGCTTCTATTACACGCCGCAGTATGCGCGCCAGTTCAGCGACCTGAAAATCGGATTTTCCCCGGCGGACCTCGGCTGGGCGGACGTATCGGCGCGTCCCGCGTTTGAGACTGCCATGCAGGTCCTGCGCGGTATCGGCGTGCAGTTTGTTGAGGTGAGTCTCCCCGATCTGCCCTATGGACCGCTCGCCGATGTGATCATCGGGGCGGAAGAGGCATCTGTATTTGAGACGCTGATAACCTCGGGCGGCGTGAACGATCTTGCGGACCCGAGTCAGGCCGCCAATTTACGCGCCAATCTTGCGATACCGGCCACCGAATATCTCAAGGCGATGCGCATCAGATCGTTATTGAAGCAGAAATTTCGGGAACTCTTTGGGGGTATCGATGTTCTGGTCGCGCCTGCCAGGTATGGCGTCGCACCCAAAATTGCCGACCCCCTGGATGGGCCCGATCCCGTGCCCGTACCGACCCCGGCCGCTCCCGGGATGCGCAGGTTGATCCAGGCTGGGAACCTGGCCGGCATCCCCGCCCTGACTCTCCCGTGCGGATTTTCCGGTAATCTGCCCGTTGCGTTACAGCTTGCCGGCCCCGCGTTCACGGAAAATACCCTTCTCGCGCTCGGTCGTGAATTCCAGTTGCGAACCGACTGGCATAAACGCCGCCCTCCACTGCTATCCTGACCCTATATGGGTAGCGGATCAGGCATTAACATGGGGCAGGCTGCCCCAACTCCAGAAGGTGCGCGGAAGGTCTTCTGCGTCAAATTTCAGCGTGAAATGCAGGGCCTCGATGAAGTGCCTTTCGAAGGCCACCCGCTGGGCCAGCGCATTTATGACAATGTTTCGAAAGACGCCTGGAAGATGTGGGTCGAGCACATGAAGATGCTCATGAACGAGTACAGGTTGAATCTCGGCACCCAGGAGGCGCAGGAGTTCATCTTACAGCAGATGGAGCAGTACTTCTTCGGTGAAGGGGCTCAGTTGCCGCCCGACTACGTAGCTCCTCAGAAAAAATAGTTAAGGTCGCCGCGCCAGCGGATCTTGCCAAAAGCAAAAGGCCCGGCATTTGCATGCCGGGCCTTCAGGACTTTATATGCGTTGAGGTTTACTGGAAGGCGCCTGTTCGAGCTGCAGATACAGGAGTGCTCGATCCACCGATTGCGCCTGTTGCCGCTCCCGCTCCTACACCCACCGCCGTCGCAGCCGCAACGCCCGCAACCACTGCTGTGGTTGTACTGATACCCGCCGCTGCGCCAGCTGCTGCTCCACCGGCACCCGCCGCTGCTCCGCCTGCTGCCGCGCCGCCTGCTGCCGCAGCTGCTGTACCTGCTTTGCAAGTGCCGCCAAGCTGTTTCACTGCCGTCACATTGATCACCTGAGTCGCCGGACTTACCGGCGTGGAATTCGGAACCATCGCTCCGGTAACCTGAACGCGCTTGCCGGCGCGGACTGCGTTGCCCTTTAACTGAACTGTTACGTCCGAAGTTTCATCGGTCAGCAAAACGTTCGGACCGGCTTTTACAGCGCAACCGATGAGTGAGGATGGTGCGCTGGCACCCGCCTCCTGCGGCTTAAGATCCAAAGCCCGACCCGGCAGCAGGTTCGCTACATTCAGACCCGCCGCATTAAACACGTGGACATCTCCAGTCAGCGCCGCAACCTGGATGACACCCTGATCGCGCATCGAAACCGTGGCTGAGGAATTCTTGTCCGCGCGAACGCTTAATCCATTCGCATTGGCCGAGTAGCCGGCGATTCTGGCCGTACCCTTCTGTAAATCGACATGGTCTGCAAAAACCGTTCCACGCGAACTTGTGGAGAGTCTGAGCTCGGCTCCGTCATTCAGACGAACCTGCGAGGCCGCTCCGTCGGTTTGTACCGTACTGCCGTCGGTGATGGTGGCGTTTCCGGCCGTTTTGGCGTCATTTATGTAAATGCTTCCCTGAGACATGGCGATCCCAATCCCGGGAGTCGCTGCCGATAAAACTGCCATGCTACTGGAAATTGCCAAAGCTACAACCGTTTGCCCGTTAAATATTTGCATGCCACGCTCCGTTTACGAAAACACTACGTATCTATGATTATGATGAGGGGCGACGGGAAGTTAAGTCAAGTCTCTTAATGGAAAAAACCGCGCTCAAAACACGATTGCGAACGGCTCTTCATTTGGGGGCAGGGGCTCAAGCGTATAATTAGGCCTGCTCTCCGCTTCAAAATCATGATTTGTCCCAAATGTCATCAGAGCCGCGCCCACAGGTCACACCGATCAACCCTGGATTGGGCGATCAGTTGGCTCTCCATCAAGCCCTATCGCTGCCAGGAGTGCAAGCACCGCTTTTACGCATACAAGGAAGGGATTACATCGCCCCGGCTGCGAACATCCGAAGAGCGGCGCATCATGAAGTTACGCCGCGGCCTCAAATGGAGACGAACGCGCTCCGAACTGATACTTTACGGAATTGTTTCCCTTATATTTATTGCAATTCTTTACTATCTCGTCCAGCAGCGCGTATCCGGCGAGTAGCACTTCGGGTATGGTACAGGCGCGTCAATCCTTGAGGGGTTTGTAATAGCGGCTGTAATATTTCCCGTAATAACCGTAGTAATAATAGCGTTCGCTCATATCTGCCCGAACTTCATTAAGAACCAGGCCCATTACATTGGCTTTAAGTCGCCGCAGGTTCGTGAGTACGCTCGCCACCGCGTTGCGCTCCGTCTGTCCGGCAAGCGCCACTACCACAACTCCATCCACCAGTTTTGCAACCTGCAGCGACTCCGCGAAGCCCAGAAGCGGCGGCGCATCGCAAATCACCAGATCGTATTCCTGAATCGCTTCGGCAAGCAGCTCTTTCAGCGTCGTTCCCAGCCCATCCGCGGCGCGACGCGAGGCGGGCCCGGCTGGCAGGACCGTCAGATAAGGCAGCGCTTCGGAATTCTGCAGCGCCTCGCGCCAGGGGAATTCGCCGTTCACCACGTTTGAAAGCCCCCGCTCGTTCGACAGCCCGAGGTATTGATAAATGCTGGGGCGCCGCAGGTCGCCATCGATCAGCAGCGTTTTTCGTTTCTGCTGGCTGTGCACCACCGCCAGATGAACCGCCGTGGTGGATTTTCCCTCGCGGGGAGTCGCCGACGTCATGAGCAGTGTCCGGGGACGCCGATCGGCGCTCGGCAGCAGAATCGAATCCCGTAACGTTCGAATCGCCTCCTCATAGGAACTGCCAAGCCCCTTTGACATCCCGAACAGTTCCCGCGGTTGATTCCCTTCCACGTTGCGGCCAGGCAAATGGCCTCGCCATGCTTTGACAACAGGCAGAGAACCCAGCACTTCCGTCTGCAATTGCCGGGAAATCTGTTCGGGGTCCCGCAATGTGTGATCCATACTGTCGGAAAGAAAAACGACCACAACGCCGAGCAGCGTCGCCGCGAAAAAGGCAATCAGCGCGTTCGAGCGAACTTTCGGAAAGACCGGCTTGATCGCCGGTCTGGCGTCGTCAGCCAGCCGGATCGAGCTGTCCTGAAATCCCGCGTTGATCCCGGCTTCCTGGATTTTTCTCGTGAGCTCTTCATAAAGCTTCCTGTCGGCGTCGGCATCGCGCTTCTTATTTGCGTACTCGATCGACTTCTCGTTCAAACCGTCCAGCTCGGCCTTCGTTTCGTTCAGGGTCCTGTGCAGGGTTTCTTCACGGTTGGCTGCTTGCCTGAACTCCATGTCCACACGTTGCGCAGCGTTTGTCTTCAACGCCTCCAGTTGTTTCTGGAGTTCCAGCTGATTATTCGCCGCCTTTTTAAATTCCGGATGGTTTGCGCCGTAGTGGATCTTCGCGGCAGCGAAATTCTGGTCGGCTTCCGCAATTCGCTCTTCCAGTTTCCGGATCTGCTCCCCCTGTGCCGAAACTTCCAACGCCTCCAATGACCCGGTCGCCGCCGATTTCGCCGCTACTTCTTTCCTGAAACGGTCAGCCTGCGCATTGGTATATTCCGTGTTCAACTGCAGAAGACGCGCCGACAAAATATTCGTCTTCTCGTCCGGACTGATGACGTTCAGTTCTTTCTGGAATTGTGCGAGCGCGGCGCTTGAGCGCTCCATCTTCGCCTGTAGTTCTTCCAGCTGTTTCGTCATAAAGACGGATTCACCTGTCGACGCCTGGAATCGAAGCATCCGACTGTGATTGATATAGCTCTCCGCCACAGCATTAGCCACTTCCGCCGCAAACTGCGGGCTGGGCGAACGATAACTGATCTGCAGCAGATATGTGCGTGCCGGCCGCGTTATTGTCAGATATGGAAGAGCCACCGGCGCGTCCGGATGGTTGGAAGAAGTCGGAATTTTAAGCTTAAGCGCCACCGGGCGCAACACCGAATCCGATTGGATCAGCTTGACCTGCGTCGAGAGAAACACGTCCGAATCGTTCATTGAAGAGGCGCGCGTCGAAGCCTCCTGTCCGATCACGCCAGTAGGGAGCATCCGGTCGACATCCACCGTCGCGGTGGACTCGTAGTACGGCGTCAGCCGGGAAGAAACAATGATCGTCGCCGCCACCGCGAATACTATGAAAATCAGCAGTGGCCACTTACGCCTTCGCAGTACCCACAAATAATGCGACAGTGGTGTCTGAGAATCCGAGCTTTCCGTTTCTTCCGGGGCGTGGGACTGATAATACGTCACCCGCTCCATCCGCGAATGCGTGGCATCGTTCGACGGAGGCAGTGCGAGAGATTTGTTTTCGTTGGGCATTGGATTCTAAAAGATGCGGCGGCACTGAAGAAATTGCGGGTCGCACCGAAGACGCGGCACCCACATTTTTCAACCAGAGTATCACGCTGCTTTTCTATAACTGGCCAATTTCGCCGGATTCCGCCTTTTCCGCCAGTAATTAATTTTTCTCACGTGAGCGGCGTTCTCTACTCTGCCTCTTTTCCTGGGTGACGGCTCCCGCCAGCGCAAACCATAGAAAACACAGCGCCGGTTCCCGGAGGGGAAAATCCACATAGCTGTGCGCCATCACGCTCAGGAAGCCCAGGCCCCATATAGACCGGATTGCCGGCAGTCCAATCCACGCCACCAGCAGCAGCATCGTCAAAAGGAAGGGCACGCCGCCCTCCGCAGCCCATTGGCCCAAGTCATTGTGCGCCTCGTTCGCGATCATCGCGGCATCGAATTCTGCCACATGGGGATAAATAGTTCTCCAGGTCCCCATCCCATGACCTGCCCAGGGCCGCTCTTGAGTCAGAACCTTGACGGCCTGCACCAGTTCACGCCGCATGACGTAAGGGTCTTTGTCTTCGAATCTCTGCTGCAGCCTGTCGGTTCCTGCGATGATCGCCGCCAGCGTTACCAGCGTGGCGACACCCGCAAAGACAGCCAGAATGGCTCGGGCTTCGCGCCGCCGTGAAAACCCCACCATGGCCAGAAAAACGCCCAGTTCCGCGCATACCAAAACAAAGCCCGCTCTCGACGCTGCCGTGATGACCGCGGCGAGAATCATCGCGTACGCCAGCCCGCCCGCCAGCGCATTGCTTTCCACCATGTACCAGAGCGCAATCGGAGCCGCCAACTCCATGAGCGCCGCAAATTGATTGCGGTATATGAACGTGCCGACCACGGATTCCGGCGCCTCGAAAAGTCCGAATACCCGCACCGGCGTGCTGTAAAACTGCAGCATTGCGATTACCGCCAGTGCGGTGAGAGACCAAAGGAGCAACAGCAGAAAGAACTTTCTCGCTTCCTGCGCCCTCAGAATCTGCGAACCCAGCAGAAACGCCACGCCGCTCATTCCCCAGACCAGTGCGCTTTCCATGGTCAACTGCGGAGCGACGGTGGTTTTCAGCGCGATCTGCAGGAACCCCCAGGCAGCCACCAGAACAACTGCGATACTTTGAGGCGGCAGCTGAATTTCGAACCCCCTGCGCCAGGAGACTCCAATCCGGCAAATGGCGACTGCGGAAATACCCGAAATGGCCGCGCTCACTGCCCAATATCGCGGCGACCACGCTACGCAAATCCCCGCCAACAGCGCGAGCCACAAAACAAACGGCCACAGTCTGGGCTCTTCCAGTTCCACATTCATCGGGCCGGCTCCAGTTGCACCGAATGTACCTGCATGACGCCCGACACCCGCACGGTCCCCTGTGCCCGCGCATAGCCCAGCCCGATCCGCGCCCATTTCGCGCCGTGTACGGTGACGAAATCGCACGCTCCGGCGCTTGCCGAAAGCAGCGGTCCGCATTGCGTAACTTCACCGCCAGGCCCCTGCGTAATATGAAAAGCGAACCCTGGATCCTGGGGGGAGCTGAGCGCCTTACTGTCGCTCTTCCATCGCAGCCGGTATGGAGCGCCTTCGCGAACGGGCGCGATCACCGACAGGACTTCAAACATCTCAGGTTCATCGCCATTGATCTCCAGCCGCAGCGAACCCGCCGGCTGACTCGCGAAAACGCCGGGCGCCTCCACCACCCGCCATCCGAAAGCCTTCCCCACCGCTGGAAACTGAAATTCCGGATCCACGAGTAATTTCCCCGCCTCGGGATTCAACGGCTCCGCCGGCAAAATGCCCCGCTCCACCAGTTCGTTCCAGACTCGCACCGCGTCGACAATCCTGCCACTTGTCACCAGCAGATCCGCGAAGTCGATCATGGTGGCTGCCGCCCCGGTATTACCACGCTCATACGCCGCCAGGGCCTCCGTCCATGCGTCGAGCGCGGCATCGATCCGCTTTGTTCTGACAAGAAATTGAAGGTATTGTGCCGGCCGATCCCCATGCGGCGGAATCATGCTCTCGATTCGTCGCGATTCGACCGCTTCACGCTGGCCCCCCGGGCTGCCTTCGGCTTCTTCAGCCATCTCGTCCCAGCACAATTCGAAAACCGAGCCCGGATCGTATCCCAGCAGTTGCAGATTCAGAACGTGCCGGATCGGCGGCCAGAATTTGTCGCGCTGGTGGGTTCTGTAATAGAAGTTCGCCAGTGTCCACGCCGGTTTGAATTGGTGGTCCACCGCCGCGGCCCGCCGCAAATCCTCTTCCGCCGCCGCATTGTTTCCCTGGAATTCCTCCCGCAGCCCGAGGGTCATCAGCAGGGCCGAATTGTACGGATTCATTTTCACCGCAATGCGTAGTTCCCGGTCTGCCTCAAAGGCCGTGGCAGGGTCGTCGCTTTCCGCCAGAAACAGAGCTTCCGCGGCCCGCAGTTCGGGGTCCTCCGGGGCCAGTCGCAGCGCTTTGTGAAAACCCTCTATGGTTCCCGTGTTGGCGTACCAGTCCGCAATCGCGACCCGCACCGACCGCCAAGTGGCAAATCCGCAGAATGCGGCTGCCAAACAGCCGCACGTCAGGGGGAGAAGAGATCTGGCGCGCAAGGACCCAGCTTATCGCCCCTGCCCGCCCCAAGGTTTAATAGCAGAATGCTCTTCTTCCTCAGGAAACTCATCGAGGCTGCCTTCATGCCCCTCGGCTTTTCCGTCCTGCTCTGTATTCTGGGAGTCATTCTCCGCCGCCGCTCCCTTGTTATCGTTGGGATCCTCATACTCCTGCTGGCCGGTACGCCTGTCGGCGGACGTCTGCTGATGGCTCCGCTTGAGCGCGTTTATCCAGCCACATCCATCGCTGCTTCCCCCTATGCCGATGCCGTGGTGGTTTTAAGTGGCGGCATCCTGCGCGGCATTAATCCTGCCGGCGTCCAGTGGGGCGAGAGCGCCAATCGTTACTTCGCCGGCCTTGACCTCGCGCTTGCGGGAAAAGCCCGTCGGCTCGTGATCTCCACCGGCATGCCTCCTTCGCCCGGCCAGATCAGTCAGGGAATCGTGCTCCGCCAGGTTGCCATCGCGCGCGGCTTTCCGGCCGACCGCATTCTTCTCACCCGCCCCGTTCTCACCACTGAAGACGAGGCCTCTGCTGTATCCACGCTTCCCGGCATCCATTCCATACTGCTCGTCACGAGCGCCTTTCATATGCCTCGGGCCACGATGCTCTTCCGGGCTCACGACCTCCAGGTAGTACCGTTCCCCACCGACCAGCGCGTGTTCGGCTCCTTTTTGAGCAACTCAACTCAGGCCATTCCCGGTTCCGCGCCTCTCGAAGGCACGGAACTGGCCCTCCGGGAGTATTATGGGCTCGCGGTCTACCGTACGTTGCTGGTTTTCCATCCGCATCTCTGACAATGTGTGGTATCTGACGGGAAAATTGGGAAGGGTAAGGAATTTTTTAAATAGGGAGCCGGCTCTGGTGCTTATTGGTATGCTGTTAGAACTCTGCCTCGACCGGAGCACTGACTCGCAATGTGGGTCAGAGAGCGTGAGCTTGCCTGAAATTCAAATAATGCCACAAATTCTGCTCTCTGTCCCCCATAATGGGCGGCCCGCGTACCTTCGCGAACGAAGCCCCCAGTGCCGACCTTTTACGCTTCGCTGCCAGCCTATTCGCGCGGGCTCCCCAATCGAGACAGGCGGAAGCAGGCTGTGCAGTTTGATATAAAATCGATCTTCGATCGTGCTGCCGCAACTCTTCTGGCTGCCGGTACAAGTTCTTATCTCGCCACTATCGAGGCCTCTGCCCTTGCAATCGTGAAGGCATTTCACTCGGGACGCAAACTTCTGGTGTTCGGTAACGGCGGCTCCTCCGCCGACGCGCAGCATATTTGTGCCGAGCTCGTCGGGCGGTTCGCCTTCGAACGGCCGGGTCTTCCTGCTGTTGCCCTGTCCGACAATCAGGCGTTGCTGACCGCATGGTCGAACGATCATAGTTTTGATACAGTCTTTCAGCGTCAGATCCAATCCCTTGGCAAATCCGGCGACGTCGCCTGGGGAATCTCTACCAGCGGCAATTCCCGGAATGTCGTCCTCGGACTGCGCGCCGCGCGCGAGGCTGGGCTCACAACCATCGGACTCACCGGGCGCGGAGGAGGCGAAGCGGCCGCCTGCTGTGACCATCTGCTCGCCGTCCCATCCGCCGAAACAGCACGCATTCAGGAGGTTCATCTTGTGACCTATCACGCGATTTGCGCCGCCGTCGAAACCGCAATGTTCGGCCCCGCCACGAAAACCCCATAGATGAAAAAAGCTCTGATCACCGGTATCACTGGCCAGGATGGATCTTATCTCGCCGAGTTTCTGCTGGCCCGGGACTACGAAGTACACGGCATTCTGCGACGCGCCAGTACTTTCAACACCGGGCGGATCGACCATCTTTATAACGATCCGCATGACCCGGAAGCCCGCCTTTTCCTGCACTACGGCGACCTCACCGACGGCAGTTCGCTTCGTCGAATCATCCAGAAGGTCGAGCCTGACGAAATTTATAATCTCGGCGCCCAGTCGCACGTCAAGGTTTCGTTCGATCAATCCGAATACACTGCCGACGTGGTCGCAACCGGAACCCTCCGTCTTCTCGAAGCGCTCCGCGATTATGTCGCTACCACTTCTCGCGACGTCCGAATGTATCAGGCTGGTTCTTCCGAGATGTTCGGTGCGGCATCTCCCCCGCAGAGCGAAACCACCGCTTTCTACCCCCGCAGCCCTTACGCTGCATCAAAGGTTGCGGCGTACTGGTATTGCGTGAACTATCGCGAGGCCTATTCTCTGTTCGTTGCGAATGGTCTGCTGTTCAACCACGAATCGCCGCTTCGCGGCGAAACTTTTGTAACCAGAAAAATCACTCGCGCGGTGGGAAAAATAAAGGCAGGCCTCCAGTCGAAGCTCTATCTGGGTAATCTCGACGCCCGCAGAGACTGGGGCTTTGCGGGCGACTACGTGGAGGCCATGTGGCGCATGTTGCAGCAGGACGCCCCAGACGATTTCGTCATCGCGACCGGGGCCGCATGGTCCGTGCGCGATTTCGTCGAAGCCGCCTTCGACTACGCGCATCTTGAGTGGACCGATCATGTCGAAATCGACAGCCGTTATCTCCGGCCTACCGAGGTTGATTTCCTGTTGGGCGATGCCACTAAAGCCAATCGAAGTCTCGGCTGGGAGCCCAAAGTCAAGTTCGACCAGTTAGTGCGTATGATGGTTGACGCCGATATGGATCTTGCCCGTCAGGAAGCTACTTTGATAAAGGCGGGCCATGCTCCGGGTGCCCGGCTTAGTTCCTCTTTCTGACCGTATCCGCGGCCGAAACAGCGGCCGAAGCAGCGATGCATATCAACAGCACTATCTGCGTAGCGGGACACAGGGGCCTGGTCGGCTCAGCCATCGTTCGCCGCCTGCGGGCGGAGGGTTTCGATCGGCTCGTACTTCGAACTCGTGCTGAATTGGATCTGCCCGTCAGAGTCAGACCGAAAGTTTTTTCGAATCGGAGAAACCAGACTACGTTTTCCTCGCTGCGGCGTGGCGTCACGGAACCCGGAAGCTTTTGTTTCTCGGCTCATCCTGTATCTATCCAAAGTTCGCCAGCCAGCCCATGAGGGAAGAAGCGTTGCTGACCGGGGCCCTTGGAGCCTACAAACGAGCCGTACGCCGTGGCTAAGATCGCCGGCCTGAAAATGGTGGAGGCTTATCGCGATCAGTTCGATTTAGACGGGATCAGTCTGATGCCCACCAAGCTTTACGGTCCCGAGGATAATTTTGACCTGCAATCGTCGCATGTGCTGCCGCGCGCTGATTCGCAAGTTCCACGAAGCAAAGTTGACCGGCGCGCGCGCTGTAACCCTCTGGGGCACGGGATCTCCACTTCGGGAATTTATCTATGTGGATGACCTGGCCGCCGCCGTGTCCTGATGCGCAACTATAGTTCCAGCGAGATTGTGAATGTCGGCTCCGGGCAGGAGATTTCAATTGCGGCGCTGGCCGGCCTGATTGGGGAAATCGTTGGGTTTCCAGGTGAGATAGTCTATGACCGCTCCCGACCCGACGGCACACCGCGCAAATTGATGGATAGTTCCCGATTGCACGCCCTTGGCTGGCAACCTGCCATCGTACTGAGAGAAGGTATCACCCGAACCTACGACTGGTTTTGCCAGTCGGAACCGAGCCTGACAATTCAATGAAAGCTGTAATACTTGCAGGTGGTTTGGGTACGCGCATTTCCGAAGAGACTTATCTCAAGCCCAAACCCATGATTGAGATTGGCGCAAAGCCGATACTCTGGCACATCATGAAGCTCTACTCCGCTCACGGAGTCAACGACTTCGTCGTCTGTTGCGGTTACAAAGGCTATGTCATCAAGGAGTATTTCGCCAACTATTTCCTTCACATGTCGGACGTTACTTTCGACATCGCGAACAACAGCCTGCAGGTTCACCAGCGCTACGCGGAGCCATGGAAGGTAACCCTTGTCGACACGGGAGAAGACACCATGACCGGCGGACGTCTGAAGCGCGTTGCGCCCTACATTCAGGATGAAAAAGCGTTCTGCTTCACATACGGCGACGGTGTTGCCGATGTCGACATAACCGCTGAGATTGCCTTTCACGAACACCACGGCAAATGGGCGACCGTCGCAGCGGTCCAGCCGCCCGGGCGCTATGGCGTCCTCCAGCTGGACGGAGAAAAAGTGAACCGCTTTGTTGAAAAAATACCGGGTGACGGAGCCGGCCTGATTAACGGCGGTTTCTTTGTACTATCGCCCTGCTGCCTCCGGTTGATTGAAGGCGACGCGACCAGTTGGGAAGGGGAGCCCCTGAATACCCTCGCTCGTGACGGTCAACTCATGGCCTTTGAACATCAGGGCTTCTGGCGGCCAATGGATACCTTGCGCGATAAAAACCACCTGGAAGAACTCTGGGCTTCTGGCACCGCGCCCTGGAAAATCTGGTAACTTTGAGCGTCACGGAAGATCTCGCCCGGTTCTACGCCCGCAAACGCGTTTTGGTTACGGGCCACACTGGGTTTAAGGGCGGCTGGCTGACAATGTGGTTGCATCGCATGGGGGCTTCTGTGTACGGC
>JALYHT010000184.1 GCA_030776225.1 Acidobacteriota bacterium | reverse complement strand
ATTGGGGGGCGGTTTGCATTCGCATTCGAACGGAAGCGCTTCCGGCCGGATACTGGCATGGTCGCTGGCTGCAACCAGTGCTTTTGTCGTTGTTGAGCTTGCCGCCGGAATCCGCGCGCACTCGCTTGCGCTGATGTCCGACGCGGGCCACAATGCGACTGACGCGCTGGCCCTGCTGCTTGCCTGGTTCGCGGTTTTTCTCCAGGGCAAGCCGGCCGACGAGTCGCGCACTTTCGGTTATCATCGCGCGGGGGTGCTCGCGGCATTCGTGAATGCGATCGCTTTAATCGGTTTATCGGCGTGGGTGATCTACGCCAGCGTCGCGCGGCTCATGAACCCCGCTTCGGTGAATGAAAATGCGATGCTTGCGGTGGCAGCCGGAGGCGTTGGGCTGAATGGCGCCATCATGCTTGGGCTGCATCAGTCGGGAGACAGCGATATCAATATCCGGGGCGCTTTCCTGCACATGCTGGGCGATCTGCTGGGGGCGGCGGCAATCATGGCTGGAGCGCTGGTCATCAGGGCTACCGGGTGGACTCGCATCGACCCCGCGCTTTCCATCCTCATTGCCGTGCTGATCGTCTGGACCGCATGGGGCATCACCCGCGAATCGCTGAACATCCTGCTCGAAGGTCTTCCGAAGGGTCTCGAACTGCAGCAGGTGGTTTCGGCTATCCAGGCAATCGAAGGGGTTCTCGACGTACACGATCTGCACATCTGGAGTTTAGGCTCCAATTCGCACGCGCTCAGCTGTCACGTTCTGATCGCGGATATGCCGCCTTCGCAGAGCGACCACATTCTGCACCGCGTGAACCACTTGCTTTCCGAAAGCTTTCATGTCCACCACACCACCGTGCAGTTCGAACACACCAGCTGCGCCATCTCGGATACGGGCTGCGTGATTCCGGTCGATGCGGGCCATGGGCATGTTCATCACCATGCGCATTGAGCGCATGACCGGGCAAGATCGGATACAGATCGGCGCTGACGCGATTTAATTCCAGCTTAATGATGCGCCGCCCGCAATGGTTTTTCCTGCGCGCATCACCAGGCTTGCGTCGTGATGGCCGGCGCGCCGCGCCAGTTCTCTGTAATCGGGCACGTCCATGACCACTACGTCGGCCGATTTTCCCGGCTCAAGAGACCCGGTTATATTGGACAGCCGCAGAGAGCAGGCCGGATTCCACGTGGCCGCCGTGATGGCTTCCGCCGGGTTCATCCCGAGCTTCTCAACCGCCAGATGGAGTACATGCTGCATGTTCAGCGTGGACGTGGCGCTGGTTCTGTAAGAGGATGTCAGGGCAATGGGTACGCCTTCATCGATCGCGTCGCGGATAGCTCCCCCCGCATTCACCGCGTCGTCGTCGAAACCCTGCGAGGCCGGGATCACGCGTACGCAGCCGATAGCGGAGAGCGGGTCCGTGAAGGCCCGAAGGTTGTCTATGGGCGCGATGATGGCGATAGCGCCAGCGGATAATGCCAGTTCAAGATCGCGCGCCTCGGGGCGCAGTTCCGAACGCAAACGGATAGCGTACCCCATACCGGCCGCCGTTACCGCTGCTGTGCGAAGCATCGCGTTGTCGAGCCGGGACCCTTCAGCTCCCGCTGTAAATTCGACCACCGAAGCGAATTTCCGCGCCTTGATGGAAGGCAGCCACTTCATGAGAAGGGTTTCCAGCGACTGGGCGGGGGTGCGGGAACCACCCGGCGCAAACCGCGGAGAAAATACGGAGCGAATCCGCTGCGGCTTCATCTGAAGCGCCTGATGCGCGCGGAGCACTTTGGCGATATTTTTGAGATCGTCGGCGCAGCGCGTATGCGCCCCGACGGTCACCGTCCCGTAGCGGGCGTACTCGCAGGAGAGGGCCCCCGCCCGCGCGAGAGCCGTTTTCCTTGACATCGGACGATAACCCGGCGCTTCCGGCCATTGCGCGGAATCTCCGCTCTCTCTGATCCCCGGAGTGACCAGGGACACATCCGCATCCACGAAAGCAGGCATGATAATTTTCCCGGCGGCGTCGATTTCGTGCGCCTGCCGGGCGGCCGCCAGATTCTCAACGCGTCGCCCCGGGCCGACATCCTCAATCACGCCATTGCGGATCAGCAGCGCGCCCCGGGGAACGATATTCAGTTCGGACATGGCGGACCCGCGCCGGGGCCCGCTCGGTCCTTGCAGCGTGAGCAGTTGCCGGGCATTTCGGAACAGGGTCCACTCGTCTTTGGACGCTGGCTCCGGGAGGAAAGACACGAGCGCTCATTCTACCCTTCGAGCGGACCCTGGGCCGCGATTATTGGTTCCGCATGAATTTGCGAAGGCCCCGAACTTTCTCTTTCAGCTCTTCGGTGGCGTCCGTCATCTGGGTCGTATCGTAGATCACGCGCGGGGTCAGAAATACAATCAGTTCGGTACGCTGTTTGGTCGTCTCTTTTTTCCCGAACACGAAGCCAACATAAGGCAGCCTGTCCAGAAACGGAATTCCCGCCAGGGATTCCGTGGCGGTTTCGGTGATGATGCCGCCGATCGCGACGGTATCGCCGTCTTCCACCGTCACCTGGGTGCTGACGTTCCGTTGCGAGAAAGAGGGCGAGTCGATGGTGCTTCCCGCGCTGCCACTGGAAGCGAGAGGATTCGGAATCGGGGCGGTCACGCTCTGGTTGATCACCATGGTGACCACTCCGCTCGGGTTCACGCGCGCCAGGATGTTCAGCCCTATGCCGGTGCTCGTGTTCTGGACGGAACTTGCGAACAACGTGGTGCCGGATTGCTGCACCCCGGTAGATGAG
>JALYHT010000183.1 GCA_030776225.1 Acidobacteriota bacterium | reverse complement strand
TCCAATACGGGCCCCGACGGAGGACCGGAAGCGACCGTCAGCGCGACTTACACGACACCGCAGGTGATACCAATCCCGGGCCTGCTGCCCGGTCAGTACACCATTACCCGAACACTCCAGATGAGGCTTCCCTGACCGTTATGCAGGACACGCGCAGGGGCAGCGCCCTGATTGAATTCACCCTTACCGGGATGTGCATTATGTTCATCGGCATGTCCATCTGCGAATGCGCTTTCGCTATGTATGAATACGTTTCAATGGACAACGCTGTCACCATTGCCGGGCGCTACGCCGCGAGTCATGGAGTCGGGTGTACCCAGAACGGCAATGCCTGCCAGCTCACCATGGCTAACGTGGCCACCGTCCTCGCCAATTACACAACGATTATGAGCACGTCGTCCGTTACGGTTAACTTCACCGATAACAACGGGACCACGAGCTGTACCCTGAACACCTGCGCGACCTACACTTCGACCTATTTCCCCAGCACCTCGGGCGGAGCCAACGCTGTCGGGAACCCTATCACAATCAGCGTGACACACAAAATCCGCAACCCCATAGTGATGTTCTGGCCTCCGGCCAACATGGACGACACTGGCTACACGGTGGGCGCTAACTCAACTCAGCTGATTCTGTTTTGACGACCACCATGCATAAGCGACGTTTTGGCGGAAGGAACGGGCAGACGGGCGTTCTGGTTGCTGTTCAGCTGACCCTGATATTTGCTTTCGTTGGACTCGTCGTGGATCTGGGGTTCTCACAGTACAAGAAACACGCCATGCAGGCTGCCGCCGACTCCGCCGCCACCGCCGCCGCGGCCTATGCCCACGACAATAACGTCACCTGCGGCAGCGGCGTTACCTGTGGCGGATCGGCCACCACCTGCACCTACGGCGCAGTTACGGCCTTTGTCGCCGGCTGCCAGTACGCCAAAGTCAACGGCTACAAGCAGGGAACCGGAAATCAGACAGTGACGATGTTCGCCAATAACACTGGCGGCCCCCTGTCGGGAAGCAACCTCTTTTTCACCGCCACAGTCGGCGACTCCGGCTCGACTCTGTTCGGGCGTTTTGCAGGGCAATCGACTCTGGGCCTTAAGGCCAGCGCTACGGCCCAGGTTGCCACGACCGGCGGCGGGTCGTGCATTGTCGCTTTGTCGCAGAGCGGCATCGGCTTCAGCGACAGCGGGTCCGGCAACATCACCACGACGAGTTGCGGCATCTACGACAACTCCAATTTCAGTTACACGGGTTCCGGCAATATTACAACGCTGGCGACGCAGTATTACGGCTCCCTTACCAACACCGGCTCCGGCAACCTGAGTCCGGCTCCGACCAAGGTGGCGTCGTACATAAGCGATCCCTTTGCGAGTGTGGCCGCCCCCACGGTTTCGAGTACGTGCACGGGGACGAACACCTCCATTTCCGATGCGAGCAGCCATACGATTCCGCCATCGGGCGCCAGCGGGACTTACGTTTACTGCGGTGGCCTGCAACTCTCAGGCTCAGGCGCCATCACGTTCGCATCGAACTCGATTTACATTATCAACGGCACTGACGCCGGCGGGAAAAGCTTCGACTACACAGGTTCGGGAAATCTCACGGGAACCAATGTGATGTTTTTCATCACCGGGCAGAACGGCTATACCGCCGGACCGATAAACATCGCCGGATCGGGAAACCTCACGTTCTCCGCACAGTCGTCGGGCACGTATCAGGGACTCCTTTTCTACCAGGACCGCAGCGTTTCCTATGCTTCCGCCAACACATACAGCGGATCGGGCAACGTGACCGGAAGCCTCTATTTCCCGACGACTTCTTTGACGTATTCCGGTTCCGGCAACGCTGCGTACCAGGCGATCGTAGCGAACAAAGTCACCATGTCCGGCTCCGGCAACTTCACGAAAGACACTACCGGGCAATACACCGGCCTCGTGAAAACGGTCATCAACCTTATTCAGTAAGGCGGCGTGGCGAGCGGCTGAAAGGGCACGGCCGGTTTGATGAAGCTACGCCACCTGCTCTTTCCTGGGCAGTCCGCCGATCGCTGAAAATTAAGTAGCCTCCACCGCATCGGACCTTTTACACTGGAGTTATGGCTAAATCGTGGACCGAAATGACTCCTGCGGAGAGGATGGCGGATCGTATCGCGAAAAATCGAGAAATCGACCTGCGCGTCAGCCAGCGCCCAGTGCCTGAAAAGAAGGCGTCCGGAGCGGCTTCCCGGCAAAAGCCGGTGCGCAACGTACTCGATAAATTTCAGGAGATCAGGAAAGCGCACGGCGTGGATGCGGCCGCCGAATACGTGCGCAGCCGCAAGTCCTGACGCCACCATTGTCTCCACTTCAGGAAAGCGATAATCTAGCGTAGGGAGATTCAATCGATGGCCAAAGGCATGAACCAGAAAAAAGAAACCAAGAAGCCCAAAAAAGATAAGAAGTAAACCCGGGCTGGCTCTCTGACGTGGTCGTCTGACGCCAGGGAGCCAGCCGGTTTATCGCCCTGGTACAAATCTGCCGGGGACAAACGTCACAGTACTCACCACTTCAGGCTTCTCAAACCCCGTTCGAAAACTTTTCCCGTTGTAATAAGCGTCCCATTGATCGCGATAGTGCGCAGACGCGATGTGGCCGGACTCCCCTACAGGCAAATCCAGCAGCGAGCCATCCCAATCGCCCAGCGAGAGATCCATTCGCTCCGAAGGCCCCAGTTTCGCGGTAGTCTGCTTCACCGTAGTCGGCCCGCCGCTCATCGGAACCGGCCCGATGTTGAAGTATTTACCGAGCAGCGGCACCCGGCTCACCACGGGGTTTTCGATTGCCAGAAACATATACCGGCCCCACTTCCAGCGCTTCGGATTCGCGCCCTGCATGCGCTGCCCCTCTTCCATCCCGTCCGCGAGAGATTGCAGCAGCATTTGGTTGTAATTGCCGAACCAGCCTGCCGGACGCTCGCGCAGCAGCCGTTCCACCACGGCCGTGGCCAGTTTTCCGTCATAACTCGTCCCATTACCGGGCGACGCTCTTTCTGCCACAGCCTTCCGCACGTACTGATACGCGAGGGTTTCGATCAGCGGCTCGGGCCGGTCCTTATCCATCTGCCCATCCCAATTCGAGAGGAGCGCCATGGCATCGTCGAACATTTTGTTCCGCCCCTTGCGGTCGGCGTAAGCGGCCACCATCTGTTGCGCGATGAACTTACCGAATTCGCTGTAAACGTCTTTCTGGATACGAAGGCTGTCCTCCGGGGTGAGCCTGTTGCCGCCCGCCCGGAGCATTCCGCGAATTTGCCGCGCGCGAAAACCGGGATCGAAGGAACCGGTCACCGGGTACGGATAGCCGGGGGGAAACGGATTCTGATTCGCGCTCACCACGAAGCCATCCGGCGGATCGTACGACTGGGGCAGTTCCTCAAACGGAATGAACCCCTGCCATTCGGCGGCGCCTGTCGATCCATCCACCGGCACATCGCCCGCATACCCGCGCCGGATCGGCAGCCTGCCGCTCGCGTGGTACCCGATATGGCCGTCCACATCGGCGTAGACGAAGTTCTGACCTGGCCCGCCGAATCGGGAAATCGCATGCGTGAACTCACTCCAGTTGCGCGCCCGGTCAATATCGATAAACACGTTGGCAAAGACCCCGGGCTCGGACGCCGACCACTTTAGGGTCATGATCGCGCCCTCGCCGATTTGAAACACCGGCCCGTGCCGCGTCACCCACGTGAGGAGTTCTTCAGTGGGTTTGCCCCTGATCTGAATCAGCTCGCGTTCGGACCGGGCCTGCTCGATCCGGCCGTTGAACAGATATTGCCCCGTGCGCAGATCCATCTTTTCCAGATAGAGATCCTGCACGTCGAACCCGAGATTGGTTTCTCCCCACGCGATGCGGTCGTTGTGCCCGGACAGAATTCCCGGCAGGCCAGGCAGCGACACGCCCGTGACTTTCATACCGGGCGCTTCGAGATACTCCATGTGCCAGACGCCCGGAAGGCCGAACTCCAGATGCATATCGTTCGAAAGCAGGGGCTTCCCGGTCGCCGAATGCGCGCCGGAAACGGCCCACCCGTTCGATCCCGGATGTTCGTCGCCGCCCGGCGAAAACTCCAGTCCGCTGCGCCAGGGGTAAAGGTAGTTGACTTTGTCGGGTTCGCCCGCCCGCAGCATCTGTTGTTTCACCAGCTTGGTTTTCCAGTCGCTGGTCAGCGTGCGGAACATGTGCAGCCCGCAGAGCAGCGAATCGATCACGCTCCACGGGCGCGGATCGTAACCAAGCAGAGTGAATTCAATCCCATACCGGCCGCGATGCGATTCGATATAGGCATTTACGCCGCGCGCATACGCCTCCATGGGCGCCTTGTCGGTGAGCGGCAGCTGCGCGTAAATCTGCTCCGCGACACGCCGCATGCGCATACGGCGCGATTCGCGATCCGATTCGAGCGCCCCCGGTCCCACGATTTCCGAAAGTTCCCCCGAAGCCAGCCGACGCAAGCCGTCCATCTGGAACATGCGGTCTTCGGCCGTGGTGTAGCCCTCGACGAACCACAGATCGTCCATCGTGCGCGCCTGGATGTGCGGCACGCCGAGCTTGTCGCGACCCACCTCGACCGGCTGCGTTACGCGCGTTTCAATTGTGCCGGATGTTTTGGGCAGCGCCCGATAGAAGTACCAGTAAAAAGCCGCCAGCCCCGCGATCAGCGCAATGGCGATCAGGGCATTTACGGCAAAAAGGAAGCGTCGCACTGTTGCGATTGTAAAGTACGGTCGATTTCAACCCGTTCAGGAGGGCGCGCTCAGGACGTTATCCGGAAATATTTGTTCAAGTTCCGCCAGTGTCTGGCTGTGCCGTCGGAAGGCCTTCTCGATCTCGTCGTGGATCAGGGTTTCGCGGAGTGCTCCTGTCAACGTCTCTGTCTCAGTGCGGGCACCGAAAATCTTCTTTGCCGGATCGATGAGCCATGTTTTCTTCACAGATGGCATACGTACTAATTTTAGTCTTCGAGGCTCTGGAACAGTGAAAGCTTTTACCGGTTTGACATCCTGGTTTGACATGCGGCCCCGCATTCGCTAGCCTATTATGAGTAAAGTCGCATAAATAGACGGAGTCGTGTGTTCATGAGTACCGTGTTCCCGTCCAAACCGGGAATTGAAAGAAACTGGCACGTAATCGATGCCAATGACGTTGTCCTCGGCAAGCTCGCCAGCCATGCTGCGCGAATTCTGATGGGCAAACATAAGACGATCTATACGCCGTTCATCGATACCGGCGATCACGTCATCGTGATCAACGCCGAGAAGGTGAAACTCACTGGCCGCAAAGACGCACAAAAGGTTTACCGGCATTTTACCGGGTATCCTGGCGGCCTGGTCGAGACCGGCGCGCAGAAAGTTCGAGCCACCCGGCCTGCCCGGATGGTTGAGGAAGCGATTTCCGGGATGTTGCCCAAGACCAAACTGGGCAAGCAGATGTACCGGAAACTAAAGGTCTACGCGGGCGATAAACACCCGCACTCAGCCCAGAAACCGGCGGGCTTGACGATCGCTCGTTCTGCCTCAGCCCCTCCCGTGTCGGCTTAATAGCCGGGCATATCGGGAATCAGACAGACTGTTTCAGCATTAACAGAGAAAGGTATCCAGCGTTTGGCGTTACGAAAAATTGAGCAGTATCTGGGCACTGGGCGCCGCAAGCGCGGCATCGCCCGCGTATTCCTGCGGCCCGGTTCGGGCAACATCACGGTCAATGGCCGTGCTCTCGAAAATTATTTCCCGACTGAAGCGGGTCGCGTGCCTGTCCGGCAGCCTCTCGTTACGGTCGAAATGACGGATCGTTTCGACGTGCTGATCCTCGCAAACGGAGGTGGCGTGGCCGGTCAGGCCAGCGCGATTAAGTTGGGCATCGCGCGCGCATTGGTCGAGTTCAACGCCGAATTGCGTGGACCGCTCAAAAAAGCCGGTCTTCTGACGCGCGATCCCAGGGAACACGAGCGCAAGAAGTACGGTCAAAAAGGCGCACGCAAGCGCTTCCAGTTCTCCAAACGCTAACGCGATTTGGTTTGTTTTTCACGCGGTCGGGGCGCCGGTTCATCCTGCGCCCCGAAACTATGTCAATTGGCCTTTTATTGTCCGGCGCAAATCTCGCTTTGGATCGCGCCATGCACCTGAAGGTTGTAACAAATAAGGAGCAAGTTTGCCTGCTATTTCAATGAAAGAATTGCTCGAAGCCGGCGTTCACTTCGGGCACCAGACCAAGCGCTGGAATCCAAAGATGAAGGAATATATCTTTGGCGAACGAAACGGTATCTACATCATCGATCTGCAAAAAACCCTGAAACTCTTCAAAGACGCGGCCCGGTATGTAGTCGAAATGGCCGCCCAGGGAAAGACAGTCCTGTTCGTCGGCACCAAGCGTCAGGCGCAGGAAGCCATCGCCGAAGAAGCCAATCGCTGCCAGATGTTTTACGTGAACCAGCGCTGGCTGGGCGGGCTTCTCACGAACATGACTACCGTCCAGAAATCGATCAAGCGCCTCAAGGAACTGGAGCAGATGGCTGCCGAAGGCTCCTACGGCGGGCGTCCCAAGAAAGAAATCGTTCGGCTGGAGCGCGATCGCAAGCATCTCGATCAGAACCTCGCCGGCATCAAAGACATGCCCGGCCTGCCGGACGTGATCTTCGTAATCGATTCCAACAAAGAAGCGATCGCCGTAAAAGAAGCGCGCCGCCTCGGTATTCCCGTGGTCGCCATCGTCGATACGAATTGCGATCCCGACGAAGTCGACTGGGTCATCCCCGGCAATGACGACGCTCTGCGCGCCATCCGCCTCTTCACCAGCAAAATTGCCGATTCCGTCGTCGAAGGCCGCGCCCTCGCCACTGAACACGACTTTGCGGTGGACAAGGTGAAAGACGATGAGACCCCGGTTGAAGACATCACCGAGGAATATTCGCAGTACGTGGACCCCAAGTACGCTGAACAGATCATGCAGGAAAGCCTGATGGTCGGCAGCGAAGATACGTCGAACCGCAAGGGTCCGGCTTCGGAAACCAGCGAACGCCCGGCGGCTGAAGCGACACATGTCTGAAACAAATCTCATGGCCGAAATCACTGCAAGTCTGGTTAAACAGCTCCGGGAGCGCACCGGCGCCGGAATGATGGAGTGCAAGAGCGCTCTGACTGAAGCGAAGGGTGATATTGCCGAAGCGGAAGTCGTTCTTCGCAAGCGCGGGATCGCTTCCGCCGGCAAGAAAGCCTCGCGTACCACGAAGCAGGGCGTCGTCGGTTCCTACATCCATGCGGGCGCCCAGCTCGGGGTACTCGTTGAAGTGAACTGTGAATCCGACTTCGTGGCCCGTACAGACGATTTTCAGGAACTCGTGCGCGACGTAGCCATGCACATCGCGGCGGCCGACCCTCAGTTTGTGCGCAAGGAAGAAGTCACCGAAGCGGCCCTCGCGAAGGAAAAAGACATCCAGCGCGCCCGCGCCCTCAACGAGGGCAAGCCCGAGAAGATGGTCGATAAAATCGTGGAAGGCCGCATGGCCAAATACTTTGAGGAAGTCTGCCTTTATGAGCAGCCTTTCGTTAAAGAGAACACCGTCACGATCGATCAGCTGATCAAAACCAAAATCGCCAAGCTCGGCGAAAACATCTCGGTCTCCCGATTTGCCCGTTTTAAAGTCGGAGACGCGTTCGGTCCGGAAACAACAGCCAGTTAACCGGCCCCCGGTCATGGCAAAATACAATCGCATCCTCCTTAAGCTGAGCGGCGAGGCCATGGCCGGTACGGGGTCGTTTGGTATCGACCCGGATCGGGTTCAGGGTCTGGCCGCCGAAATTGCCGCCATTGCCGAGCAGGGCGTGGAAACAGGCGTCGTGGTGGGCGGCGGTAACATCTTCCGCGGCATCGCGCTCGCCGCCAAAAGCATGGATCGCGTCACGGGCGACCACATGGGCATGCTCGCCACTGTAATTAATTCGCTGGCGTTGCAGGACGCGCTCGAACAGATCGGCGCCCACACCCGCGTCATGAGCGCCATCCAGATGCATCAGGTGGCCGAGCCTTACATCCGCCGGCGGGCCATTCACCATCTGGAGAAAGGCCGTATCGTTATTTTCGCCGCGGGCACTTCCAACCCGTATTTCTCTACAGATACCGCCGCCACCCTGCGCGCGCTCGAGATCAAAGCGCAGATTATCGCCAAAGCCACCAAAGTGGACGGCGTCTACGATAAAGATCCGATGAAGCACGACGATGCCGTCATGTTCCAGCACATAACGTATACCGAAGTCCTGACGAAATCGCTCGGCGTGATGGACGCGACTTCGATCGCTATGTGCCGCGATAACCGCCTGCCCATCCTCGTTTTCAACCTCAACACCGACGGCAATATAATGCGAATGGTGTCTGGGGCACCGCTCGGCACTTTAATAAGCTAATCCGATCAGCCGACTCATGACTACTGTCAAAGAAATTGAAACCGGCGCTAAACAGCGCATGGATAAAGCTCTGGAAGACCTGCAGCACGCGATGGCCACCATCCGTACCGGCCGTGCTTCCGTGCACCTGCTGGATAACGTGCGCGTCGATTATTACGGCACGCCCACCCCGGTCAATCAGGTTGCGAACCTTCATGCCCCCGAACCGGGGCTGATCACGATCACCCCCTGGGACACCTCTCAAATCGCCCCCATTGAAAAG
>JALYHT010000182.1 GCA_030776225.1 Acidobacteriota bacterium | reverse complement strand
GACCGATCCGGATCGCATGGAAGTGGCGCTCGAAGATGCCTACATCCTGATCCACGAGAAGAAAATCAGCAACATGAAGGATCTGCTGCCGCTGCTTGAACAGATTGCGCGCGCCGGCCGTCCATTGCTCATCATTGCGGAAGAAGTGGAAGGCGAAGCGCTGGCCACCCTGGTTGTTAATAAACTCCGCGGCACGCTGAACGCCTGCGCCGTGAAGGCTCCTGGTTTCGGCGATCGCCGCAAGGCCATGCTGGAAGACATTGCGATCCTCACCGGCGGGCGGGCCATCTTCGAAGAAACCGGTATCAAACTGGAAGGCGTGAAGCTCGACGACCTCGGCCGTGCGAAGCGCGTTACCGTGGACAAAGACAACACGACCATCATCGATGGCTCCGGCGAGTCGAAGGCCATCGAAGGCCGCATCAAACAGCTGCGCACGCAGATCGACGAAACCACGTCGGACTATGACCGCGAGAAGCTGCAGGAACGTCTGGCGAAGCTTGCCGGCGGCGTTGCGGTCATCAAAGTCGGTGCGGCAACCGAGACCGAAATGAAGGAAAAGAAGGCCCGTGTCGAGGATGCGCTCCATGCCACTCGCGCGGCCGTCGAAGAAGGCATCGTTCCGGGCGGCGGCGTAGCACTGCTCCGCGCGGCGATCGCGCTGAAAGACCTCAAACTGCCCGGCGACGAGCAGATTGGTGTCGATATTATCCGTCGCGCCTGCGAAGAGCCGATCCGTCAGATCGTCCAGAATTCGGGCGAAGAAGGCGCGATCGTTATGGGCAAGATCCGCGAGAACAACAACGCGCACTTCGGTTACAACGCGCAGACCGATAAGTACGAGGATCTTGTTGAGTCCGGGGTCATCGATCCGGCGAAGGTAACGCGCTCTGCCCTGCAGAATGCGGCTTCCATTGCCGGCCTGATGCTGACCACCGAGGCGATGATCTGCGAGATTCCGGAGAAGAAGTCCGCTCCGGCTCCCGGCGGCCACGGCGGACCCGAAGGCATGGACTACTAAGTCCGGCGTTCGGAATCTGCTGAACTGAAACGAAAAGGCCGCAGCCTCTCCAAAAGGGGCTGCGGCCTTTTTTTGTTTATGCCGCTGAAACGCGCTTGGGGCGCACTTCCGACCTTGCAGGGTGAAACGGCGGTTTACTGAATGTTCAGAGTGGCAGCGTTCGAGGCGCGGCCGTTGGTTGTAATCACCGCGGGAACAGCCGCGCCCGTGACGCCTGCCGGGATCTGGCACTGCACCTGATCCAGGCCTTCGAAAACCGAATTATGTCCCGCGAAGAAATACTGGCCCGCGCAGTTTTGCCCGCCGATCGTGACCGTTGTGGCGCCCGGCGTTTGCCCAATGCCGGTGAGATACAGGGCGACATAGTCCCCCGCGTGCAGAGGCGCATTCGGTCCGACAATCGCTGCCGTGACGGCATTCTCCGCCGCGGCGGGTCCGTTGGTTGCGCCCGTGAAGGTAAAGATACTCGGCACGGCCGGAGCCAGCATCACGTTAACGGTTTGCTGGCCGGTCGCGTTCTTCACCGTAAGTTTCGCCAGACCCGGCGAAAGGTTCGGATAGATGAAATTGATCTGTGTTGCCGATGCATACTGCATCTGCGCAGCCGTCCCGTCTATTGTCACGGTCACATCGCCCAAATGGGTGGGATAGGGCTGCGGCGATTGCAAAACAGCTGCCGACAAGTTCGTCCCATAGACCGTCACAAAAGCTCCCGGCGCCACATTGCGCGGGTACTGCGCGATGCCGGCCGGAACGACGCCGGTGATTGAGGGTCCGGGTTTAGCGACAACAGGCGTGGAAGTCGCCGCGGTAAGTGTCGCGGTTGTCGAAACGGAACTCGACCCCACCAGATTCGCGGTCAATAGCAAGCTGGCGCCGGGCGTGAGAGCCTCTTTATACGCAACGGTTTTCGTGTCGAGATTTACCCCGGCGGCAGTGGCGCTCGCGATGCTCTGCAACGCTCCATTCAGATCCTCCCCGGCCAGCATCAATCCGGCATTCGACGTTGCGAGCGTGTTTGCCTCGATCGCCTGACCGAGCGTTGTCCAGGCGCTGCCGCCGGTCAGAAAGGAACTGACGATCCTGCCCACCACATTACCTGTGTCTTTGATGTCAGCGATCGCGTTAGTGGAGGATGAGCAGATGTCGTAGGCGACCATCAGCGGGTCAGTCGAATGACAGACCGGGACTACGCGGGTGCGGCCGGGCAGAACGAAGCCGATCGAGGCGCTGGTGAGCTGCACGATGCCATCGTCGAAGCCCGGGGAAGGGCTGCTGTCCGCCTGAGCCTCGACGCCCGTGCCGCCATTGCCCGCAACAGCGAGCGCGTTGACGCCCCGCAGGTCATCCGTTCCCTGGTTCCATGTGTTCAGATCGAAGAGGAATTGACTCCCGAGAGACATTTCGTCCGTCTGCTTATCGGATCCCAGGACTGAAGCTACAAGCGTGCCGAAATGGGGCGTAGCGAGAAAAACGGCGTTACGAATTCCGATGGTTGCCGGAGGAATGAAAACCGCCGGCGCTCCGGCTGCCGTGTCCTGTTTTCCGGAAAGATAGGCGCGGACGATCAGACCGCCCATGCTGTGCGCCACTACATCGATCAGGGGAACCGCGGCGCCGTTTACATATTTCAGAGAGTTGAGAAATTGGCCGAACGCCGCCCCCAGCGCCTCGATGGAAGCGCCCGAGGCCGAGCAGTTGTCGAAATAAACCGAAACCAGGTTGCTGGCCTGGAGCACTTTGTCCGCATTGGCGAAGTTGGCGCTGAAACTCGAATCGCCTGTACAGCCCTGTTGATAGCCGTTCAGAAACACCACCGGCACCACACCATTGGGGACTGTAGACGGAGTAACCAGTTGCGCGCCGCCAATAACAGGTAAGAAGAGGAGAAAGGCGAAGCGCATGACCGTAATCGTAGCGCAGCTATTCTACATAGATCCTGCCACGGGCCTGCGCGTCGTGCGGATGCGTACGGTGCTTCGGCGAAGTACCCAACCCGGACAGCCGCGAGGGCAAAAAGGCCGCAGCCTCTCCAAAAGGGGGGCGCGGGAATTCGCTTTATTTACGCCGGTGAAACGCGCTGGGGGCGGCGCTCGTCTGAGTTACAATCGAAGGAACTGGCGCGAGCTGCAAACGTTATCCGAACCTGTCGTTCTGCGTGTATTGTTCCTGCCGGGGGCACAAATAATATGACTGCAAAAGCTCTTTGGGTCTCGTCAATCGGCGCGGCTCTCCTTCTGGTGATCCCGGCCATTTCGCAGGATAGTACCCAAACAAAGGATTCCGGGCAGACCAGGAAAGAGCCTTCCAAAAGGGAAACGGTGGCAAAGCCACTCACCGAAAAGCAGGTGAAGAAGAAAGAAGCCGCGCTTAGAAAAGAGCTGGAAACCCCCTGGAAGAAGTGGCTCAACGAAGACGTCACATACATCATTACGGATGAGGAGCGCAAGGCGTTCAGGCAGTTGAACACCGACGAGGAGCGCGAACAGTTCGTCGAGCAGTTCTGGCTGCGCCGCGACCCCACCCCCGACACGGTCGAAAACGAATATAAAGAAGAGCATTACCGGCGCATTGCCTATGCCAATGAGCATTTCGCGTCGGGTGCGCCCGGCTGGAAGCTCGACCGCGGCCGCATCTATATTACTTTCGGACCTCCCGATGAAATCGATGCCAATCCCTCGGGTGGCAGTTATGAACGGCCTTCCGCGGAAGGCGGCGGGGAAACCTCAACATACCCGTTCGAAGACTGGCGCTACCGCTATATCGAAGGCATTGGCAACGATATAAACATCGAATTCGTCGATACCACGATGACCGGCGAATATCGCCTGACGATGGACCCGTCTGAAAAAGACGCCCTGACATATGTGCCCGGCGCCGGCCTTACCCTGGCCGAGCAGATGGGGACCAGCGACAAGTCGTCGCGCTTCACCCGCAGCGACGGCACTCACATGGGAACTCCGCTGAGCGGAAGCAACTCCGCCACGCCGACCAGCTATAACGAGTTCGAGAGATTAAATCAGTTCGCAAAACTCCAACAGCCGCCCCCGGTAAAATTCAAGGATCTGGAAGCGGCCATCAGCTCGCGCATTACATATAATGTGCTGCCCATGCAGGTAAGAATCGATTATGTCCGCGTTACCGAATCCTCGGTGCTTGCCAATATCACGATTCAGTTTGAGAACCGGGATCTGCAGTTTCAGGCTAAGGATGGGGTGCAGCGTTCCGTCGTGCACCTGCTCGGACGCGTCAGCACGATGACGCGGCGTCCTGTGACGACCTTTGAAAAGCCGCTTGAGATCGATGCCCCGCCCGACATGCTGCAGAAGTATGCGCAGCAGCGTTCCATCTATCAGGAATCGGTGCCGCTCCAGCCCGGCCGGTACCGGCTGAATATCGTCGCCAAAGACACTGTCGCGGGCAATCTGAATAATTACGAAGTCGCGCTTGACGTGCCTCACTTTGAAGAAGAAAAGCTGGCATCGAGCAGCCTCATCCTCGCCGACACCATCCAGAAACTGCCGACCAAAAGCATCGGCGGAGGGATGTTCTCAATTGGCGATACGAAAGTGCGGCCGCGACTCGGCAACAAGTTCAGCAAAGATGAGAAGCTGGGCATTTACCTGCAGGTTTACAATTTCGGAGCCGACGAGAAAACCAGAAAGCCTTCGGGTGCGATTGAGTATGAGGTTTATAAGGCCGGCTCGAACGATAAGGTGATGAACTTTACGGAGGAGCTCAGCAGCATCCCCAATGCCTCCGCGAATCAGGTCACTATAGAGAAGCTGCTCCCGTTGAATTCGCTGAAACCCGGAACGTATACGCTGAAGATCAAAGCGACCGACCGCAACCGCAACCAGACCGTCCTGCAGCAGGGGAATTTTACGGTAAGCTGAACAGTAGCCGGAAGTAAATGAGGAGCACCCAGGCAATTCGCCCGTCCGCGTGGTTCGCCTTCTGCGCTCCTCTGTTGTTCTCCGCTACAGCTTTAACCCCGATCGCGCAGGCTGCGGCAACCATTCGATTTTCGGGTGAGTTAACCGGCATGGTCACTGATGTGGCCGGCAAGCCTCAGCCGGGTGCGGTGGTTCTCCTCTTCAACAGGCAGGAGCGGTTGCTACAGCAATCTGCCACCGATCCGTTCGGCGGGTTCGCTTTCGGCGATCTGCTGCCGGATCTCTACTCGGTTCACGTCTCGTTTTCCAGCTTTGTGCCAGCCATCAGGGAGCGCATTCAGATCAAGCCCGGAATGCGGAGCCTCCTTGAAGTCAATCTGTCGCGCGTCTTCAGTTCGGTTCAGTTGGTCTCCATGACACCTGTTTCAGGAGGGTTGATGAACGACGGGTGGAAGTGGGCGCTGAGGGCCGATCCCGCAACCAGGCCGATACTGCGTTTTCTGCCAGTTCAGCCCACACTGAACGCATCCGTATCGACCGGCGAACCCACCCGCACCGCGTTCTTCCGCGGCTCTCGCGGGCTCGTTAAAATTTTCGCGAGCGACGGACCCACTATGTCGAGTAATGGCGAAGCCGATCTCGGAACGCAATTCGCCTTTGCGACCTCGCTGTACGGCACTAACCATCTGCAGGTTGCGGGGGATGTCGGCTACGCCGCAGGCACGGCCGCGCCGTCGGCGGCCATTCGCACAACTTACAGCCGCGAGTTTGCCGAAGGCGCCCGACCCGAAGTTTCGGTCACGATGCGGCAGTTCTTCGTGCCGTTCCGCGTGGGACAGGGAGTGAGCGGCGGCGGTGACGGTCCCTTGCCCGCCCTGCGAACCATCGGCGTGAGTTTCGAAGATACCGCGCAGATCGGCGATTCGCTGCAAATGGCGTACGGCTTTGCCTTCGACAATGTTTCTTTTCTCGACAGTCTGCATTACTTCAGCCCTTACGGCAAGCTGACTTATTCGCTGCCGCGCGGCAAGCTGGATCTCGTCTGGACATCCGGGAACGCCCGTCCCGAGTCAGGGTCGCGGACTGAACTGATTGCCGGTGAACTGCCGGGTGGCGACCTGCAGCGCGACCTTTCGTCTTTGGCGGCGCTGCCACGCGTGACTCTGCTGGATGGCCACGCGAAAGTGCAGCGCGGCGATGACTTTGAGGTTGGCTTTTCGCAGCGGTTCGGCTCGCGCGCGTATCGCGTCTCCGCTTATCGGCAGCGCGTCTCGAACACAACGCTTATGATTGCGTCCCGCAATGGGGCGCTCTTTCCGGGCGACCTGATGCCCGATCTTTTTTCGAGCGGCGCGCTGTTCAACATGGGCCGGTTCGACACATTTGGTTATACCGCTTCAATCACGCAGGACCTTGGCGACAGTTATAAGCTGACGCTCATATACGGATCGCTCGGCGTGGTTTTGCCACGTACGCGCGAAGTGTCCGTCAATACGGCCGACGATCTGCGCAAAATCATGGAAGCCGGACACCGGCCCGCCCTCACACTGCGTTTTTCCGGAATCGTGAAGGCGACCGGTACCCGCGTTATGGCAAGTTACGAATGGACCGACTATCAGGCCGCCACCCCCGGCCCGAACTTCTCCACGGAGTCCCCGCGGCCCGAACCCGGCCTGAACTTTGCGGTGCGGCAGCCGATGCCGAATATCCCGCGCGTGCCGTGGCGGATGGAAGCTTCCGCCGAACTGCGCAACCTGCTGGCCCAGGGATACCTTCCGCTTACCACCACCGGTGGGGATCGATTCCTGCTGATCAACACGCCGCGCATGTTTCGCGGTGGAATCGCTTTCGTATTTTGAAGACGGCAGTTTCACCTGCGATTGCCGCCAGCCTGACACTGGCCTTTTTCCGCTTATCCGCTCAGACGGCAAATCCCGGCGCGGGACATCGACGGCGTGCCGTTGGAACCTTTCAACGTGGATAAAAGCTACGCGGAAGTTTTGTTCTTTGTTACCAACGATTGCCCGGTGTCGAACTACTATGCGCGCGAGATCCGGCGCATCTGCGATCGGTACGCGTCCCGGGGCGTGGGCTGCGCGCTCGTTTACACGGATACAAAAATGTCCGATGCCGAAGCGCGCCGGCATTCGCGGGAGTATGGTCACGGCGCTTATCCGAAAATCGTGGACCGCACACACGCGCTTGTGAAAGCTGCCGGCGCCGCTATCAACCCCACGGCGGTCGTGTTGCGCCCGGACGCATCCGTCGCGTATGGGGCCGCATCGACAATTCGTTTGCGGCCATCGGACAACAGCGGCGCGTTGTGACCGAACACGATCTGCGGGACGCCCTCGATGCCGTGATTGCCGGGAAACCGGTGGCGAAGCCGGAAACTCCGCCTGTCGGCTGCTATATCGAATAGTCTTGAGTCACGCCGAATCCGACGCCCCCGTGCAACAGCTAAATCGAAAGGGATATAGAATATCCAGATACGCGCGCTGCGGCTCCCAATCCCGATTGAGAAAAAGCAGGCGCTCATAATAAAGGAGCGAATTATGTGTGACCAGGACCATTTTGAAGACGACAGCAAGGAGTACGAAGCTCTCGGTTTAGTGACCCGGAAGCAGTTCGGCATGATGCTGGGCGCTGGCATAGCCATGATGCTGCCGCAGGTCGCGAACGCGCTCACAGTAACCGAATCCGACGTGACTGTGACGACTCCGGACGGCGCCGCCGATTGCTACTTCGTGCGTCCCGCAACGGGCACGGCTCCGGGCGTTCTCATCTGGCCGGACATCTTTGGATTGAGGCCCGCTTTCCGCCAGATGGGCAAGAGGCTTGCCGAATCGGGCTATTCGGTACTTGTGGTGAATCCATTTTACCGCATTAAGAAAGCTCCAACGGCGGACGCCGGCGCCGCAACGCCGGTCCCGGGATTAATGCCGCTTGCGAAAACCCTGACTGAGACGACGCAAATGACCGATGCAAAGGCCTTTATCGGGTGGCTGGACATGCAACCGGCGGTTGCCAAAAACAGAAAGATGGGCACCCAGGGATACTGCATGGGCGGTCCGATTGCGTTTCGTACGGCAGCTGCTGTGCCCGACCGCATCGGGGCAGTGGGTTCGTTTCACGGCGGCGGACTGGTGACGGATATGCCGAACAGCCCGCATCTGCAGGCGGCGAAATCCAGGGCGCAGTTTCTGGTCGCCATCGCCGCCAACGACGATATGCGCTCGCCCAATGAGAAGAGCATCATGAAGGAAACGTTCGCCAAGGCAAACCTGCCGGCGGAGATCGAAGTGTATACCGGCGCCGCGCATGGCTGGTGCCCACCGGATGCGAGCGTCTATAACGAATCCCAGGCCGAGAAAGCCTGGAGCCGGCTGCTCGCGCTTTACGGAAAAGCTCTGGCCTGAACGGCGACCTGTACCCACCCACTTAGGCAACCCGCGTGCATAGCGATCTTCAGTGCTTCTCTGGACGGGAAGCACTGAGGAGAAAACAATGAAATATATAGTTGCGTGGGCATTAGGCGTTCCCGGCGTGCTGGTCGTCGTGTGGTTCCTGCTGAGTCATCACTAGAGTCAAGTTCACCTTCCGTTTACCGCAATCAGAAGGGCAGGAACGCCGCCCGGAAAGAATACTCCATGGCCGATAAAAATACATTGAAAGACCTTCTCACCGACGAAATCAAGGACCTGTACTCCGCCGAAAAGCAACTTACCCGGGCAATTCCGAAAATGGCAAAGGGTTCTAACAATGCGGAGTTGCAGACAGCTTTCCGCAATCACCTGGCGGAAACTCAGGAGCAGGTGAAAAGGCTGGAACAAGCCGCCGGATTGCTGGGCATCAAGCCCGCAGGCAAGAAGTGCGCCGGGATGGAAGGCGTTATCGAAGAGGGTGCTGAAGTGCTTGAAGAGGAAGGCGAGGAAAATGTTCTCGATCTGGGCATTATCGGAGCGGGCAGCCGGGTCGAGCACTATGAAATATCCGGCTACCTGACCGCCATCAGCCTTGCCAAACGCATGAACGCGAGCGAAGTGGTTGGACTTTTGCAGGAATCGCTGGCGGAAGAAAAAGCCGCTGAACAGAAATTGCGGCAAATCGCCGCGAGCATCATCAAAAACGCTCCAGCCGACGCGGATCGGAACTGAAAGGCGTCAAAACGCCGCGGCGCGGGAACCGCCGCGGCGGCGTTTGTGCTGGCTCAAATTGCTACTTTTCGAATACCTTCTCGACGTCCCCGACCTTTTTCTGGACTTTGCCGCCCAGCTTTTCAGCTGTTCCCTCGGTTTCCATGTCCGGATTATTCAGTGCCTTGCCGGCTTTCTCCTTTACAGCGCCTTTCAATTCATGCGCCGCGCCCTGGATTTTGTCTTTTGTGCTTTCCTGCATAATCGGTCTCCTCTGCCTTCGCCAAATGCATTTTCAGGGCCGGAGAAGACCTGCCGCGGGGCATGGCCGGGGTCGATATCACACGCCGTCCTGTTACCCTAATGGATTGTATGAACATCGATGAGATTCGCGAGTTGATTCAACTGCTTTCCGACAGTGGGATGGCCGAACTGGAAGTACAGCGTGGAGACAATCGTGTGCGAATCCGGAAATCCGTCGAGTCGCTGACTGGAGGTTCCGAACTGGTCGTACATACGACCCGCGCCGCCGCTCCCCTGTCTCCCCCACCCCTCGGCGCCCCGGCGGAGCCAGGACCGGCAACGCCGCCTTCCGGCAAGCCGGACCCGGAGATCTATTACGCGAAAAGTCCAATTGTCGGTACCTTTTACGAGTCCGCCTCGCCTGAAACGCCGCCATTCGTTCGCATCGGCGAACATGTAACGCCAGGCAAGGTTCTTTGCATCATCGAATCGATGAAACTCATGAATGAGATCGAGGCGGAGATCGCGGGCATCATCGAAAGCAAGCTCGTGCAGAACGGCCAGCCGGTGGAATACGGAGAAGCGCTCTTTGCCATCCGGCCCGTTTAAGAAAATTCTCATCGCCAACCGTGGAGAGATCGCCCTGCGCGTCATTTGCGCCTGCAAAGACCTTGGCATCCCCACGGTCGCCGTCTATTCGGAAGCCGACCGCAACAGCCTCCCGGTTCGTTTCGCCGATCAGGCCATTTGCATAGGCCCAGCCAAGAGCGCCCGCAGCTATCTCGACATCCCGTCGATTATCAGCGCGGCCGAGATTACCCACGTGGACGCGATCCATCCTGGCTACGGGTTTCTCAGCGAAAACGCCGGCTTCGCCGAAGTTTGCAGCGTCTCGGGTATTAAATTCATCGGACCCACGCCCGGCGTGATCGCAGCCATGGGTATCAAAGAACGGGCGCGCGCCATCATGAAGGAACACGGCGTTCCGATTCTGCCAGGCTCCGCGGGAGCCCTCGCCAGCGCTGAGGAAGCCATCGAAACAGCCGACGCGATCGGTTACCCTGTCATCCTCAAAGCCTCGGCCGGCGGCGGTGGACGCGGCATGCGCGTGGTCAATAAAGCCGAAGAGTTGCCCTCCCTTCTCGCTCAGGCGCAGCAGGAAGCGGGCGCGGCGTTCTCGAGCGCCGATGTTTATCTCGAAAAGTACATCGGGGCGCCGCGGCATATCGAATTCCAGCTCCTTGCCGATGAGCACGGCAACGTTGAAATCCTGGGCGAGCGCGATTGCAGCATCCAGCGCCGGCACCAGAAGCTTCTTGAAGAATCGCCGTCGCCCGCGCTTCGTCCCGAAGTACGGGCTCGCGTTGTCGCGAAGCTGCGGGAAGCCATCAAAGCCATCGGCTACAGCAACGCAGGCACAGTGGAGTTCCTGATGGATGAGAAGGGCGATCTCTACTTCATCGAAGTGAACGCCCGCATCCAGGTGGAACATCCGGTCACCGAGGCGGTCACCGGCGTCGATCTTGTCAAGGCTCAGATCCGAATCGCGGCAGGCGAAAAACTTGCGGATATCCTCGGGGGGCCGGTCCAGTTCAGCGGCCACGCCATCGAGTGCAGAATCAACGCTGAAAATCCCGACACTTTCACGCCCTCGCCAGGCCGCATCACCGGTCTCAATCTGCCGGGCGGGGTAGGCATCCGCGTCGACACCCACGCTTATCAGGATGGCGTCATCCCGCCCTATTACGATTCGCTCGTCGCCAAACTGATCGCCCACGGACGGGACCGCGATGAAGCCATCCAGCGCATGAAGCGTGCTCTCGATCTCTTCGTTGTGGAGGGCATCCACACCTCGATCCCGCTCCACAAACGCATCCTGAACGAGCCCGATTTCATCGAGGGCCGGTTCGATACGAACTTCATTAAACGCTGGATGCCCTGAGCGACTGCGTTGGGGTATCCCGCCGGCATTTTGCCGCAGGCAGGCTGGTTGGTTGGTTGTACAAAACGGCCGCCGGTCCCGCGCATCCTGACGAGGACCAGGGCGGCGGGAGATCTCCGCAAGGCGCCGAGTCCGCCGGACACCAGCAGTATCCTTGCGTTTCAAGTGAGAACGGGCTTAATATATGGATCACTATGCGTTAATTTACATAAAAAATATTGTTTATATCGAATTAATAATTTATTTTTGTGAATAAGGCAAGTACATTAAGAGGCAAAGCAACTGCATAACTAATTGGCGCGCCGAATGCTATAAGAAGGCCGCCCGTACTCCTCGTCCCATAACGCCACGATCAATCGTATCGATCTTCGGGTCAACAGGCACAAGGTCGATGGCGTGAAACACGAAGCACGGCGGCATGGAGTGACCGAGGCCCAGGAATCCGGTATTAAAGTGCACATATGCAGAGTGTGGGATGCTTAACAGTGGCAGGGGTCGCCTACTTTGCCGAATCAGGGTTGACTGCTGCCCGGTTCGGCTTTAACGAGGGTGTCTGGTCGGAATACCAAGAACCTCTTAATTTGAAACGATGACCCGAACTAACCACAATTCGGAGTTCCTGCAGTTTTCACGCGCACTTATTGACTGCGAAGCCACTTTCGACCACCTTGCTCCAGCCGCACCTGGCACTCGATGTGAGTTGCCCGCCGGATACCGCGTCTTTGACAAACTGCGCTATCCTCTCACCCGTCTCGCCGGTGTCGACGGCTACCGTCTTCTTTTTGCCCGCGCCCTCGCCATCGGCAGGGTTCGCGCGTCGGGAGTGAGTCAGCTGCAGCTCAATGCCCTGCAGGTAAATCCCGATGGCTCGCTCGGTGGTTTCAGTAACGATGTTCTCAACAATAACGGCGACCGCCTGCCGCCGGACAATAATGACGCAGCCGTCGTCCTGACCGCCGAACTTCTTGCCCTCCTGGTGGCTTTCGTCGGCGATGTCTTTACCCTTAGTCTCGTGCGCGATGTCTGGCCCGGCTTTCCCGTCCTCGAAACGGAACTATGGAGAAAAAGGAATTGTGACCAACCTGAATAAAGTTAAAATCGCCAAACTGCCGACCGGCGTGCCGGGTCTCGACGAAATTCTGGGCGGTGGCCTTCCCGAATATTCCTTCAACATCATCGCCGGGGCTCCGGGTTGCGGCAAGACAACCCTGACGCATCAATTCGTCTTCGCCAACGCCACGCCCGAGCGTCCCGCGCTCTATTTCACAGTGCTCGGCGAGCCTGCCCTGAAAATGCTGCGTTATCAGCAGCAATATAGCTTTTTCGATCTTTCCAGACTCAACACCTGCGTTCGCTTCATTAATCTGAGTCAGACTCTCGTGGATCACGGCCTTGAGGGAATCCTGAAGGAAATCGCCAAAGAGCTCGAAGGCGTGAACCCCGGCATTGTCGTCGTCGACTCTTTTCGCACGGTCATGCGTCACTCCCAGGGCAGGGAAATGGAGATGCAGCTTTTCGTCCAGCAGCTTGGCTTGCTCCTGACCAGCTGGGAGGCCACCACTTTTCTCATCGGCGAATATTCCGAAGCCGAACAGCCGGATAATCCCGTTTTTACTGTCGCCGACGGTCTCTTCTGGCTTTATCAGGTGGTTGAACACAATTCCGTGGTGCGGAAACTCCATATCATGAAGCTGCGCGGCCAGGCCTCCGTCTCGGGCATGCATACCTTTCGTATTACCGACGACGGCCTGCAGGCATTCTCACGTACTCTCGGCCTCTCTACGCGCTCCAGAAAGAGCCCCGCGCGGAAGCGTCTATCCATCGGTATTCCCGCCCTCGATGACATGCTCGGCGGCGGCATTCCCCAGGGCGACAGTCTCCTGATCGCGGGCTCCTCCGGTACCGGAAAATCTCTGCTGGCGACCCATTTCATCGCCGCCGGCCTGCGTAACGGTGAGCCCGGAATTGTAGCGGTCTTCGAAGAACGTCCTGAAGAGTACGCCGCCCGCGCCAACTGTTTTGGCCTCGATCTCCGCACGCCGATCGAACAGGGCCACCTGAAGATCATCTACATTCGCCCTCTCGACCTTTCCGTCGACGAAGCCATGCAGGAGATCCTCGACGCCATCAAAGTAACGGGGGCCACCCGCCTCGTCATCGATTCCCTCGCCGGTTTTGAAATGGCTCTCTCTCCAGGTTTTCGCGAGGACTTTCGGGAATCGCTCTACCGCATGATTTTCGCCCTGACCGGCCTCGGCATTACGATTCTCAGCACCCTCGAAATGGAGGAATCCTTCACGGAACTTCTCTTCAGCAAATTCTCTATTTCGTTTCTTACCGACGACATTATCCGGCTGCGTTACGTGGAAATTGAGGGCCAACTTCGTAAAGTCCTCATGGTTCTCAAAATGCGTGGCGGAGCCCACAGCAAAGACATTTGCGAGTACGAAATCGGCTCCAAAGGGATCGTGCTCGACGGACGCCTCGCGGGCTACGATCGCCGATTACCGGCATTCCCAGCAGGGTCAAAGGGGGCCCGGAGTAACAATTGCCCATGGAAACGACAGCGGTGAAGACAGCAGCTTCGCCTGAAGATACCTCGCTACCGGCTCTTTGCGGGCCTGTTGTGGAACTGTCGCCCCTTCCCATGATCGCGGTGGAGGGTCCCGGTCACATCATCCGTTATGTCAATCCGGCCTTTTGCCGTTTAATCGGCAGATCCCGCGAGGAACTGACTGGGAAGACTTTCTCCCGAGCGGTCTCGCCAACAGAGCAATGTCTCCCGGTTCTCGACCGGCTCTACCAGACCGGCCAACCCCAGATTCACATCGGGCTCGACGACGACGACGTCAAGGGTTTCTGCTGGTCGTACGCTATGTGGCCTGTCCGCGATGGCGCCGCCCGGATCGCCGGCTCGATTATTCACGTCATGGAGACATCCTCTTTCCATCGCCAGGTAACCCTCATGAATCAGGCCCTTCTGATCGGTTCAGTCCGTCAGCATGAACTGACTGAACAGGCGCAGGTGCTGAGTGAACTGCTTGGGCGCGCGAATGAGGATCTCAAGCAATTCGCTTTTGCTGCGAGCCACGATCTCCAGGAACCGTTGCGGATGATCACCAGTTATTCGCAGCTTCTGGTCGAGAGCCTGCATTGTGAGCTCGATGCCGAGGCACAGCTCTGCGTCGATTTCATTAGCCAGGGCGCGAAACAGATGCGGAGCCTTCTGGCCAACCTGCTGGCTTATACCGAAGCGGGCGCGGCCAGTTGGGCGGCGAATGAGGTCATTGATCTGAACACGATATTGGAGCAGGTGAAGGAGAATCTAAAGATCGCGATTGCCGGAAGCGGCGCCGAGGTTACAGCCGGTACTTTGCCCAGTGTCCCAGGCCACGCCGGACGCCTGGTCCATCTCTTTCAGAATCTGATTGGCAACGCCATCAAGTACCGCGGAACCGCGCCGCCGCGCATTCACGTCTCAGTTGAACTCGATGATACCGAGTGGCGCTTCGCCGTCGCCGACAACGGCATGGGAGTCGCTCCGGAATACTACCTGAGCATCTTCGGCGTTTTCACAAGACTCCATGGCAGCGCCATTCCCGGCACGGGCATGGGTCTTGCCATCTGTAAACGGGTCGTCGAACGCTCTGGCGGGCGCATTTGGGTGGAATCCACACCGGGGCAGGGGACTACTTTTTATTTCACCCTCCCCAAAAATGCGAAAGATTCTTAGAAAAGGATCCCTGGCCGCAAAAAAGCGGGGCTCCTTTTCAGAAGCCCCGCCTTGGGGAGCGGACGCTTTGTGTCCGCGCCGTGTCGATCGGGTTTGACCCCGGTGTTGGTATTTCTCAGTCCCCTTATGTTCGGGGGTAATTCAATGCTAACACGCGTCGGGCCCCAATCGGATTATCGAGCAGCCTCAGCAACCTATTCAGAGGCACGCTTCAGCGGCCAGAGCTTGAAAAATTCCGCGTGGAAGATGAGCAGCGGGAAGGTAACTCCCAGCAGTGCCGAAGCGATCCAGAGTTCGAAATCGTAGGTGGGCGGACCGGGCTTAAGAACTCCCGTGACATGGCCGGAGAGCGCGTGATAGACAGCGAACAGGAATGTGCCTACAACTGTCACTGTAACGATATTCAGAATGCCCTTGAGCGGCTGGTTCATTTTTCCAAACAGAGAGCCCTGCAGCATATTCAGCACGATTATGGTGCCAAAGATATAAGTCACAGGTACGTGAACCATAAATGAGACCACGTCCATCTGCAGAAGCTTCACGCCTGTGGAGAAGGCAATATAGCCGAGGATCAGACAAGCCAGGCTCCAGACGATACCGAGGACCGGCTGCTTCATGATGCGGGGGAATTTCGAAAGCGGCCACAGGTCGAAACTCAGCATGAAGAACATCGAGGCGATGACCGTCACGTAATATGCGACTGCGTACCAGGCGTTGAAAAGTCCATGCGGGTCGAGTGACGCAACATAAACCGGCGCGCCCTGCAGAAAGTTGTAGTTGAAAAATATCCGGAAAATCACGTAGGCAGCGAGATAACAGGCGGCGAGCATTGTCAGGCCGGCGGCGACCGGGTTTTTAATCATGTTCATGAAAGGCCAGCCGCCCCAGATGATCGCCCCGGAGAAAGTGCTGAGTACGACCACAATGATGAACATCATCAGGAAGGGCGTGGGCGGATTGATGCCGCCGTTCACCGTGAAAAAGAAGAGCGCCGCGGTCGCTGCGCCGGCCAGGACGGCAACCAGGATTAGCAGCAGGCCCTTGGCGGGCTGGTTACGGGCGGCGGCAAAGCGGGGGTGTTTCGTGGCCCACGTCACGCCGATCACAATCTGCATGGGGATGAGGCACTGAATGCAATAAGCGACCCAGCCTGTGAAAGTCGAAAGCCGGAAAAGCGAAATAAAGGCCAGCGAGATGGCCATGACGATCACCGTGGCGATGATGCCGGCGGCTGGCTGCTTCGTTTCCATTGTTGTGCTCCGGGCTGATTCTGTAGGTGGCATGGGCGTTCCTCTGTCTTTCTGACGTGATATCGGAAGCGCAGCCCCTCCGGGGCGTCACGCGTTCGCAGGGTAGCTTATTTTGTACCATTTTTGTTTGCGGGGGCGCTTCTTTGCCTCTCGCTCAAAGACGCGAGTGCCATGGGGATACGCGCACCAATGAGCCCATCCGGTGACAATTCAGATCCGATAGCCATCTTCGGACCCGTCGTGGTAATCGTGGCCGTTTTCATTGCGTAGCTGACCGGTGTGGTTATCGAGGGCAGTCCCGGCGAAACACGCCACCGGCCAGATGCGCGGCCTGTCGCTCTCCGTTACATCCAGATGCATATCGACCAGCCGCGAGCCACGGTCACCCATGCGGGGTCATATTCTGTGACGGCGCCAGATTTATCCGCGATAAGTGGTTTCGGAATTCGCCTTTTGTTTACCTCTGTGCTTCACGTTAACGTAAGCCATGGAAGGCTGGCGGCTCCGAAGAGGCCGGCTTCATTTCCCAGCGCCCCTTTCTCGATTCGAGTGTAGGTAGTACGAAAAGTAAAGGAGCGGCGGCGCGTTTCTTCGAGCATTGCCGGGGCAAACAGATCCCACGCTGCGAGAACCCCGCCGCTCAGCAAATACAAAGGAAAGTTGAACGTATTGATCAGCATGGCCAGAGTCATTCCCAGCGCTTCACCCATTGAGACGAAGATTGTGCGGGCTTTCTCATTGCCGGCGGTGGCAAGGTCGTAGACCTGTTTCGAGGAGAGTGCTTCACCCAATCCGAGTAGCCGTGCCATAGCGGTAATCGCGGTGGCGGAGGCGTGTTTTTCCACGCAGCCCCGATTAC
>JALYHT010000181.1 GCA_030776225.1 Acidobacteriota bacterium | reverse complement strand
CTGCGCGCTTTCGGCGGAACCAGTAAGTACAGGAACGTAGGAATCGCCATCGCGATTCCTATCAGCGCCCCAAGCGCATACACTACGGCTAAATGGAATGCGCGGCGCGTGGACCCCTGGCGCCGCACGGTGTCGTACATTTTACTTCTTCCGCTGAACCGGCCGTCCGAATTTAGCTTCCTCGATCAGCACGTTGGGATGTAAGTCGGTCATCGCGTATTCTTCGCGGCCGCTGACCCAGCTATAGTTCCACTTGAACGGCATCATGACGCCAGCCACGGGGCGATAATCCGAATAGTCGATCTGTACCGGCACCCGGCCCATCGCGGAATCCGCGTAATGTACGACGCGCGTCAGCAGGCCAGTCTGCTTATCGAAATAGAAAGTCGCCAGAATTCCCTTCGCGGAACCCTGCAGGACTTCCACAGGTTTACCGTCGATCGTGGAGGGGAAGCCAACACGCCAGGTCGGGAAAAATTGTTTGATGTTCCAGGGGAATGCCAGTTCCGCGTCGAGCTTGCCGCCTTCCCTCGCCGACGGGCTCAATTCGAATTCCTGCACCACAGTCAACGGCAACATGACCCAGGCAGTTTTGCCGTCAAACGTGCGCGCCAGATCGCCTCCCCTTTGATGCACGGTTGTGATTAACTGGCCAGGCGCTTTCGCATACTGTTCGAACGGGTCTTCCTGCGTCTCACCGAAAAGATGGCTGGTTCCTTTGCTGGAATAGGTCTTGAGGGCGGCCACGCTTTCCGGAGAGCCCAGCGCTTTGAGATATTTATCAAAAATCTGGTCGGCAGTGGGCGCGCCCGAGCCTGGCACCGATGCGTGAATCACATCGGGCGGAAACGAGAGAGGCTCCCCATAGATGGTGTCGATCGCGGGAGTCACGGCGGGACCCGGCGAGCCGCGATGGCAGGTCCAGCAAGTCACCTTGTTCCCGCTTCCGAAGTTCTCCTTATTGATCCTGTTCACCATGGTCGTCATCTGACGGGCAATAACTTTGCGCGGGTTCTTGTCGGATTCCCATTGCGGATTCGAGCCGCCTGCGCCAACGTGACAGTCGCCGCAGCAATAGCTCAAGGCGGCGGAGAAGAGCCCCATCGTGCCCATGAACTCATCGACCGGAATATCCGTGAGTACCTTAACGTTCTTAAAGTAGGTCCCCGACTTGGCGTCCGGCGTCACAGGCGTCTGCGCGGAGAGCATTACTCCGAACGGAACCGCGGTGCCGAGCCATGCCATAGCGCTGGTGACTATCAATCGTTTCGATGGAACCTTCATCAATATTTCCTCTTGCGCCCCGCCAGAGTGGATGGCGTGATCGATAAACGGATGCAAACGCTCCGGAGATGAGCGCGCTCGAAACATCATAATCGCACGTCGAAAGCAAAGTCAAACAAACGCGCGTCCCAGGAGATTCCGGAGCACCGGAGTAAAATAGGATTTCTTTATGCTCTCCATCGTAGTCCCGATCCATAACGAAGAGCACTCCATTCTGCCGCTTTACGATCGTCTGACCGCCGTGCTGCTCAGGCTGGCGCATCCCTGGGAGATTATTTTCATCGACGATGCCTCGACCGATCGCAGCTATGAACTGCTCGCGCATCTGGTTCACACCGATCCCCACCTTAAAGTTATTCGGCTGCGGCGGAATTTCGGACAAACAGCGGCGCTTTCGGCCGGTTTTCATGAAGCGCGGGGCCGGATTATCATCGCCATGGACGGCGATTTGCAGCATGCGCCCGAGGATATTCCGGCGCTGCTCGAAAAAATCGAAGAAGGTTACGATATTGCCAGCGGCTGGCGCAAAGAACGGGTGGATAATGCGATCACGCGCCGTATTCCCTCGCGGATTGCCAACTGGCTGATGTCCAAAGCGTCGGGCATCGATCTGCGCGACTTCGGCACGACCTTTAAAGCCTATCGCTCGGAAGTTCTGAAAGACGTACACCTCTACGGAGAGTTGCACCGCTTTATTCCGGCGCTGGCCAGTTTCTACGGCGCACGCGTGGCGGAAGTACCCATTCAAAATACGCCCCGCCTGGCCGGAAATTCCCATTACGGGCTGAGCCGGACTTTCCGGGTGCTTTTCGACATCCTGACCATACGATTTTTACTGAAATATTTCACGCGGCCCATGCATTTCTTCGGAACCATCGGGCTGATCGGCGCCGCTTCCGGCACGGCGATGCTGGCCTATTGCCTGATCGTCAAAGTTTTCTGGCAACTGGATATCATCCTCGAGCACGGGCCGTTGATGATCGCCGGCTCGCTGCTTTTGCTCGCCGGCCTGATGATGTTTTCAACGGGGCTCATCGGCGAACTTGTCATACGCACCTACTTTGAAACGCAGAACCGCCGCATTTACGCGGTGCGTGAGATTCTGACTCAGAAGCGGGGTCAACGGGTCGGATGAAAAGTCCTAAAATAGGTTCTTTATCAACGGAGAAAAGTATTTAATGTAGTTAATTCAATTGTTTTCAACGTCACTTATTGACTTCAGAGTACTAGGACTCTTAGAATTGTGAAGAAGAGCACCCCGAAGAAACATAGTCCCAACAGGACTGGAGCGGCGATTGTGACGGGAGTCAGTGAAGCGGTAAACGGTGTGGCGTCCCCCGGTATTATCAGGGTTTTGATCGTAGACGACCAGAACCTTGTACGCGATGGAATTGCCAACATCCTCGCGAGCCAGTCCGGCATCGAGGTCGCAGCGTGCGCGGAAAGCGTATCCGTAGCGGTCGATTACATACGGAAACTCCGTCCCGATATTGCGCTGGTAGGTTGGGCCGCCTCCTCGGTCAACTGCCAAAAAGTCTTCTCCACCATTCAGGAAGCGAAGCTGGCGACCCGCGTTATTATGCTGGTCAACGAGGAAGCCCGGGAAGATTTCCTCGAAGCCGTGCGGCAGGGTTGCTGCGGCATTGTTCCGCGCCAGACCTCGACCGAGTTGCTGATCAAGAGCATCCGCCGCGTTCATGCGGGCGAATTCTGGCTCGACCGAATGACTACCGCCGATGTCATCAGACGTCTGGCGAAGAAAAATCCGGCCCCCCCGAACACAGGCGCGCGGCTCGGGCTTCGCGAACAGGGCAACGTCCTGAGCGGCCGCGAGCGCGAAATCGTTATTCTGGTGGCCCAGGGTTTCAAAAACCGCGAAATGGCCGAGCGCATGTTCATCAGCGAGCAGACCGTGAAGAACCATTTGCACAATATTTTCGATAAACTCGGCGTCTCAGACCGCCTGGAACTGGCGCTTTACGCCATCCACCACAATCTGCACGATCCGGTCTGACTCCCCCGCCCTACTCTCGCGGAGCGATATCCAGCGCGCGCATTTTCCGGTAAAGATTGCTGCGCTCCAGCCCGAGCAGTTCGGCCGCCCGGCTCACATTGCCCCTTGCTTCTTCCAGCTTCCTGAGAATGTATTCGCGCTCCGCCGCTTCACGCACATCCTGCAGACTCCCGTAACGCTCGGCAGGGCGCTCAGAAGCCGACTTTTTCGCCATGTGCAGAGGAATATGACGCGCGTCGATTCTGCTCTGCGGATTCAGAATGACGATGCGCTCGATCAGATTGCGCAGTTCACGCACGTTGCCCGGCCAGTGGTGGGCATCAAGCGTTTCGAGCGCCTGGGGGGTTAATTCTTTTGGCTTGCGGCCATACGCGCGCGCGAACTCTTCGAGGAAGTGCGCCGCCAGCGCCGGGATGTCCTCTTTCCGCTCGCGGAGCGGCGGTACGTGGAATGGAATCACGTTCAGCCGGTAAAACAAATCTTCGCGAAAGTTTCCGCGCTCGATTTCCACATCCAGATTCTTGTTGGTCGCCGCCACTACGCGAACGTCCACCTGGATCGATTCCTGCGCGCCCACCGGCTCGAAGCGCTGGTCTTCGAGAACGCGCAGTACTTTGGACTGAGTCCGCAGGCTCATATCTGCCACTTCATCGAGAAAAAGCGTGCCGCCGTCGGCTTTCTGAAACTTGCCGACTTTCCTTTCATGCGCCAGCGTAAAACTGCCTTTCATGTGTCCGAACAGTTCGCTCTCAATCAGGCCTTCCGAAATAGCCGCGCAGTTGACCTCCACAAACGGTTTGGCCGCTCGCGGACTCAGCACATGCAGCGCCTGCGCCGCCAGTTCCTTCCCCGTGCCGCTTTCGCCGTATATCAAAACCCGTCCGTTGGTCCCCGCCATCAGCGTGAGCTGCTGACGCAGCGCTTTCATGGGTACGCTGTCCCCCACGATGTGCGGAGCTCCCGTCGCGGCCTCGCGAAACTGCGCGTTTTCGAGCCGAAGACTGCGGTGTTCGAGCGCATGTTTCGCCACCAGAAGAACGCGTTCGATCGAAAGCGGTTTTTCGAGAAAATCGTAAGCGCCGAGCTTCGTCGCCCGCACGGCGGTTTCTATGGTCCCGTGGCCTGAAATCACTACGACAACGGGCCGGTCCGCCTGCGGAATCCGCTGGATGCGATCGAGGGTTTCGAGCCCGTCGATACCCGGCAGCCAGATGTCCAGCACGACCAGATCGAAAATCGACCGGGCGAGGAGATCAAGACAGGCTTCGCCGTTTTCCACGGATGCCACCTGAAAACCCTCGTCTTCGAGAATGCCGCTCAGGGACTGGCGGATGCCCGGCTCGTCATCGACGATCAGGATGCGGGGATTTGTCATGTCTGTTTTGCGGCAGCGCCATTCAGCCGAGCGCGGCGGTGACTGCGGGCAGCTTCTCGCTTTCCGAAGACGGAGCGGACACTGGCGGCAGGACCGGAATTTCAACTGTAAACCACGCGCCCGCGGGTATGTTGTCTTCCACCCGGATGGTCGCATTATGTTCCGTAAGTATGTGGCTCACGATAGCAAGCCCCAGCCCGGTCCCGCGCCCTTTGGTGGAAAAATACGGCAGAAACAGTTTTTCCTTTTGCTCCGGCGTAATGCCGCAGCCAGTATCGCCGAATATGATTTCGACCGTGTCGCCGAGCCCCGCATCAGTTCCCACTATACGGGTCTGAACCGTCAGCATGCGCGTGCCGGATTCCTGCATCGCTTCAGCCGCATTGTCGATCAGATTGACCACCACGCGCTTGAACTGCTCGGGGTCCACGCACACCCGGGGCAGGCCGGGCGCGAGATCCACGCGAACCTCGATGCCTTCCAGCCGATCGGCAAATACGGCAAGACCCGCGGCGACGATATCGTTCAGATCGCATTCCTCCGGCCGCGCCGCCGGCAAACGCGAGAACTGCGAAAATTCATCGACCAACCGTTTTACCGACGCGGTCTCATCGAGAATAGTCTCGGCGCATTCGCGGAACACTTTCTCCATGGATGCCGGCAAACCTGGATACCCCGCGCTTCGGTGGCGATCCATCTGACGGATGATGCGTTCGGCGCAAAGCGCAATCGGCGTCAATGGGTTCCTGATTTCATGCGCCACGCGCCGCGCGACTTCGCTCCAGGCGGCGATCTTCTGCGCGCGCAGCAAATCGCTGGTGTCTTCGATGACGATCACGAAGCCGGAGCCGCGACCGCCTTCGATAGCCGATACGGTAACAGCGAGATGCAAGGTCTTGTGCGGCGTCTTAACCTCAAGCTGCTGGGTGGCAATGCCGGTGCGCCGCGCGCGGTTCATCAGATACCGAACCTCCGCCACATCTTCGCGCACGAAAAGATCTTCCAGCCGTACGGCGCTGCGGGGGCGCGAATCCGGAAAAATCGCCGCCAGCGCTTTGTTTACAAGCTGGATGCCGCCGCTCGCATCGACCGAAATCACCCCGGTCGGGATGCTCTCGAGAATCGCTTCCGTGAACCGCCGCCGCGCCTCGATTTCTTTGCGGTTGGCATCGAGATCGCCTGTCATGCGGTTGAATCCGTTCACCAGTTGCGCCATTTCGTCCATCGCGCTCACCTTGACGCGGTAGCCGAGATTACCCTTGCTCACTTCATCCACCGCGCCGAGCACGGCGGAGATCGGCCCGCTGATCTGGCGCGCCAGATAGTGGGCGAGCCACGTAGCGACCACCAGAATGAAAAGGGAGATGAGAGACAAAAGGTAAAGGTAATTGCGCCGAATCGCCTTCTGCTGCGAACTCAGCCGGCCGAATTCGCGGTGGTAATTGCCGATCGCGCGCTGCTGTTTCGCCATATCCACGGGCACCGCCACAACCAGACGGACTCGCCCCTGAAGTTGATTGACCGCGCTTTGAACCGGGGATTCCGCCACCACCTCCATCACGGGGCCACCAGTTTTGCCCGCGGCCGGAAAGCGGCCGAAAGAGGCCAGCGATTTCTCTCCCTTTGCGGGCAGAATGCGGGCCGCCACGATACCGTGGTCGCGGCAGAACCGATCGAGCCAGGTCGGCTCGACGCCTTCGCCCGACAGTACCCATCTGGTTTCCGGTAACGCGGCCAGCAGTTCCGCTTCGGCCCTCGCCTTATCGCGCGTCTGTCTGTCGAGCGCGACGGAGATACGGTCGAAATCCACCAGCTCGTGTTCCGTCGGCCGGCTGAACCATTTGCTCATGCTGTTGTTCAGCACGTAAACGCTCCAGAGCACCATGAAGAAGACGGGCATCACGCTGAGCAGCAGCGCCCCCGCCACCAGTTTCGTTCTGATGCGCGACCCAGGCCGGTCGCTCGCCCGCTCCACCCAGAGCTTCCAGAGCAGTCTGGTGAAATAAAAGCCCAGCCAGACGAACAGCAGAAAAATAAGGATGGAAAGGCCGTAAAATACGAAGGTCTGATCGGGATCGTCCGGGGCGAGCGTGAAACTGCCCGGAAACGAGCCCTGCCATACGATCAGCGCCAGAAGCGCGATAAACAGAAGCGCGCCGAACGCGTATGAGAGACGCCGGGGCATTGTAAAAGACCGTCTTCAGTATAACGGGGCGCGCGCCTGCGCCCCGTTATACGTTGACAGCTTTCGGCTTGGCTTCCGCTCAGAAAAGCAATTTGAACGAGAGCTGGATTGCCCTCGGGTTGCTGCCAAACACCGCTTCGGGATTGTTGAAGTTCGAACTACCCGCTGTTACCAGGCTTCGGCTTGTCGAAGTATTACTCAATACCGTGGGGTTATCCACTCTGTTGGCATAGCCAGGCAGAAACTGCGGATGGTTGAGCAGGTTATAGAACTGCGCGCCGAACTGCATTCGCAAGCGTTGCGTCAAGTTCAGATTTTTGAGGAGGCTCAGATCCACGTTATTGATGGGGCGAAGCCTGAGAGTGTTGCGGCCACCGTTGGCATAAGCGCCCGAGCCCGCGACAATATACTGCGCCGTCGGGTTGTTGGCCAGATATGCAACAGTTACCCCCGACGAGTTCTTGAGCGCGGTCACTGTGCTGCTGGTACCCGGCACGCCGTTCACGTTGATCACCGTCCGGTCGCCGGCATTATCTCCGTTCAGATTCGAATCGAGGGCGCTCTGCACTGTGGCATATTCCGGCGATTCGTATGTGTAAATCGGGGCGATCGTCCAGTTGCCAACAAGGTTTTTCACGAACCAGTTCGATTTCCTGAACCACGGCATTTCGTAATAGGCGGAAATAGTCAGCCGATGCCGCCGGTCGAGCGCCGAATCGGCCTTTTCCGACGAGAGGTTCTGAAAGTCCTGGGGGCGCCGCGGGGTCAAATTTGTCGTGTTGAGGCTGGCCGTGCTGTTATCGATCAGGTGACTCCATGTGTAAGCTCCCTGGAACTGAAGATCGTTGGAGAAACGCCGGTTCAACTGTACTGCCAGGCCGTTATACAAAGACCACCCCTGTGGAGCGTGTTCCGAGATCGTGTTAGTGAAACCGTTCGCCGCAAACGCGGGCACCACACTCGACTGGGCCTGCAGCATCGGAAGCGTCAGTTGAAGGGAGTCCAGCGTCGCCTGAGACGGGGCCGTCAGGTAAGTCGGCAGCGAGTGTCCTGCCGTCACAGCCGCCTGGCTATTAATGCGCTGCTGGATATCGAGGTGCACCCCACGGGTACCCAAATACCGCACTTCGAGCGTATAGTCTTTGGCGAACACGTGCTGGATACCGGCATTCCAGGAGATCGCATATGGAACCTCCTGATTGGGTATGTAAGCTGAAGTCGGAGGATTTACCCCCCCGGCATTCGGCAAGATACCCCCATTGGTGAGAAAATTGGCAGTTCCTGCCGACGGAGCGAATTTATTATTAGTTACTGTGAGGGTCGTGGAAAGCTGCGGCGGAAGGGAATTGATTCCGAGGTTATCGGACAAAACGTCATGGGCTATGCCAAAACCGGCGCGGATCGATGTCGTACCGCTGCTTCCCGGGGAATAAGCGATCCCGAACCGCGGTGCAAAATCATGTGTGCCCGCCTTCGGTACGCCGAAAGTCAAAAGGCCGGGAACGCTGGCGTTTGCATTCAAAATCTGGGTCCTCTCGCCGACGGGCACCGTTGTGTACTCATAACGGAGACCTGCGGTGAAAGTCAGATTTGGCCGCATGCGGAACGTGTCCTGCGCATATTCGTAGGTCGCATACTGGTCGCCGTAATAGACCGGATTACCAAGGGTCCGCGTGGCTACCGAATCGGGTGTGAGATCCCGCAGGAAGACCTCTAATCCGGTGATATCCCCACCAGTCCCGTACTCGTAATCGCCGCGACTGTTTTGCGTGAAAGTTAAGGGAGCAATATAACGCCGTCCGTCGAAACCGAACTGAATTGTGTGCCGCCCTTTAGTCCACGTGAAGTTGTCAAGCAACTGATACGTGTTCTGAACAACCGTCTGCGGCGCGGACTTATCCGGACCGATCTGCAGATGCAGGGTGTCGTTAATTACTATGTTTGGAAAGGAATCGAGCCCCGGATATTTGAAGTTTCCGGCATTGGTCGGCTGATTTATCCTGTTGAACCCGATACGGAATTCATTCCCCAGCGATGGCGAAAAAGTGTGATGCTCCGCCAGCGATGCCACCTGATAGGTGTCAATGTTGAACGTGTAGAACTGGGGCAGCGTGGCTTGTGCGTCAATCTGCGCCAGCCGGTTGTATATATACCGGCCGCTGAGCTTGTCTTTTTCTGAAATATCGTAGTCCGTACTCGTGACGATGGCTTGATTGTTCTGATAATTCGGCGATTTAAACTGCAGAGTCCCGACAGGGATCTTCACCCCTTCCACGGTCACCGTCCCATTCGCGGTTGTGGCCGCGGGCACGTATTTCTTCAAAATTCCCAGATTCGTCTGATTCAAATCCGACATCGAGGACAGTGCGGCGTAACCGTCAGCCGTCGGCGCATTGACCGAGGCCCGCGTTGTTGACTGGCCAACAGGGTTGTATTCGTAATCGCCGAAGAAAAAGAGTTTATTCCTGATAGCCGGGCCCCCGATCGTCCCCCCGAACCGGTTGTCATCCATTCTCAGATTTGTTGGCTTCTTGTGATTTGCGATCGCCTGGTCCGCAACCTGCTGATCAATCGCATTCAGATTCCGGTTTTGAAAATACTCATAGACGCTCCCGTGGAAAGAATTCCCCCCACTTCGCAAGATCGTGTTGAACTGGCCTCCCGATGAGTGGCCGTACTGCGCCTCGTACTGATTTTGCAGAACCGTAAACTCAGCGACCGAATCGTTCGGCACGAATCTGATCAGAGAGCCTGTCCCGGCTTTAAGGTTGGCATCCACCCCTTCAATCATGAAGTTGTTGTTGTAAGGCCGCTGGCCTCCCACAGAGGGTCCTTCGCCCACATTGATCCCACCGTTTCCGGAAACTCCCGCGCTCAGGAGCGCAAGATTGGCTACGCCCATCCCCTGCGCGTTGCTGGTGCTGGGCAGATCCCTGACTAATTGCTGATCGAACACGTTCTGAATCGTTGCGGTCGTGGTATCGATATTCACCACGGCTTCCGTTACCTCAATGTTCGTGTTTACCTGGACAACCGGCAGTTTCAGGTTCTCTGTCGAAACTTTGTTGGCGTCTACTCCCACATTTTGCAGGGTGACGGAGTTGAAGCCTGCGGCGGAAGCCGTCAGATTGTATGCCCCATGGATCAGACCGTTTATTCGGTATTGGCCGTCCGCAGTGGCGGTTGTCTGCCATTCCACCCCGGTGTTGACGTTTTTCGCTTGCACCTTTGCGTTCGGTATCCCCGCGCCCGAGGGGTCGAAAACGGTTCCCACTAAAGTCCCGCTGGAGACCTGCGCCATCAGGGCGCCGACTAGACATAGAACGGCTATTGCCGTGAAAATCAAGCGGGCTATTTTGGGCAGGCGAGGGTACCCGGCTGAACCGGCACACGAAACTGTCATGGTTCCTACATTATGCAACTGGCCCACCACATAAACTTAAAATAAGTCATTGCATTGCAAGGGTTTTAAAATCGCCCCGATTTCAGTATTCCATTTTTGGAAGATGCTGGTATGTTGGGGAGTTAAATTATATGTAAATCAATTATGGGTACTTACGTTTTATGACTTTCGGACGCTGACGAACGATAACCGTGATGGCGTAGTCGAATGTTATTCTGAGCAACCGATTGAGATTCGGCATAATGAGCCCCGCCTTGTTTGTCTACGGAACGCTCCGGAGCGAATTCCATAACCGCTTTGCCAGGTTGTTGCGCTCACGATCCCGACTCGAAGGCAGATCTACCGTGACGGGATCTATTTACAGAATCGGGAAATATCCGGCCTTGAGATGCGAACCGCCCGGCGTCGTCCACGGGGAAGTGTACTGGTTGGAGGATCCGGAAGAGATGCTGGGAATTCTGGACCGTTATGAAGGCGAGGATTTTGAAAGAATCATGATTCAAACCACGGGCGCTTATTCGGGCCCCGCCTGGATCTACCGGTATAAGAAAGAACCACCCGACACTTCGCTGATTGCATCGGGCGATTTCTGCTCCCTATGAAATTTTCGCGGCGGCTTGCGGAGGAGCTTCCTCCTAACGCCCTGACTGAACTGCTGCGCGCAAAAGAGCGGAGTGGAGCGCGCATTATCGATCTCTCTGAGTCCAATCCCACGCACGCCGGAATTGTTTATCCGCCCGATCTCATCGAAAGCCTCGCTAACCCGGCGGCGCTGCGCTACGAGCCCGAGCCTTTCGGACTCCCTGCAGCCCGTGAAGTCATCGCGCGCGAATACGGGGCGCCGTTCAATCGGGTCGTCATGACCGCCAGCACCAGCGAGGCCTACTCATGGCTCTTCAAACTGCTCTGCGATGCGGGCGACGAGGTGCTGGTGCCCAGACCCTCTTACCCGCTTTTCGACTATCTCGCCGCGCTCGAATGCGTAACCGCGCGGCCTTACAGCGTGTTTTACGACCACGGGTGGTTTATCGACTTCCACACCCTCAGACGCGCCATCACAGACCGTACCCGGGCCATTGTCGTGGTCAACCCGAATAACCCCACCGGGCATTTTCTAAAACGTCACGAGCTTCCGGAGTTGTGTTCGCTGGGCCTGCCGATCGTCTCGGATGAAGTGTTCCGCGATTATTCGCTCGCGCCCGCCTCCGACAGCGTCACCACCCTGCAGAGTTCCGGCGAGGCGCTTGTATTCGCCCTGAACGGTCTCTCGAAAACGGTGGGCCTGCCTCAGATGAAGCTCGCATGGATGATCGCGAGCGGGCCGGATCGCATGGTCACGGAAGCCCTTGCGCGGCTTGAAGTCATCGCGGATACGTATCTTTCCGTGGGGACGCCCGTGCAGTGCGCGATCGAATCTCTGCTCAGGCTGCGCGCCCCTGTGCAAAGGCAGATTCTCGATCGCCTTCGCGCCAACGTGGAAATTCTGCGGGCTTCGGGGTTGCGCGCCCTCGACATTGAGGCGGGTTGGTACGCAACAGTGAGGCTCGAAGAAGGCTCCGAGTTGCGGCTCCTTCGCGATCATGACGTGCTCGTGCAGCCCGGCTATTTCTACGATTTTGAAAACCCGAATTACGCGGTGATCAGCCTGCTGACCCCGTGCGAATTATTTCGGGAAGGTCTGGCACGCATTCGACGCGGGTGAAACCTTCCTCAACGGAAGGCGGCACGAGCTTCGCGGCCATAAGCGCCAGGACCCGTTCCGGAACCTTGCGCGATCGCGACCGGTTGCGTGCCTGGCAAACGGCCAGCGGCACATCGAAGAACAGCGCCTCGGCTTCGCATTGGTATCCCCGCGCCATCTCGAGAAAAGGCCGGCGGTCGCGCCTCGTGAGGTTGGTGGCGTCTATATAAGTGACGGGCCGGCGCAGTTGCAGCCGCTGTTCCAGGAGAAAGCGCAGGGTTGCGAACACGCGCGCATGGATGGTCTGGTCCGTTTCGTCATCCGCAAGTTGCAGACGCAGGGCATCGCTTGAAAGGGCGTGCGCACCCCGACTCGCAAGATATGTCGATTTCCCGGAGCCCGCAAGCCCGACCACGACAATGATGCGCGGAGTCAAACCTCTCCCGCTTCAGACGGCATATTGGCCAGCGGCAAGCAGGCGGTCGGCGATGCGGCCGCGGAGAGCGATCGAATCCACCGGCTCGAATTTCGCGAAACGCCGCAGGATCGCCATATTGGCGCGCAACGCGTCGCCCTCTGAACAAGCGGCCAGCACGGGGCGCCCAAATGCTTCGATACGGCCCATGGCATCCGCCAGCATCACCGCGCAGATATCCGCCGCGCTCGATGTCTTCCGGGCTCTGAGCTGCACCGATTCCATCGCGAAGGTTTCCATGACCACGTCCGCGATCGCCGCCATGATCTCCTGTTGCTGCTCCAGCGCCGCGCCGAATTTTTCGAAGGCGGCGGACATCAGCAGAAGGGCGATTTTCCTGGCATTGGCAACCAGCCCGGCATTCGGCGCAGGACCGGCCAGAACCTCTTCCATCAGGCCCTTCGCCGCTTTCACCAGACCCAACCGGCCCTGCTGTGCGCGTTTGAGCAGCATTCCGGTGATCAGGAGACGGTTGATCTCGTTCGTGCCTTCGAAAATGCGGTTGATCCGAGAATCGCGGTACGCGCGCTCCACCGCGTAATCCTGGTGGTACCCGTACCCGCCGTGGATCTGCACCCCTTCATCCACCACGTAATCCAGCATTTCAGAGGCGTAGACCTTGATGATCGAGCACTCCGCGGCGAATTCTTCCACCGCCTTCATCATGCGTCGCGGCGCGCCATCCTCATTCCAGTTGAACTCTTCGAGATGTCCCCCGATCAGACCCTCGACCCGGTACGTCATCGACTCCGCCGCATAGATCCGGATCGCCATTTCAGCCAGCTTGTGCCGGATCATGCCGAAATGCGAGATCGTGGTCCCGAACGCCTTCCGCTCTTTGGCATAAGCGATCGAGATCCGCAGAACGTTCTTCGCGCCGCCCACCGCAAACGCGCCCAGTTTCAGACGCCCGATATTCAGAATGTTGAACGCGATGATGTGTCCACGCCCCGCTTCGCCCAGCAAATTTTCCAGAGGCACTGGTACGTTATCGAGAAAGACCGGCGTGGTGGAGCTGCCTTTGATTCCCATCTTATTTTCTTCAGCGCCGTTCGAAAGCCCGGAAAAAGTCCGCTCGATGAGAAAAGCGGAAAACTGTTCGCCGCCTATTTTTGCAAAAACAGTAAAGAAATCGGCCTTGCCCCCGTTTGTGATCCACATCTTCTGGCCATTCAGGATGTAGTGCGTGCCATCCGGCGAAAGATCCGCGCGTGTCTGGGCGGCCAAGGCGTCCGACCCGGCCTGCGGTTCGCTCAGGCAATAGGCGGCGATCCATTCGCAGCTCGACAGCTTTGGCAGATATTTCTGTTTCTGCGCCTCGGTGCCGAACAGCAGCAGCGGCAGCGTTCCGATCCCCGCATGGGCGCCATGCCAGCCGCCGAAAGAGCCGTCGCGCGCGAACTGCTCCGCAACCACCATCACGGAGGTCAGATCCATTTCCATGCCGCCGTAGCGTTCCGGCGTCAGGACGGATTCCAGACCCAGCGCCGCCGCTTTCCGCAGCAAAGTAACCGCGGCATCGAAATCGCCGTGCTGCATTTCCTCTACATGCGGCGCGACTTCTTTCTCGAAGAATTGCCGCGCGGTGCGCGCAATCGCGTGGTGTTCTTCCGTGAGGTCTTCGGGAGTGAAAACGTCCTGGGCCGGCTGGTCTTCAATCAGAAAAGATCCGCCGGCAGTCTTCGAACTCATTGCGGTAGCCATCGTTTGCCTTTCACAGCCGTTCGAATATGCCGGCCGCCCCCTGCCCTCCGCCCACGCACATTGTCACCAGTCCATAACGCGCCTTACGGCGCTCCATTTCACGCAGGATGGTCGCGGTGAGTTTCGCGCCCGTGCAGCCAAGCGGATGCCCCAGTGCGATCGCGCCGCCGTTTACGTTAACTATTTCGGGATCGAGCCCGGCGGTCCGGATCACCGCCAGTGCCTGCGCCGCGAAAGCCTCGTTCAGTTCGATAACGCCAATATCTTTGAGTCTGAGACCGGCGAGCGTCAGAGCTTTCGGGATCGCCACCACCGGCCCGATTCCCATGATTTCCGGGGGCACTCCCGCCACCGCGAAACTCACCAGCCGCGCCTTCGGCTTCAGCCCCAGTTCCTTCGCCGTTGCGGCGGACATTACAAGCGCCACGGCCGCGCCGTCGCTGGTCTGCGAGGAATTGCCGGCCGTCACCGTTCCGTTTACCCGAAAAACCGGCTTCAGTCTGGCCAGCGCTTCGATGGATGTGTCCGCGCGCGGCCCTTCGTCTTTCTCAAACAGCGTCTCGGTTTCGACAGGCTTTGAACCGTGCCCGTTCAGCACCGCCGCATGAACCTTCACCGGCACCATTTCATCGGCAAACGAACCCTCCGCCTGCGCGCGCAATGCGTTCCGGTGGCTGCGGTAAGCGAACGCGTCGGCATCTTCCCGCGAAACCCCGTATTTCCGCTGCACTTCCTCGGCCGTGAGCCCCATATTGATGTAGACCTGCGGATAATGATCCGCAAACCACGGGTTCGGCGCCGGCTTGTTGCCCGCCATGGGAATCATGCTCATGGACTCGCTGCCGCCAGCCAGAAGGATGCGCGCCCCGCCCGCGCGGATGCGATCTGAAGCCATCGCGATCGATTGGAGCCCGGAACTGCAGAACCGGTTTATCGTCACGCCGGTGGTTGTTACCGGCAGGCCCGCCCGCAGCGCCACCATGCGCGCCATATTGCTGCCCGATTCCGCTTCCGGCATCGCACAACCCAGAATCAAGTCTTCAATATCTTCCCTTGGAACCTGCGGGTAGCGCTCCAGAAGTCCGCTCACCACGGTAGCCGCGAGATCGTCGGGACGGGTATGGCGAAGAGCTCCGCGCGTCGCTTTTCCGACCGGCGTGCGCAGGCAATCGACAATGACTGCATCGGACATAAACTGGCTCCCGCTTCACTGTCGCATACAATCGGATCGCATATAACCGGACGTTAATTGCGCAACGGCTTGCCAGTCTTCAGCAGGTGCTGGATTCGCTGCTGCGTCTCCCGTCGACCGCACAAACTCAGAAACGCCTCGCGTTCCAGATCCAGAAGATACTGCTCGGAGACCTGGGGTGTCCCCGTCAGCCTCCCACCGCTCAGGACAAACGCCAGTTTCTCGCCGATCACGGCGTCATAAGCCGAGATGTATCCGCCCTGCTCCGCCATCCAGACCCCGGTCTTCAGCAGCGCATAACCTTCATCGCCTGCGACCGTAATATCCGAGCGCGGAACTGCCGCCGTATAACCGGGGACGAGCGAAAGCGCCAGTTGCTTCGCGTCGTCGATCAGCCGCTCCGGGTTCATGGAAATACCGTCGCCATCGCGGAGGAAACGGAATTGCCGCGCTTCGGCGGCGCTCGTCGACACCTTCGCGAACCCGATCTGCTCAAACACTTTCTTCAGATCGCGCGACCGCAGCAGCATTTCTTTGCACCCGCCGCCTGCCGGAATCACTCCTGCGCCCACCTCAACCAGCCCCATATACAACTCAGCCGAAGCCTGCACGCGCCGGCAGTGCAGTGGGAGCTCGCACCCGCCTCCGAGCGCCATCCCAAAGGGCGCCGCCACCACCGGTTTGGGCGCGCATTTTAATGCCATATTCATCTGCTGGAAGCCGCGGATCGCCGCGTCCAGGTCATCCCACTCCTGCTCCTGCGCGGCGAGAAGCACCATCATCAGGTTGGCGCCGGCCGAAAAATGCTCCCCCTGATTGCCGATCACCAGGGCCTCGAAGTTGGTTTCCAGTTCCGCAAGGCCCGCCTGCACCATCAGCATGATGTCGTCGCCAATGGCGTTCGCTTTACTGTGGAATTCACAGCAGAGCACCCCATCTCCAAGATCGATCAGCGAAGCGCCGGGATTGCTCTTGACAACACCGCGAGCCTTTTTGACATCGGGCAGCAACGTGATTCCGGGACGCGCCTCCAGGTCAAGGTAAGCATCCGCGCCCCGATCGAAATACTCCGTACGGGGCCGCGGATTCGACTCTGAAACTTCTCCCTGCCGATAAAAGGACGTGGCCGGCCCGCCATCGAGAGCCAGCATCGAAAGCGCAAGCGGCGGCAATTCGCGGCCTTCCGCTTCGATACGGCGCGCGGTCTCCACAAACCCCAGCGCATCCCAGATTTCAAACGGCCCCAACTGGTTGGCATAGCCCCAGCGCATCGCGCGATCGATCTCCACCACGCGGTTGGAAATTTCAGGCACCATAAACGCCGCATAGCGGATGTGCTCGCTGAGCAACTGCCATAAAAACCGCCCAACCTTATCGTCGAGCGCGATCAGAGCCTTCAGACGGGCAGCCAGCGGCTCGATCTTCCGCACGGTTTCGAGCGAAGCGAAGCGCGGTTTTGCCGCCGGGTGGTATTCGAGCGTCTTTCTGTCGAGCGCATGGATCTCGCGGTCTTTGCCCACGCGTCTGTAAAAGCCCTGCCCGCGTTTGTCGCCCAGCCAGCCCCGCTGGATCATTTCACTGACGAAAGGAGCAAGGCGGAACTGCTCCCGGAAAGGATCTTCCGGCACTGCCTCATAGAGATTTTTCGTGACGTGTTCCCACACGTCGAGTCCCACAATATCGAGCAGCCGGAAACTGGCGCTCTTCGGGAGTCCGATCAGAGGACCGGTAAGGATATCCACTTCCTCGATCGTCAGATCGTGCTCCACGGTGAGTCGTTGGACCGTTGACCCGAAAAATGCGCCGATTCTGTTGCCGATGAAATTCGGCGTGTCTTTGCATGGCACAACGCCCTTGCCGAGATGGCGGTCGCAGAAATCGGAGAGGAACGCCAGGATTTCCGGCCGTGTGTTCTCGCCGGGAATGACTTCCACAAGGTGCAGGTATCGCGGCGGGTTGAAAAAATGCGTGCCCAGAAAGTGCTCGCGGAATTCGCGCGGATACTCTCTTGAGATTGCGGCAAGCGGAATGCCGCTCGTATTTGTGGAAACGATTGAGCCCGGCGCGCGACACGCAATCACCCTCTCATAGAGAGAGCGTTTAATGGCCAGGTCTTCGGTAACGGCTTCTATGATCCAGTCGCAATCCCTGATTTTGGGCAGATCGTCGTCGAAATTTCCGATAGTAATCAGGCCCGTGAGTTCGGGCAGGAAAAACGCCGACGGACGTCCCTTCGCCGCCGCTTCCACCCCGGCGCTTGCCGCCTGATCCCGGCGCGTTGCGCCGGGCAAAACAATGTCCAGCAGCAGAGACGGAATACCCGCATTAGCAATATGGGCGGCGATGCGGGAACCCATGGTTCCGGCGCCCAGAACAGCGACTCGGCGAATTGGTTTCAGCATGTGCGGTGAACGTAGAAGTTCAGTTGGAGTGTACCGCGCCAGCCGGAGAAGTGTGGTGGCCGTTAGATATAAACCCTGTCGTTACCGGGTATTAGGGATGCCTGCCATCCCCGTGCAAGCCCGAGCAATTTTAGTTCCAACTTGGTGAACAATTACACACTTTGGGAGAGAAAAGGGTCCCAGCGGTGCTTATAATGGCGTGTATGAGTATGCTATCTCCCAGACTGCAACTGAAAGTCGCGCAGAAGCAGATTCTGACGCCGGGCCTGGTGCAGATGGTCACGGTCCTCCAGCTGAATCGCATGGAGCTGAAGGAGATGATCAATCAGGAAATCGTCGAGAATCCAGTTCTCGAAGAATCGCTCGAAGAGGGCGAGGAAATCTCGCCCGAGGAACTACAGCCTCTGCTCGAAGCGGAACGCTCCTCAGACCCGGCGGACCAGTCTCTTCTTGATGCGGCCGATATCAAACTCGATGGCGATTCCCCCGAGGTTGCGCGCAACACCGATGCTTTTACGGAGATCGAGTCCCCGGTCGACGGCATCGAGCGGGACGCCTCCGATGCGGCGGACACTTCAACGACCGACCCCTTCGATGAAATCGATTTCGGTTCCTTCTTCGATGACTATCTCGACCCCGGGTATCGCAGCCCCGCTTCCGAATCGGTTGAAAAACCTTCCTTTGAAACTTTCCTTTCGCAGCCCCAGACCCTGCCCGATTACCTGCGCTCGCAGTTGAGCGTGGCGTTGCTCGACGACGATACGCGCGAAGCCGCCGAATCGATCATCGGCAATCTGGATGAAGACGGGTACCTTACGGCCACCCTCGATGAAATGGCCCACCAGGGCAACACGACCCGCGCCGTTATGGAAGCGGCTCTCAAAGCCGTGCAGGGCCTCGACCCCGCCGGAGTCGGTGCGCGCGATCTTAAAGAATGCATGCTGCTTCAGATTGAAAGCGTTAATGGCAAAGGCAGCGTGGCGTGGCAAATCGTTTCCAATCACATGCGCCTGCTCGAAATGCGCCAGTTCAAGGAACTGGCGCGGTTGCTCGGGCGCCCTCTGGAACATATCGAAATTGCAGTGGCGATGATCCGCCATCTGAACCCCCGACCCGGTGTTCGCTTCTCCGGTCCCGGGCCGCGCTCGGTGGAGCCTGATGTCTATTTCATCCGCGACGGCGAGGATTTCGTGATTCAGATGAATGACGACGAACTGCCGCAGCTTCGCCTCAACGCCCAATACCGCAGGATGCTCGACCGCGATCAGGGCGCGACCAAGGAAGTTCGCGATTACGTGCGCGAGCGGTATTCCTCCGCCATTCAGCTGATGAAGAATATTGAACAGCGCAAGCACACGATCCTGCGCGTCTGCGAAGCCATCCGCCGCCGGCAGTTCGATTTTCTGACGCTGGGCATCGATGCGCTCAGGCCCATGATGATCAAAGACGTGGCGGAGGAAGTCGGCGTGCATCCTTCGACGGTGAGCCGCGCCGTGGCCAACAAATATGCGCATACTCCGCATGGCGTTTATGAGCTGCGATATTTCTTCTCTGAAGCCGTGCAGGGGCCGTCGGGCGGGGATACGCCGCTGCTTCTGCTCAAACGCAAGGTGAAGAAGATGATTGAGGACGAAGACCCCAAACGTCCCCTGACCGACGACCACATTACCGCCCGCCTTCAGTCCGACGGGATCGATGTGACCCGGCGGACCGTGGCGAAGTATCGTGAGGATATGAAAATTCCTTCCACACACCAGCGCCGCGTGCGCGATTGACACGCGCCGTACAGTTGTTCGATTGTTGTTGTTCAGGCAGCCTCACACCGGCAAAACGGGTAAAGGAGAAGCAACACAAATGAAAGTGACATGGACGGGGCGGCATATGGATCTGTCGCCGGCGCAATCTGAAAGATTGATGGCCGAATTCGAGAAGGTCGGCAAAATTCTCGATAACGGGAAGGGCGAGGCGCACGCTCACGTGACCCTGTCGCATGAGCGGTACCTCAATCACGTTGAGATCACCGTGCCGTATCACCACCACGAACTCGTAGGCGAAGGCGCCGATCCGGAGCTTTTCAGCGCTATCCATGCCGCTGTTGGTAAGCTCGAAAAGCAGGCAGTAAAAGTTCGCGAAAAGTGGCGGGACGGGAAACGGGTTCCGCGGAAAGAGGCGGATGGCTCGGGCGAAGCAGGTTCAGAGGAAGCTTCAGAAGAAGCTTCAGGCGAAACAGCCGGACGGGAAACCGGCAGTCTCCGCTAAACCGCTGCCTGCGAAATATCAGGCCTCGAAAGACAAACTGAACGTCGCCGCGCTTCCGCGAACCGTTTCGGAACTGGTCATAATAACCGGCATGAGCGGTTCCGGCAAAGGCTCCGTTCTGCGCGTGCTGGAAGACCTGGGCTATTATTCGGTCGACAACCTGCCGGTCGAGTTGATCCCGACGTTCGCCGAGCTGGTCCGCGATTCGGCCACACTCCGCAGGGCGGCCCTGGTCTTCGACGTTCGCGAAGGCGCCGGGCTCAGTAAGTTTTCGGCCATTTACCGCGCTATTAAAAGCAGCGTGAATACGCGGCTGCTTTTTCTCGAAGCCGATGACCAAGCCCTCATGCGGCGCTTCAGCGAAACGCGCCGCCCTCATCCCTTAAGCGCCGGGCAACCCATCGCCGAGAATATTCTGCGGGAGCGCGAATTGCTCGCCCCCATTCGCGCCCTGGCAGATCTGTGCATCAGTACGTCGAAATTCAACGTTCACGATCTGCGCGATTTCATTCGGGAAAAATTTCAGAGCCCCGAGGAAGAATCGAAAATTCTCATCTACATCAACAGCTTCGGCTTTCGTCATGGCCTGCCGCCGGATTGCGATCTCGTCTTCGATGTCCGCTTTCTGCCCAACCCGAACTACATCCCCAAGTTCAAGAAACTCACTGGCCGTAATCCATCCGTGGCGCGCTATATAAGAT
>JALYHT010000180.1 GCA_030776225.1 Acidobacteriota bacterium | reverse complement strand
GTCCAGAAATCCCTGCGTCATGCCCACCAGCGTAAGGATCAGCGTCACCGGGACTGCGATCAGCAGCACGCTCAGCAGCGTCCGCAGCACCCGGAAACGGACGTTTTCCCAGACCAGTTTCAGCAGCACTCTATTTCGACTCCCCGACTTTCCGCAGTTGATACCCGTCCGGCTGCTGGAGAACAAACCTCTCGTTGGGCTGCGCCGCATTCATCTGCATCTCGACCATGTCGAGGACCACTCCGTACCCGTCTTTGTCGCGGTTGATGTCGATATGCGCGGGGAACTGGATACCCGCATACGACGTCCATTTCGAATACCGCGTGTCGCTGATCAGAGATCCGGCGTCGTCGTAAACGGTTTGGCGCACGATGTTGAGATCGATTCGGTCGAACCACACCCCGCGCGCGAGGCCCAGAAATTCTCCCCTGGGCCCGAGCCGGGCGAAATACAGGATGTACAGCGCGTTATCTTCATCGGTGGCGTCCACCAGGGCCGTGGCTTCGCCAGCCGAATCTGCCGGACGGATCAGCATGGAAGACAGAAACGCTTCGGGCCGCAGATTCTCCAGCTTGTTTTTGGAGGTGGCGGGGGCGGAATTGAGCCCTTCAAAGAACAGATTTTTCGGCGGCAGCGACACTTTGAAGGTATTGCCGTCCGACACCATATCGAACGCGGTGGTCCGGACAAACGGGGCCAGCCCGAGGATGCGGATTTCCGACGGCTTCCGGAAATAGATTTTCGCGCGCACGTCTTTGATTTCCGTAATGGAGGCTGTGTGGGCGCTGCCTATGGTGGGAGTCATATCCACCGTCGCCTGGAAGGAGTGGATGGCGTTGTAAACGCTGGCGATCCGCTTGCCGAGTTCCTCCCGCGTAGCGGTGAGCAGCGTGGGCGCCGTGGCGGCGTTCACCTGCTTGTTGTGCCGTAGAATGACGCGCTTGGTGTAGAGGCACGAACTCGACGTGAGGCCCAGAAGAATCGCGAAAGCCACCGGGACGCGCCGGTGCAGTTTGGGCATCGTTTTATTGTAGGATGCGGGCGGGTGGAAACGGGTTCACGCCTGTCCGGTGTTCCGCAGGGATGGTGGGGTATACTGAGTGAGCGGTTCCGGCGTGGGCCTGTGGCGCAGTTGGGAGCGCGCTTCCATGGCATGGAAGAGGTCAAGGGTTCGAATCCCTTCAGGTCCACCAAAATCCTTATGGCTCGACTCGACTGGAAAACCCAGATTCCGCTTTGGCGGCCCAGGGTGATCGGGTGCAATATGTCAGGTTCGGATTTCTCAAACTTCCATCGTCTGTAACGCCTCGGCTCGTTCGCCATCCAACATGAAAAAAATATCCGGCATCGCTGCATCCCTACTGTTGGTAACAACTTTGGGCGCGCTCGGGCTGACCGTCTGGGAGTATATGCGCGACAGGGACCGCTCGCGAAGCATTTATACCCGTGTGGTCAAGCTGAAAGACATTATCGATACGACAAGCAAAGCCTTGGCAATTCTGGTTGACGCTGAGCTGCGCGCGCAGGATTACGCACTGACCGGAGAGACGGCCTATTCGGAAGCCTACGCCCAGGATATCCGCGATTGGCAGGATGAAATCGGCTCTCTGGAACTGATAGGCGGACATGACCCGGCCGCTGCATTGATCAGGGACTTCTCAGAAGAGGGCAAGCGTACCATTGGCGAGTTGAATCTCGTTGTTTCCACTTGCGATCACGAGAACCGTGAAAGCGCGCTCGCACGCATCCGCAAGGGCACAGCTATTGTTTATCTCGACCAGGTCCGTAAGACAGCTGACGAGATACGAGACATACACGGCCGCAGAGTCGATGCGACGATACAACTGCTTGTCACCACGCCCGTCAAATTGATCCGGCGTTTTGCCGTGGGGGCGGTTCTTTTATGCTGTATTACGATCCTCGCATCGCTAACGATACTGGCCATCGGTATCCGTACCCGCGTGCCCGGCGCTTAGATACGAACCAGGCTTAGAGGGGATAATAGCCGAAGCGGCGCATTACGGCCTCATGATCGGCGACAATCCGCGCAACCTGGGTTTCTGAGAGTGTCTTTCTCCAGCCATCTGCTTTTCCTTCGCGAAAGAATGCCTGCGTGGCGGGCGGCCTTTCGATGAAATCGCGAGCCTGCTCCTGTGCTCGCAGAGAGGCGAAGGTTGAGTTTCGTATTGCCTGCTGGATTCGTCTCTCGTCGGTCGACAGGGCACAAGCGCGGGCGACCTGGGTGAAAGCCTGGGTAGGCTGTTGATGCAGGTCCTCATACCTGACAACGTGTACAGGGAAAGGGGGACGATCGACCCAGCTCAACACGTGTTCACTCCAGGTGAGAAGCCGCTGGTTCAGATTGCGAATCGGCGTATCGGATGAAAACGCGGCAGTTGCGCATCCCATGGTAGTTATGGCCCACTCTATTGATTCCGAAGCATGGTGCGCAAAAGAAACAGCTACATCAAGGGGGTTCCGCAGGATATAGACGGCGCCTATAGTGACATCCGACGGGATGAGAGAAGCTTTTTCAGAATTAGTGCGGGCATCGTGAATCTTTAGGATGACCTGTTGCTGCGAGGTCGTAGCCAAATACCGGTATATTTCGGGGCGAAGCCGTGCGACCTCCTCATCCGTCAGGTCCGAAGCCTCGATTCCGGCGGTTTCGTAAAAAAGTCGACGGTTTGCCGCAGTAGGGATTCCCAGATGGTTAATATCTGCGATCTCTCCGCCTTCCTGGCGTAAGTTCGCGATGAAAGCGCGCAGCCAGGTGCTGCCCGACTTGGGATACGACGCAATCCACAGGATCCCGCTCACTTTTTAAAGTCCCTCTCCAATAACTCCGCAACTTCCTTCAGTTCACAAACCATAGGGCGAGTCATCTTTGAGACGGGTGTGGTCCGGGCCAACGAAGTCAGTAGCGCGAAGTGATCGGGCAACGACGTCATTGAAGACAGGAATCTTCCGCCATGCAGAATATCCGTAAGCGCCCGCAGTTTTTCGGCGCCTTCTACCGCGGCGACCCCAAAGTTGCCCGAAGGCCGCACGCTGATGACATAAATTGCATGAATCCGCAGAGAACCACGGGTTTCATGCACCCGCACATGCTGTTTGTTGAGTCCGGCGCGAACGGATCTTATATCCTGCGCAGTCAAACCCAACTGGCGGATGACGTCAGGCCACAACAGGAGTCGCGGGATCCCCGGCCGGACCATTCCTTCTCCCGAACTGCAATCGACAGCGCATATTTCATCGGCAAGCACCTCATAGCCGTTTACGTTGAAAGCGGCCGCTAAGGCTGATTTGCCGACTCCCGACCCCCCGGCGAAGATGACACCGCCGCGATTGGTTGCAATAGCGCTCGCATGCAGGGGGAGCAGTCTTCGCTGATAGAGGAGTGCCGCGAAGACAGGTCCCAGCAGAAAAAGCCGTACTGCCTCCCAATCCGGTTTCAATTCCGGCTCTATTGTTATTTCGGAGCCGTTGCTCACCCGGAACCGCGCTATTCCTGGCACGCGCAGCAGATATCCGGAGTGGCGGGTCTCCACGAAACACGCTGTTGCCTTCCAGTCTTCGTGGTCGCGTGTAATCGTGCCCACGAGGATGGTTGCCTGATAGGGTATCCCGTTCGCGAGAGCTGTCGCTTCGGGGAGGGGAATCGCTGAACGAATAACAAGGCCCCAGGCGAGATATGTGTGCGTTGCCGCTTCAGAATCTGATTTCAAGTCGTGATGTGCGAAGCCCTGATGAGACGCTCGCGTATTTCGGATTTTACATCTTTCCGCGCCAACCCATGATTGCACCCTCCCCTGGGTTGGCTTAAAATCGTTGCAGCATGGCTTTCGGCACAATGACCCTGGGTGAAACCGCATGATCCAGCTAACCCAAACGGCGATAATTGCCGATCCGGAAAGCATCTCACGGCTGGCAAATGAATTCGAAGAAACCGGCTGCGCTGCCCTCCCCGGCCTGCTCGCGCCTGAGATTCTGAAGCCCCTTCTCCAGTGGCTGGAAACGGCGAGATTTGAAGAACGGAACGAAGTCCACGAGAATCGGATTTTCGGGACCACTCAGTTCGTGCCGGAGACAGAGCGAGCCCTGTTTCTTCTCCAGTTCATTCTCAACAGGCCGGCACTCTTTGATTTGGTCCGGCAGATCTCCGCATGCCCCGAAATTGGCAACTATATAGGAAGAATTCATCGCACGGGGGCCGAATCCAGCCAGCACATCGATTGGCATCGAGATGCCGTTGAATGTCGCGCGCTGGGTCTGTGCGTGAATCTAAGTGCGGAGGAGTATACGGGCGGTCTCTTTCAGATTCGGGATCCAGGGCACACCGTACGGGCGGAAATCGGCCGTCAGCCAGCGGGCGATGCTTTTCTGTTCCGTATCGATCTGGATTGGCAACACCGGTTGACTCAGGTGAAATCCGGGCGGCGTACCGTCGGAGTCGGTTGGTTCAGAACCGCGCCCGACTGGCGAAACTATGCGTTCAATGTGATTCGGAGTCGTCAGGCTCTCGCGTTGGCCCAGTGAAGTCCCGGCGCGATTTACCGCATAACGACTATCTCTGCGAATTCAATGTTATTATGTGTACTTATGGAGCGCAAAATGGATAATACCTCTCAGGAAAACTTGAATTGCAGCACCGCACAGCAATCCGGCAAGCCTTATAGCTCGCCTCAATTGATCAGCCTTGGGCAGATCCAGGCTATTCTCCAGAACGGTACCACGTGCGGAACTGACGCCGGTATGGGTACTACTTGCGCGTCTTAAACTCTACCCATAACGGCTCCACCCGGACTTATTTCTGAGCGGCTTCTGGGGTGCCGTTGATTTCCAACAACCTGTGCGGGGTGCTGATTGGCTTCGCGACCTCCTTTGCACCAGCTACGCGGATTCAAAGATTGTTCCATCTGGCTTGTGTGCTTTGCGCAGCCCCCCTGCCCGGGTTCCGTTTGCTTTAGGGAACGCTGCGGTCGATAATTTTTCTCTCACCATCGCAGCGGACACTCAACTCCACAATCGCGAAGACTTAATAGAAGCCCTTGGTTTGAAATCCCCATTAGAGGATGGCGATCTCATTCTTGCGGCCTATGCGAAATGGGGCGAAAACTGCGCAGCGCATCTTTTGGGCGAGTTCGCATTCGCAATATGGGATGAACGGCGCCAGCATCTGTTCTGCTGCCGCGACCACATTGGCTTCCGGGCGTTCCTGTATTGGCACAGTGCGTCGCGTTTTGTGTTTGCCGGCGATATCGAGCCCATACTGGCATGCCCCTCTATACCTCGCGCGCTGAACCGTCGAAAGCTGGCCGCTCTGGCCGTGCCCACCGCACACCTGCTTAGACACGAGGAGACGTTCCACTCCGGCATCCTCTCACTACCTCCGGGCATGTGGATGATAGTAGATCGCAGTGGAATCCGGCTGCGACGGTACTGGGAGCTCCAAACAGGAGCAGCGTCGGCTATCCCCGCCAAACCTGAAAGCGTGTTCGAACAGCTCCGGGAATTGTTATTCCAGGCCGTTGAATGCAGACTGGATCGGGAGCGCCCGGTTGCGACTCTGCTGAGCGGTGGGCTGGATTCCTCTGCCGTCGCGGCTATTGCCTCGCGACATCTCGCTCGGAAAAATCGTCAATTGACAGCCGTCGCGGCCGTGCTTCCCGAAGAAAGTCTGGGCATGTTCAAAGACGAGCGGAGTTACATCGACGAATTCAAAGGGACAAAAAACCTTAATATAAGGTATGTGACTGCCCAGGGCCGCGGGCCTTTCGATTCACTTGCCGCGCCCTCGCGTTTCGCTGCTTTCCCACTCCGCAGTTCGCGGTTCTTCCTCGATGAAGAATGCGCGAAAGTAGCCATCCAAAACGGGGCGCAGACCCTGCTCAGTGGAGTAGGAGGCGAATTCGGTATTACTTCCACTGGCGAGCGCTACTACCTGGAATCGGCAATCACGCTCCGCTGGTTCGCTCTCTTGCGAATGGTCCGAAATCAAAGGGCCTCTGCCGCACCCTCTGCTCTGCGGAGCCTCGCGGGCCAGGTGTTTCGCA
>JALYHT010000179.1 GCA_030776225.1 Acidobacteriota bacterium | reverse complement strand
CCAGTGTTCGAGAGCGCGTTGCGGGTCGGGGCCGGCGAATTCGTGGTTCCCGAGAGCGGGGTAAACCCGCAGATGAGCGGCGCGCCATGGCTGGGTTTCGGAGCGGAAGGCGGCATAATCGCTCTCCATGTCGCCATTGAGTGGCACGTCGCCGTTGAGCACGAGCGCACCGGGTTTTTCGGAGGCAATTTTACCGACCAGCCACGCGCGGATCCTGGGATCAGCCGACCTGGTATTTGCTGGATCGGTGAAACGCTGGTCCCCGTAGGCGATGAACGTGACGGGATTGGGAAGCTGTCGATCGTCAACACGAAAAGTCGGGCCGGGATCGCTGAGGAGACTGGCGGTGGAGAGGTTGGCGGGACCCGTCTGGGCCAAAAACGGGGCTGGAAGGAATAAGACCGATGAAAGAGCCAGCAGACTGAATTTCGCCATCAGATTACGGTAGCAGACGATTTTCGCAATTTGATGACAATTCGACGACTATCGCCACGCAATTTTTAGTTCAGTGGCGAGGGCGGCGAGACGGACATCGGCCGTCCAGAGTTTGTGGCCTTCCACGATGGCGGAGGCGAGCAGGTGGACATCGATCCAACCCATGCCCCGGCCGTAAAGTTTCCGGCTGCGTACAAACCCGAGAACTTCTTTGTGGGGTACCGTGCGGGACTGGTGGAGCTTTTCGTAACTGGCGAGGAGTTTCGCTCTCCCGCCGGAATCCCCGATCAGAAGCTCGGCGTAAACGAGTTCGTGTCCGGTAACATCGCCGGCGAGGAGCAGCTGGTCGAGAAGATCCGCCCACTCCGCCTGGTTCGAGAGAAAGCGGATCCAGACGGAAGTGTCTATCAGAATCACGCGGCCCGGTTACGCGAAGACGGTTTTTCGCGGCGACGCGGCACATCCTGCGCATCGGGCTCGGAACCGCGCAGCTGCCTGAGCCTTTCGTAAGCGGCCGCCCGCACGAGAGCTTCAAGACCCATGCGCACAGTGGCGGTATCGGTAGAGGCTCCGCAGGCGCGCTTTGCCTCGGCCAGGACCGTCTCATCGATGTGGAGAGTCTTTTTCATACAGCTTATTTTGCCATGTAAGTATGGCAAGAATCCATGGATGGCGAGAACGGCGCGGGACACTTGGAATAATCGAAACTGACGATGCCACTCAACCCTCTGGCCGGCCAGCCGGCACCCGCGAATATTCTCATCGATGTCACACGGCTTGAAAACGATTATTTCGCCCGCCAGCCGGACACGGCGGACCCCACGCAACTGGTGAGCTTCGGGACGAGCGGTCATCGCGGGAGCTCGTCGACCGGAACATTCACCGAAGCGCATATCCTTGCCATCACGCAGGCAATCTGCGATTACCGGACTTTTAAAAAGATCTCGGGACCTTTGTTCATGGGCAAGGATACCCATGCGCTCTCGGGTGTGGCGCTGGACACCGCGCTGGAGGTGCTGGCGGCCAACAACATTGAAACTGTCATTCAGGAGAACAGCGGATTCACGCCCACGCCTGTGATCTCTCACGCGATCCTGAACTACAATCGGGACCGCGTTTCCGGGGTTGGCGACGGGATCGTGATCACGCCGTCGCACAATCCACCAGAAGACGGCGGCTTCAAATACAACCCTCCGGATGGCGGTCCCGCGGATACGGACATCACCGGCTGGATTCAAAAACGCGCGAACGACCTTCTCCGGGGCGGCAACCAGGGAGTAAGCCGCGTTACGTCAGAGGCCGCTCTCAAAGCTTCCACAACGCATGCGCGGGATCTGATCCATCCTTATGTCGACGACCTCAGAAACGTCATCGACATGGATGCGATTCGTGCGGCCGGGCTGAAATTGGGCGTGGACCCGTTGGGCGGGGCTTCCCTGCCCTTCTGGGAGCCGATCGCCGAGTGTTACAACCTGAATCTCACGGTGGTGAACAGCAAAGTGGACCCGCGCTTCGCATTCATGAGCGTGGACCATGACGGCAAGATCCGCATGGATTGCTCCAGTCCGTACGCGATGGCGAGCCTGGTAAAGCTCAAAGGAGATTTCGACATCGCCTGGGGAAACGATCCGGATGCCGACCGCCACGGCATCGTGACGCGCTCAGAGGGGCTGCTGAACCCCAATGCGTATCTTTCGGTCGCGATCCGGTATTTGCTTACGCACAGACCCCGGTGGTCCGCCTCGGCCGTGGTTGGGAAAACGTTGGTATCGAGCAGCATAGTCGACCGGGTGGTGAGCGATCTGAAGCGAACGCTGTGGGAAGTTCCTGTGGGATTCAAATGGTTCTCACCCGGATTGTTCGACGGCTCCTGCTGTTTCGGCGGCGAAGAAAGCGCGGGCGCAAGCTTCGTGAGGCTCGACGGCGGCGTCTGGACGACCGATAAGGATGGACCGATCATGGGGCTGCTGGCGGCGGAGATCATGGCGCGGACGGGCAAAGATCCGGGCGAGCACTACAAGGAAATTACTTCATGTTTCGGTCATACTTTTTACACACGGATCGACGCCCCGGCCAGTCCGGAGCAAAAGGCGGTTCTCGGAAGGCTGGCTCCTCAGGCGGTTTCCGCCGGCACACTGGCGGGGGACAGAGTCACCGCTAAATTGACTGCCGCGCCTGGTAACGGGGCCGCAATTGGCGGATTAAAAGTCACCTCCGAGGGCGGTTGGTTCGCCGCCAGACCTTCCGGTACCGAGAACATTTATAAGGTCTACGCGGAAAGTTTCAGGAGCCAGAGTCATCTGGAAAGAATTATCAGTGAAGCCCAGGAGATTGTAATTAAATCGGTTGGATAAACCTCGACTTCGCACACTAGCCGCAAGTGTTACAACAAAGCGAGTTCGCGGTGTAGCACATTGGCTGGCCAATTGCAAGTACCGCTATAGATGTTAAGTACTACAGACCGCCTGGTTGCGGTAATCCCCCCTGATCTGGCGTTGCCCGGATCTAAAACGCCTCCAGCACCGGTGGAGGGATCGGAACCGTCATTTTCAAGGCAGGCAGAGAGCATGGGAAGCCCTGTGTTCATCCTGCTGGTCGACGACAATCCGGCCGATGTGCTTTTGGTACGGGAAGCGCTGAAATGGAACGGGGTGAATTCAGCTGTCACAGTGGCGCGGGATGGGGACGACGCGATTCACCTCATGGAGGATATCGATACGAGGGTTGGAGAGTGTCCCGGCCTCATCGTACTGGACTTAAATCTGCCCCGGAAAACCGGCTTCGAGGTGCTGGAGCGGGTCCGCAGGAGCCCTCTTTGCGGTAAAACTCCGGTGGTGGTGCTGAGCTCTTCCGGTGCGCCCTCGGACCGGCAGAAAGCCAAGCTGCTCGGCGCGTCCGAGTATTTCCAAAAACCTTCAAATCTCCGCGATTTCATGTTAATCGGCGCGGCTTTGAGAGATATGCTGGCTTCTGATTTTAAAACGGGTACGGCGATCGGACTTTAAAACGCCGCTGCGCCATGGTTGCAGATTTCCAGAATTTTTGCGCCTAACGCCAAATACGCCGCCAGGTCGGACGGCTTCTGCATATAAACCGCACCAAGTTGCGCGATGCGCTGTCTTTGCAGGGGGCTGGCGATACCACTCAGAACAACGACATTAACGTGCGCGAGCTCTGGAGATCGTTTATTCCAACCCGTCATACCTCGGCATATTGAGATCGAGGACGATCACGCAGGGGTCGGGTCTGGCGGTATCGGAATGGTTCGAGCGCACAAACCGCAGCGCCTCGTCGCCCGTCGGCAAAACCTGGAGT
>JALYHT010000178.1 GCA_030776225.1 Acidobacteriota bacterium | reverse complement strand
ATGTACGGCAAGAACGAGAAGGCAAATCTCAGCAAGTCTGAGCGAAACGCGATGGCCAAGGCCGTCCCCGCAATTGTTCGAAGTTATATGAAGAGTCGAGGAGCAGAATGATGAAGGTGAAGAAGGGGTCTGTCCGCCCGGTGGCGAAAAAGCCTCCAACCGTCGGTGAACGAATCATCGAAGGGCTTGAAGAGGCACTCGCTTGGTCTCAGGGCGAGGAGCTTCCCGTCCGAGTCACACAAGTGCAAGTCCCGGAAATTGATGTCTTGGCGGTCCGGAGGCGGATGGGCCTGAGCCAGACGCAATTCGCGTTGAAATTCGGCTTCCCGCCCGCCACACTAAGAAATTGGGAACAGGGACGCGTTCGCCCCGACACTCCGACGCGCGTGCTGTTGGCCGTTATTGCCAAACACCCGGAGAGCGTTGAAGACGTTTTGAAGAACGCTCGATGAAAGCGTCGGACTATGGCCGATACTATGGCTACCCCTTGCAGCTACCGATTCCTCTCGGTTGCGCACATTCGACTGCTGGCGCACGGCAACTCGCGCATTCTGAACATTTAAGCGCAAGGCTGAGCAACTCATAGCAATCCCGCTAACTCTCTGATTCTTCGTCGTCCTCTGGTTCGGGTCCAGGAGGCCGGAGGTTCGAATCCTCTCGCCCCGACCAATTCAAAGTATCTACGCACTGGCTCTACGCACTTAATGGGGGCAACCCGCCTCTGACTGATCTCAGGAACATAACACTTTCATCCGCAGTCTGTAGTTATTGAAGTTGTGGAAGCGGCAGGCCTTGCCGCTGCTCGGCTGTGATGCCGGCATTCGACCCGACACAACGTTCCTTCCGAAGCAAGACGAGCCTCTTCAGGCTGGTTTTCCCAGTCCGGGTCAGGCCCCTTTTATTGCGTCCAGTCGTCCACTGTTCGCCGTCATTTCGCAATCCCATAAGAATTCCTTTTGGGCCGTGCGTTCCAGGACCAGGGAAATTTGCGGGCAGGCCAACGATATTAGATGCTGTTATGTCAACCAGTCACCCAACGCTCCGCAGTTAAGATTTTGTGTCGAACATCGTCGTGTGGGAATGCACCGCGGGCCGCTTCGAATGGCATTACTCCCGTGAAGAGCCCTTGTCGTAATCTCTGGCGAGGCTTTTATTACGACAGAGGGCGGAGAAGAACGTCGGCTGGGCCTGGAGACCTGGGGTTCTTCCCCGCGGGAACTTCCTGCGTATGGCGCGTTCCCGAGCGCGTAACCAGGTTCGCGATGAATCGCGAGACTATGGGACGGCCGCCTGGGCTTTGCCTGAAGGCAGGGAAAAAGCTCCTTGCCCGGGCAGGCCTGCGGCAATCATCGGGATTGTAAGTTAAACCGCCGGGACGAACCGAGCCAGCTTGATTGCCGGGTTGGACATTAACAAGTCCAGCACACTCTGCGGCACGATCGAATCGATTGTAACCGCGGCCAGCGCGTCCAGCATTTCACCGGAATCGCGACGTCCCAGGGAAAAGTTCGAGATGTTGATGCGATTGGAGCCGAGGATTGTGCCTATGTGTCCCACAACCCCGGGCACGTCCACATTCCTGATCATCACCAGCGGTCCGGTGAGCGGGACCTCGCAGTAAATCCCGTCTACATGCATGAGCCGCGGTTTGTTCAGCACAACCGCGCCTTCCACCGTAGTGACGCCCGACTCGGTTTCGATTTCGAGGCGGATCGTGTCCGAATACGCCGAACGCGTATCGTGCACTTCAACCACGTTCCAGCCCCGGTCGGAAGCAATCTGCATGGCATTCACAACGTTCGCTTTCGATGGCGCGGTCGAGCGGTTCAGCGCCCCCGCAAGGCCGGCATTGCGCAGAATACTCGTATTCATGTCCGCGATATTGCCGAAATATGTCAACCGGATGGTCTTGGGGTTGCCGGTCACCAGATGCGCCGCCACGTTCCCCAGGCGCTCCGCGAGATCGATGAACGGACCGGCGGTCTTATATTGTTCCGGCGACATGGCGGGCATGTTCACGGCGTTGATCGCGATACCCTTCTGCAGGTATTCGACCATCTGTTCCGCAATTCTGACGCCGACGATCTCCTGCGCCTCTTCAGTAGACCCGCCGATGTGCGGCGTGGCCAATATCTGGTCGAGCGCGAACAGGGAAAAAGACGCATCGGTGGGTTCTTTCATAAACACATCGAGCGATGCGCCCGCGACTTTTCCGGATTCAATGGCCTCTTTAAGCGCCACTTCATCGAGCAGTTCGCCGCGCGCGCAGTTCACGATGCGCACGCCCTGCTTCATCTGCGCGAAGGCTTCTTTGTTCAGCAGCTTGTCGGTTTCAGGCGTCAGTGAAACGTGAACCGTAATGTAGTCGCTGGCCCTGTAGAGGTCTTCCAGACGGAGCAGCTGGATCCCAAGATCCTTGGCGAATTGCTCCGTGACGTAGGGATCGTGGGCCACCACTTTCATCTCGAAAGCGCGCGCCCGTTTCACGACCTCGCGCCCGATGCTGCCAAGCCCGATGATCCCGATTGTTTTGCCACGCAGCTCGCTGCCGATAAACTTCTTCTTTTCCCACTTCCCGGCTTTCGTCGACAGGCTGGCCTGCGGAATGAAGCGCGCCATCGAAAGGATCATCGCGATGGTGTGCTCGGCCACCGATACGGCGTTGCCTCCTGGCGTGTTCATCACCAGCACGCCCGCGGCAGTGGCGGCCGGCAGATCGACGTTATCGACGCCCACGCCGGCGCGGCCAATCACGCGCAGCTTCGGCGCCTGCTTCAGAACGTCCGCAGTCACCTGAACGGCGCTGCGCACAATGAGCGCGTCGGCTTCGGCGAGGTGTTTCGAATACTCTTTGGGGTTGGAAACGATGACGTTCCAGTTTGGCTGGGCCTGGAATAATTCGATGCCAGCCTGGGCCATCGGCTCGGCGATGAGAACGTTCATTATGCGATTGCCTTTTTGAGTTGTACGGACTGCGCGGTCTCGTATACACGCTGGACAGCGGCTACGCCCCTGCCTAATTCCACATTGTGGCCGTTGGCCCGGAGAATCAGTTCCAGGCCTGCGATGACGCCGAACATATCGGCGAAATCGAAGTAGCCGAGGTGCGCCATGCGAAAGATCTGGCCTTCCATGCTGCCCTGGCCGTTGGCGATGATTGCGCCGAACTTTTCCTTGAAACCTTTGACGATGACTTTGGAATTCATGCCCTCGGGGGTCTTCACGGCTGTGACGGAACTGCCGGGGCGTTTGGCGAAGATTTCGAGACCCATCTCCCCACAGGCCTCGCGAGTGGCGCGCGCCAGCAACTGGGCGTTTTCGACCATGTTCGGCATGCCGATTTTCTTAATGTATTTAAGCGCCTCGCCCAGCGCCAGAATCAAAGAGGTCGCGGGAGTCCAGCTGGAATCGTTGGCGTCCGCGCTCTTCTTTTCCTTTTTGAGACTGAAGTAATAATGGGGCAGCTTCGCGGTCTCGGCATGTTTCCATGCCTTCTGGCTGACGGAGAGAAACGCCAGTCCCGGCGGGATCATGAACGCTTTCTGCGAGCCGCCGATCAGCACATCGAGTCCCCAGCCGTCGATATCGAGCGGCATGGTCCCGAGGCCCGTGATCGCATCCACAACGAAGATCGCGTCGGTCTTTTTGACAATCCCGGCGATAGCCTGAACATCATGCTCGGCGCCTGTCGAGGTTTCCGAAGCCTGTATGAAAACGCCTTTCGTGGCGGGTTCGGCTTTCAGAGCGCTTTCGATGCGGTCCGGCGTTACGACATCGCCGTATTCGGCTTTGAGGACATTGGCATCGAGCCCGTAAGACTTCGCGATTTCCACCCAGCGTTCGCCGAATTTCCCGGCCGTGGCAACAATGACCTTGTCGCCAGGCGAGAAAAGATTGGACACCGACGCGTCCATCGCGCCCGTGCCGGAAGCGGCGAAACACAGAACATCGGTCGAAGTGCCGTACACTTCCTTCAGGTCCGCCAGCGCGGCTTTATAGATGTTGCGGAACTCTTCGGTGCGGTGGTGCACGTCCGACGCCATCATGGCGTGCAGTGCCGGCGGATAGAGAGGGGTCGGGCCTGGTGTCAGTAGTCGTTGCTTGCGAATGTGCATGAAAGGATTTAGAGTCTTTAGAATACCAAACGCATGCCAATCCTCGACCAATTGCAAAAAGACTTAGTGGCGGCGATGAAGGCCAAAGAGGAGGCTCGTTTGAGCGCTCTCCGCATGATAAAAACGGCGCTCCAGAAAGCCGGCGCGGATACGCCAAAAGCCGTCGACGATGCCGCCGAACAGCAGATTCTGAAAGGTCTGGTGAAGCAGCGGATGGATGCCGCGGAGATGTTCCGCAAGGCCGGGCGTGAAGAGCAGGCGCTGAAAGAAGAGGCCGAGAAAAAGATTATTGAAGGCTATCTGCCGGCGGCCGCCACCGAAGACGACATGCAGGCGGCGATCGAGACCGCGATCACGGAAACGGGCGCGACCTCGGCGAAACAGATGGGTCTGGTAATGAAAGCGGTGCAAACCAGGCTGGCAGGCAAGACGCTTGACGGGAAATTCATCAGCGAGAAGGTAAAGGCCCGGCTGACATGATGACGCCGCCGGCAGCGACCCCTCCCCGCGCTCACCAGCCATTCGTACCGGCGAACGTGCAGATGAAGGAGTTCACGCTGCGCGCGGTGCTGCTGGGGCTCGTGATGTGCGTGATCCTCGGGGCGGCCAATGCGTATCTTGGACTGCGCGCCGGGCAGACCATCGCAGCCACGTACCCGGCCGCTGTGATTGGCATGGCGGTGCTGCGCATTTTTAAAGGCTCGATTCTCGAAGAGAACATCGCGCGAACGGCCGGTTCCATCGGGGAATCCGTGGCCGCGGGCGCTATCTTCACGATCCCCGCGTTTGTGATCTCGCATTCCTGGCTCGATTTTTCGCCTGGCACGGCGTACTGGAAATCCACCTCGCTGATGCTGGTGGGCAGCGTGCTCGGCGTGTTGTTCGTTTCGCTGGTGCGGCGCGCCCTGGTGGAAGATCCGGAACTGCCCTTTCCGGAATCGGTCGCGGCCTCGCAGATCCACAAAGCGGGACAGGTGGGCGCGGAGGCTGCGAAGTATCTCTTCTACAACATGGCGCTCGGCTGCGGCGTGTTTCTGGCCGGGGCATTCAATATGTTCGCGACCGACAGGGACTGGGTGTTCCCGGTGGGGCAGCTGGGCCGGAGCTCGTTGCGGCTGGGTCCGCTGGGCACTACGAACGCTCTCGCCACGGGCGGTTCGACGGTTTTTTCCGGGCCTACTGTCAGTCCGGCGTATGTGGGGGTGGGCTACGTCATCGGGCCGGTGCTCGCGTCGCTGAACTTCTCGGGCACCATCCTCGCGTGGGGTTTGCTGATTCCTCTGCTGATGTATTTCATGGGGCCGCAGCTGCATGCCTTCATGCCTGCGAATGCGACGGACGATTCCTGGATCGCTGAAGCGAATCTTGTCTGGCGGTATATCGTGCGGCCCATCGCAGTGGGGGGCATGTTGTTCGGCGCGGCTTACACGCTGTTCCGGATGCGCAAGTCTCTTGGGGTCGGGTTGTCGCGGGCCTTCGCTGAATTGAAGACCGGCGCCGCGCCCGCCGAAACCACGGCGCGCACCGAACGCTATATGAGCTCAAGAGTCGTGCTGATGGGCATCTTCGCGGTTTTCTGCATCATGATTGTGCTGTATCGGTATCTGTCCGGCGGCATCGTGGCGGCAGTGGTGGCGGCGTTTGTCATGTTGATCGTCGGGTTCTGTTTTGCGACCGTGTCGGGTTATCTGGTCGGCGTGATTGGTTCGTCGAACAATCCAATTTCCGGTCTCACGCTCTCGACAGTGATTATTGCCGCCCTCCTGATGGTGGCGCTGGGCGTTTCGGGAACGGCGGGCGTGATTGCCGTGCTGGGCGTGGCCGCTGTGGTCTGCGTATCGAGCGCAGTGGCGGGCGAACTGCTTCAGGATTTCAAGGTCGGCTACATCATCGGCGGGACTCCGCGCAGTATCCAGATCGTCGAACTCATCGCGGTGGTGGCGGCGAGCCTTGTGATGTACTTCCCGCTGCTGGTGCTCTATCAGGGCAATATTAATGCGGGCGGCATCGGCTTCGGCGATAAGGCGCTGCCTGCGCCGCAGGCCGGCCTGATGGCCTCCCTTGCGCAGGGAATCGTCGGCGGCGATATGGCATGGCCCCTGATTGCCGCGGGAATCCTGATGGGTCTGGCGCTGGTGATGATCGGCGTAAAGAGCCCGATGCTGGTGGCGATCGGGATGTATCTTCCGGTCGGCACGACTTTCGCGATCTTTATCGGCGGCATGGTGCGCTGGACTTCGGACGCGCTCGCCGCGCGTCGCGGTCTGAATGAAGCGCAGAAGACGCGCGTCGAAAGCGTGGGCGTGCTGGCCGCCTCGGGGATGATCGCGGGGGAAGCGCTTACCGGTCTGGTCACGGCTACATTCAGCTTTCTGAAATGGAAGGTGCCGGTGATCTTTCAAAACCCTTCTTATATTGCCGGAATCGTGGTTCTGCTCATCCTGGGGTATGTGCTGGTGAAGGTCCCGCTCGCCAACGCGGGACGTCCGGAAGATCCGGCGCCGCCCGCGGTGATTGCCTGAGCGCCCCGCTATAGCCCCTCGAGTTCCTGAAGCATGCCGGCCAGCCGCGCGGTCGCTCCGGAATCGCCGCCGAAACGCACGGCGTAATACAGCTCGGTGAACTCGAGCATCCGATTTTTTTCTTCGGGCGGTAAATGTCCGGCAAATTCCGCGGGGGTGAACCATGCGGGTTTTTGAAATCCCCGGCGGGCGAGAAGTTCCAGCATGCGCCGATAGAGGAGGCTCGCATCCGAAGGCGTTCCCCCCGTTCTGACGATTCGCCTGATGCGGGCGCTCCTGCGCCATTCACGCCAGTATCGGGGTCCGAAGATGGCGAGAAGAACGCTTAACAAGACGCATAACGACAGAATCGCCAGAACCCCTGCTGCCCGAACTTCGCCCGCTCTGGGAAAACTTTCCAGCCAGTTTGAAGCTGAGCTGCCGGCGCGCTGGTTCAGGCGCCTGATGGCCGCTTCGAAGCCTGCGGCCATCGCGACCTGGCGCGTCAGATCGTAGGACACGACCCACTCATTCCACACGTGGTCGGCGGCGTCCAAATACATGTTGAGACGCGACAGAAGCCCTGTCCGCGGCGCGGGAGCGGTGGGCGTGGGGTCGAAGGTAAGCCATCCCCGGTCTCCGAACCAGGCTTCCACCCACGCATGCGCATCGGAAGCACGCACTACGTACAGCCCCGACACGTCGTTGTAATAGCCGCTTTGGAAACCCGTCGCCACGCGCGAGGGAATGCCCTGTGCGCGCAGCATCACAGCCATGGCTGAAGCGAAGTATTCGCAATAGCCCTCCTGGCGCACGAAGAGAAAATCCGGGAGCGGATCTTTGACCGGCTGCTCCGGACCCTCGAGCGCATACCTGAAATCTTTCCGCAGATGGCGCTCGATGCGCAGCGCGCGGTCGAGCGCCGGGCCGCTGCCCGACCATTGCCTGGCAGTGGCATAAATTCTGATATCGAGGGGCGGCAGATCCAGATAACGCGCCCTTTCGAAGGGCGTGAGAGGGGCGTTCAGAGGGGGCCCGGAGTAGGCGGAAACATCGTAATGCAGCGCTTCTCCCGGCGGTGCGAGCACGCGCAGCGCGCCCTCCGGCGTCAGCAGCAGATTCCGGAAATCCGCATTCACGTATTCAGGAATGCCGGCGATGAACAGCGTTCCTGTGCCGGAATTCTGCACGTCCACGTGGTAAAGCAACCGGCGACCGTCGCGCCGGGAACGCTGGTTCGCGTCTGCGATTTCCGCATAGCCGCGTACCGTCGGAATGGTTCTGCCGGGCATGGAAGGTTCCGACCAGCGCCTGCCGTCGAAGTGGCTGAGCGCCCCGCCGCGCCATTTCAGATCCGGCGGCAGGGCGCGCGAAAAGGATTGCACATGCAGCACCGCGCGGTCGTCCCGGCTGATGTTTCCAAAGCCCCCCAGGTCCACTACGTTCGAAAAACCGGTGAGCCGCGGTGCGTTCGGCAGGAGCATTGCGGCCATGCGCGCCGTGCGGGGAACAATCAGAAACAACCCGAGCGTGATCGCGAGGATTCCGAACGTTGCGATCAGCGCGACCGCGGCCAGGCGCCAACCCATGCGGGCGCGCGGCGCTGGTACGGCCTGCGCGTTGTTCTGGAACCGACGGCGAATCTCTCCGCTCGTGAACGCTCCGATTGCGAAGGCCACATAGAGCGCCAGATAGACGAAGAAACCCGATTGCACGGAAAGCAGCGCGGCGGCAATCAGTTCCACAAACGAGATGACGCCGGCGTAGATGTAGTCTCGATTGGTTTGAGCCGTCAGGACCCTGATGGTTGCGAGAAAGCACACGCCGTGTACTGTGGCGGCCAGAAAGTCGCGCGAAAAGAAGTAGAAATCCAGCGGAAAGAACGCGGCGTAACCGAGTGCCGCCAGTGAAACCAGATACGCCGGGATCTCAAATCCGAATACGCCAAACACCATTCCGGCGCGTATCAGGAGCCCGGAAAATGTCAGGATGAGAGTCGGACGGTCGAGATAGCCCGAGGCCGCGAGAGCAAAATAAGCGGTGGCAATGAGACCGAGCAGCGAGAACTGGAAGAAGCGCTCGATCGACCTGGGCACGACTACAGTTTAATTCGTTAAGCGCCTGGCACGGACTTCTGGATGGCCCGAATCAACGCTGTAAGATCTTCCCGCGCGGCATTGTTCCATTTGACGAAGACCAGGTAGTGGCCCTTTTGAAACTTCACGGTCTGAGCTTCCGCCCGGGCGCGCTGCATGGCGTCGAAAGCATTCGCGCTCTGGCGGTACCAGCAGAGCCAGACATCGGCGGTACCGGGCCCCCCATAGGTCGCTTTCCAACACGAAGGGGCGCCATCTGTGGGTAATCCCACGGGCTGGGTTGCTTTATTCAACGCTTTATTCAACGACGATAAGCTCCAGCCAGGCGAGACCGAGTGCGGTATCGCGGGCATATCGGGCGTTCTCTCCCCGCAGGCGCTGAAGTATAGAGCCGCGGGCAAAAGCGATACGAATAGTAAACTGGTCTGTCGTCTCCAAATCACGTCCGTAAGCGTAACAGTCCGATCCGAATTTATAGCCTCCGCCACGAATGGGTAAATATAAGGCTGCCAAGCCGAAGTCGACCGCGCCGCCGCAGATGAAGCCGGGCGTGCCCTGCATTGTTTTTCTGGTTCTTGGAATGATTCTAACCATGGTTTTGCTGTATGAGGTGATGAAGAATGCGGCCTGACAACCGTGAGCCGGATGAGTTGCGGCCGGTCGAAATCGCGACGGGGTATCTGAAAACCGCCGAAGGCTCCGCGCTCATTACCATCGGCAATACGCAGGTCCTCTGCGCCGCCAGTGTGGAGACATCCGTGCCGCCATTCCTTCGCAACACGGGCAAGGGCTGGGTGACGGCCGAATACTCCATGCTGCCGCGGGCGACATCCACGCGCACAGCGCGGGAAGTGGCCAAAGGGCGGCCCAGCGGACGCACCCATGAGATCCAGCGCCTGATCGGCCGTTCGCTGCGCGCCGTGATGGACATGAGCGTTCTCGGCGAGCGTTCCATCATCCTCGACTGCGATGTGATTCAAGCCGATGGAGGCACGCGCGTGGCATCGATCACGGGCGCTTACGTTGCGCTTGCGATTGCCGTCAAGCAGATGCAGAAATTCAAAATGGTTTCGAAGTGGCCGCTCACCGGAGCCGTCGCGGCCATCAGCGTGGGGATGCTCAACGGCGAGGCCCTCCTCGACCTTTGCTATGAGGAAGACTCGCGCGCCGATGTGGATGCGAATGTCGTCATGACCGGAGACGGGCGCTTCATCGAATTCCAGGCTACCGCCGAGCACAGGAGCTTCGACGACGAGCAGATGAGCCGAATGACGGGCCTCGCGAAGAAGGGCATTGCCGAGCTGATTGCGATTCAGCAGGCGGCCATAGAAGCTGCCTGACGCATGAGGATTTACTGCGCAACCGGCAACGCCGGCAAGCTGCGCGAGTTCCGCCTGGCGGGCGAACTCCTCGGCATTGACGTGCAGCCGCTCGCCGAGATGAAGTCGATCGCGGCGCCAGATGAAACCGGGGCCACCTTCGAAGAGAACGCGGGCCTCAAAGCCGCATACTACAGCCGGTTCGCGCGGGGGCCTCTGTTCGCGGACGATTCGGGCCTCGAAGTCGACGCGCTCGGCAATGCTCCGGGCGTCTATTCCGCGCGTTATTCGGGTGAGCACGCGACCGACGAAGAGAACAATACCCTGCTGCTTGAACGCCTGGGGAACCGGCCGGATCGCAGCGCCCGCTTTGTTTGCGCGATTGCGCTGGCGGAGGCCGGAACAGTCAGGCAGACGTTTCGGGGCGAAGTCGAAGGCGAGATCCTGCGTCAGGCGCGCGGGCCCGGCGGCTTCGGTTACGATCCGCTGTTCTGGTACCCGCCCTTTCAATGCAGCTTCGGCGAAGTAGAGGGCGCGAAGAAATTCGAAATCAGCCACCGCGGCAATGCTCTGCGCGCGCTGCTCCGCTATCTGGCGGCTACTTTAACGGCGTAATAATCCAGCTTCGCGCCGGGCTCCAGAACGATCTGGTGGGGAGTCTTCGGCGAGATGTGGAGCACGTCTCCGGCATGCAGCGCCTGTGTTTCGCCGCCCTCGATTTTGGGGCCGCGCAGTTCGTGCGTTGTAGTTCTGCGACTGCCCGGCATGCTCCCGCCGATCACGATGGCGGCGTCCCCGCTGCGAATGAAAAGAATGTCGGACTCGGTTTCGTGCAACTCCGCTTCGCCGCTGCCTTCCCGGTGGATCAGCGACATCGAATGGTTGCCCCAGCCGCCCAGTGGTTCGAGTGAGATTCTTACCCTGCCCGGCTTCGCGGGAGTCCTCGCGGGAAGAGTCTTCGCCCGTTCGTCAAGCTGCGCCTGCGTCCAGTGGGAGTAGCCCGCCGGTACAGCCGCCGCCGCGGAAACGGCCAGAAACAGGAGAAACGATCTCACGCTTAAGGATTATACGTCCCATCCTGATGAGCCACTCCGACATAAGCGGGGTAGCTGCTGTTTCCGTCGAGATAAACCACCAGTTCCTCCGAGAGGCCCACGGGATCGTCGGCGTTCATCGCGAACGTTATCTGGTGTACGCCTGCCACCGATACGACCTGCACGGCCGGATGCAGAACGGTTCCGACCAGAATCTGCACCCGGCTTGGATCGATGGCGGTTCCGGCCGGCGCGAAGTTGCCGAGCGTGACAATGATCGAATCACCCTGGTGGATCGGATGGCCTGCATAGACGTAGTCGCCGTTCGAATACTGTACCGCCTCCATAGCGGCCGGCAGGGGATCGACATTCACTGTAACCGGGAACGAACTCGCCGCTCCGTTATTGACGATCATGGTGGCTGGACCGGGCGTGAGAGCTGTCGGCATTTGCAGGTTGATCTGAGTCGGCGATGCGTAGAGAATGCCCGCCGCCTGGCCGGCAATCGTAACAACCGGGGGCGCCGCCCCGGCCAGATTCTGCCCGTAAAGGCTGACGATCGCGCCGGGGTAAGCCCCTGTCAAGCCGGGCAGAGCGTTAATCAGCATCGGCGCCGGGGTCGGTTGCCCGGCAACGGCGGCGGCGATCTGAAAAGCCGCCGGCGCGGTCGCCAGCTGGAACCCCGAAATAACGCTCACATCCGGATTCGATAAGACCGCGCCCGCGCTGACATAGACATCCACCTGCAGGTGATTCGGCGAGAGCACAAAAATCCGCTGCACCGTTATATCCGTCGTTCCGAAGCCGACGCCGACCGAACCCGCGATAAACGTAAAGCCGCTGCCGGAGATGTCGATGGCAGCCTCAGCTCCGGCGGGCAGGGAAGCCGGACTGATCGAGGTGATGGCCGGCACGGGCAGAATGCCATAGGAATACGTCACGGGCGAAGCCGGTTGCAGGAGCTGCGAATTCTGCCCGTCGGGGTTATAAGCCGTAATCGTCGCCTGTTGACCCGTAACTCCGGGTGGCGGCTGCACGGTTGCCGCGCCGGCCGTCGGATCGATGCCGGCTATCGTGGCGGGCAACCCATCGAAGTAAAGACGCGTGCCCGCGGACCAATCTGTCCCGGTAATACCGAGAGTGCCGTCGGAATTCGCTACAGCCGCCGTTACCGTGGGAGGCCGGCTCTGCGTCACGGTGAAAGCGGAAGGAAGAACGTACATATCACCCGGCGTCGTATAAACCACGTGCTGCGGGCCCGTCTGGACGTCCTGGATGAAGCCGAGATCGAGTGCGATGTAGGTGTAGCCGTTCGACTGGTAAGGGCGGATGCCGCCCGGAAGAATGGTCACCGAATTCCCGAGGAACTGCACTCCCAGGCCAGACGACTGGCCGTTTGCGCCCAGCCCGTAGCCCGATGCCACAACAGTGGACGAACCGGCGAGTGCGTCTACGAAACCAGGCTGAACGGCGATCGTATTGTTGTTGAAATAGGAGTAGATTACGTCGTCGTACAAGGTGACAGAGGTACGCGTAGTGGTCGCTATATTGATCGGAGTCGCGGTGACCTTGCCCGCCACTACCGGCACGGCGGTCGCCTGCGAGACATTCTTTGTTCCCGGATAAAAGAGAGTATTCACGGGTCCGGAAGCAGCCGCGACACTGCCGTCGGGGTTCCACGGCCCGTATATATTCGCGTCCGGGGGCAGGGAATGCGCATAGACGAGATATTGTCCCGGCGGAATGCCGTCGATTCGGTAAGTACCATCGGGATTTGTGACTCCGCTGACGGCGCCGCCGCCCGCCCTGATAGCCACTACGGAAGTCAGATGCACCGGCACTCCTCCGGCCGTCACCTTTCCTGTGATGCTGCCAAACTGCGCGAAATTCCCATTCGGATAGAGAACCGAAAAACCCGCGATATCGTCGGCATCGAGCGGACGGCTCATGTTGGTCGAGCGCGTAGTAGCCTGTGACATCGTCGCCGAAGTGAACGTATGCTGCAGCCCCAGGGCGTGCCCCAGTTCGTGGACGACGGTCATGAAAAAAGTTTCCTGATAACTCGGACCCGGCAGAGCCGTCATGTTGCGGTTCAGATGCACTGTCGAGCGGAGGACCGGATAGAAAACCGACCCATCGGCCTTCGTAACGGGGTTCGCCATTGAGGTGGGGCCGCCGTACCCGTAGACGCCGGGCGGAAGATCTTCGAACACGACATCGCCGCCGGGCGTGTTCCGGGGCGTGGTGCTGTTTTCGAGGCCGCCGAAGGCCACTCGCAGATCGGAAGACGCTACGCCGTTCCACACAGCGGTTGCCTGCCGGATCTGGCCCAGCACGTTGTTGAAGGTGTCGGTTGGCGAATAAAGCACAGGTCCCGTTTCGGACACGAAGATCGTGACCGTCTTGTTCGGAAGTGCCGAAAGATCGAACTTCTCCGGCGCGCTCGCCCCGTTGATGTAATGGATGAAGTGGTAATAGCCGGGGGCCAGCGGCACAGAGATGGCAAGCGCCGCGGCCGCAACGGCGAAACATCTCAATTTCACTTACTGGCTCCGGGCGCGGGGGTAGTTTCCGAAGCCGTTCGGATGCGCGTTTTCAGATCCGAAAGGGCCATCTCGATCCCCGCGTCTTTCACGGGGCGCCCGGAAGAATCGAGCAGGCTCTCGCCTGTTCCCGGCCGGCCGACCCGGAAGGTTCCTCCCGTCGCCTGACCCACTTCGAGAATTCCCTGCGTGAGCCCCACCACATGGGTGATGCCGGTCGATTGCGAGGTCCACAAAAAAAGCACGTATTCCGTGCCGGATTGCAGTGTCGGAACGCCGGGAAAAGACTGCCGGTAGCCGTTTGCGACTCCCCCCGGCAACATCACTTCGGCTGCGGGAACGCCCTTGTACGTCTCGGTGATCCGCAGCTTATAGTGCGTATAAATTGTAGATCCGGTATAGCTGGACGTGGACCCGGCGACGCGCGCC
>JALYHT010000177.1 GCA_030776225.1 Acidobacteriota bacterium | reverse complement strand
GCCAGGCTGGTGGGCGGCGTGTCGCTGCTGCTGTGGATTTTGGTGGTATTCGGCGGTCTCTGGATCGCCTTCGTGTAGCATGTCTTATAAATCCCCGAGAAAACCATGACTGCGTTCCAGGTTGCGGATAACATTCAGAACATCGGATTTCTCACTTACATCCGGGAATCGAGCTACACGTATCCGATGATTATGGCGACGCATCTGACGTCGATTGCCATATTCGGCGGTTTGATTCTGATGACCGATCTCCGGCTGCTGGGTCTGGCGATGACGGAGTGCTCTGTGACCGACGTGGTGAAGCAACTGCGCCGCTGGAAACAGATCGGCTTCGCAATCATGGTGACGATGGGATTACTGCTCGGCACGTCTGAAGCAGACAAGTATTACAACAACCCCTACTTTCTTCTGAAGATGTTTCTGCTGCTGATGGTCGGAGCGCATGCCCTCGTATTCCATAGAAGCGTGTACGGAAATACAGAGGCGATCGATCGTGCCCCGCGGGTGCCCCGGATTGCGAAGACCGCGGCCGTCCTTTCGCTGCTGCTCTGGATCGGCATCGTGAGCGCCGGGCGCTGGATCGCTTATTACGAGCAGCCAAAAGAAGGCCGGAAGACCGTAGCGGCCGCATCGGGAGACACCATTGGAAATAAGCCTTGAAGATTTCCGGCGGCACTTCGAGCTGCTGTCGGACGAAACGCTTCTCGCCACGAATCGGGAGGAACTGGTCGCGAGCGCGCGGGGCGTTTACGACGAGGAAGTAGCGCGCCGCGGTCTGAATACTTCGTCACTGGCAGAGACGCGGGCCAAAGCTCCGGATGCCGCGCCGGCGGCAGAGCAGGAAGAGCTGGTGCTCATCGCGACCTACATCATCCCGGACGAGGCGAACCTGGCGCGGGGTCTGCTGCAAAGCGCCGGGATTCCATTTCTGCTGCAGAATAATTATGTGGCGCTCGGAGGGATCGAGTTGCGGCTGCTGGTGCCCGCGCAGTATGAAGAGCAGGCGCTCGAGATTCTGCAGAGCGAGATTTCGGATGAAGAGCTTGCGGCGCAGGCAGAGGCGGCCGGGGCATTCGAGGAATATTCCGAAGAGAACGACGATTCAAAACCGCGTTGACGCGACCGACATTCGGAGCGAGGCGACCTGGCAGAGCGTCGCCTCGGACTGATGACGAAAGAACCTGCGCTACCTAAGCCGCGGGGTCTTTGGCCAGCACAAAATCGTAGTGGAGGATGTCGCCGAAGTCGCATATCAGCGAATCCTTTACGCCGAAGACGGCGTCGGAGTCGAGGTACGGGTCTTCCCTGTCGAAGAGGTGGGTCGTGCACTGCATGTAGCCGGGGGCGGTCAGTTTGAAGTGAACGTGGGCGGGGCGCCACGGATGGCGGTTCGTCGCCCTGAGCATGTCGCCGACGGGTCCATCGTTCGGAATCTGATATTGCACCGGGCGCGTGGTGCGGATGGAGTAGTTTCCATCGGCGTCGGTGCGGTAGATAGCGCGCATGTGGAGTTCTTCGAGCTCGGGGCGCTGGGCGTCATAAAGACCCTGGGGATCGGTCTGCCAGACGTCGAGCACGGCATTCGCGATCGGCTTACCATTCAGGTCGAGCACACGGCCCTCAATAAGGACGGGCGTGCCGCCTTCAGCGCCTTCCGCCATATTGGCGCCGTTAGGGAGTTCGGGACCGCCTTCGCGATAGAAGGGCCCGAAGACGGTGGATTCGGTAGCGCCGACGGGTCTGGCGTTGCTGATGAGGTCGACGAGCATCGAGATCCCCATGGTGTCCGAGAGCAGTATGAATTCCTGGCGCTTGTCGGAGCACATGTGGCCGGTGGCGGTGAGGAACTCGATGGCTTTCCACCATTCACCTTCCACCAGCCGGACGTCTTTCACGAACTGATGCAGATGCTCAGTAAGGCTAAGCATGATCTCGCGCAAACGAGGGTCGGGCGTGCCCCCCAAACGCCGCAGGACTTCGGCCGTGATGTCGTCTTCGGTGGTGAATCTGGTTTTTGCGGGGGTGCTTTGCATAGGTATCCTATCGATTGTAAAATGGCGGCGGCTGGCCGTCGACGTTAATCCAGATGGATTTGGCGTGGGTGTAATCGTGCATGGCCTCGAAGCCCATTTCGCGTCCATAGCCGGACTGGCCCACGCCTCCGAAAGGCGAGCCGGGGTTGACGCGCTTATAGCTGTTGACCCACACCATGCCGGTATTGATCGCAGCGGCCACGCGATGGCCGCGCTGCAGAGCGCATGTCACAGACCACCGCCCAGGCCGTACTCGGTGGAATTGGCGATTTCAATGACTTCGGCTTCGTCTTTGAAACGGGTGACGCTGACGAAAGGTCCGAAGACTTCTTCCTGGCAGACGCGGTCGCGGTGGCTGGCTGAAGTCAGCGGCCCCATTTCGGTGTCCGGGTTCAGGGGGTTGACCAGCTCGCTGAGGTAAGGGGCGTCGGCTTCTATGGCATCGGCGAGCTTGAGAATAAGCCTTCCGCGATCCGCAGCGGCCATGCGCTTCCAGGCGGGGAAGGCTTTGCGGGCCGCATCGATGGCGCGGTCGATATCCGGGGGCGTGGCTTCGGCGACCTTGGCGATGAGGGTGTTGTCGTGCGGGTTATAAACGGGGATGAGTCCGCCCTCGGCGGCCGGAACGAACTCACCTCCTATAAATAGACGCGTCTCTATCGTCTTGACAGTGGAAACCGGCGCGGGTGTTTGCGTGGTGGCCGCCAATCAGAATTTCACAGGAGAAGGTTTAATCCGCCTTTTTGCATTATATTCCCAGGGATTCGGCTAAACCCTTTCGAGAACAGTGGCGATCCCCTGCCCTACTCCGATACACATGGTGCAAAGCGCATAACGTCCGCGGGTGTTATGCAGCTGTGAGATCGCCGTCGTAATCAGGCGGGCTCCGCTGGCGCCGAGCGGGTGGCCGATGGCGATGGCGCCGCCGTTCGGATTTACCTGCTCCGCATCGTCGGGAAGGCCCAGATCGCGCGTCACCGCGAGCGCCTGGGAGGCGAAGGCTTCGTTCAGTTCGATGACATCCATCTGGGACAGTTTCATCCCGGATAACGCCAGTACTTTCCTGGTCGCTGGAGCCGGTGCGAAGCCCATAATGCGCGGGGCCACGCCAGCCGTGGCCGTTGCGATCACGCGCGCTTTCGGGGTGAGGCCGAACTTCTTCGCCGCGTCGGCCGAAGCCAGCAGCAGAGCGCACGAGCCGTCATTCACGCCGGAGGCGTTGCCCGCCGTCACTGTCCCGTTCGGCCTTACGATCGGTTTCAGCTTTGCAAGCGCTTCGGGCGTTGTATCCGGCCGGGGGTGCTCGTCCGCCTCGAAGCTTTTGGGGTCACCCTTCTTCTGCGGCAGCGAGACCGGGGTCAGCTCATTTTTAAAGAACCCGGCTGCATTCGCTTTGGCCCACCGCTGCTGGGTTCGCCAGGCGAGGGCATCCTGATCCGCGCGCGCGATTTTGAACTCCTCGGCGACGTTCTCGCCCGTTTCCGGCATGGAATCCACGCCGTAGTTCGCCTTCATCAGGGGATTGACGAAGCGCCAGCCGATGGTGGTGTCGAAGATTTCCGCGTTCCGACTGAAAGGCGTGTCGGCTTTGCCCATCACGAAAGGCGCGCGCGACATGCTCTCCACGCCGCCGGCGATCAGCAGGTTAGTCTCGCCCGATTTGATGGCCCGGGCGGCGCTGCCGACCGCATCCAGGCTCGACCCGCACAGCCGGTTTACGGTGGAACCCGTCACTTCTTTCGGCAGCCCGGCGAGGAGGAGCGCCATGCGCGCCACGTTGCGATTGTCCTCGCCCGCCTGATTGGCGCAACCGAAGACGACATCATCGACCGCGCCCCAATCGACACCGGGGTTCCGGGCCACGAGGGCCTTGATGGGGATGGCGGCCAGATCGTCCGCCCGGATGCCCGAAAGAGCGCCCCCGTAGCGGCCGAAGGGCGTACGGATCGCGTCGCAAATGTAAACGTCAGTCATAGAGTGAAGACCTATTCTAATTCGGGCGAACTCCCGCATAGGCGTTGCGAAGGAGCGCCAGGACGCCGGCATATTCCACCGGCCGCGGATTGGCGTAGGGATTCTGCGTGGCAAGCTCGGCGGCGCGCTCGAGACCGTCTTCCGGCATGCCGATATCTTTTAACGCCAGCGGCGCGCTGATCCTCGCCGCAAGATCGTAGATGCCGCCGGCGGCGGTATTGGTTCCCAGCGCCTCCGCCACGATCCGCATGGCCTCAGGGGCTGCTTCACTATTGAAGGCCGCCGCATGCGGCAGAATCACGGTGTGCACTTCGGCGTGCCCCAGATTGAACGTGCCGCCCAGCGTGTGGCAGAGTTTGTGGTGGATGCCGATCCCTGCCGAGCCGAGAACGGTTCCGGCGAGCCATGCGCCATAGAGCGCGTCCGCGCGGGCGTCAATGTCGCCGGGATTCTCCACCACCCCGGGCAATGAGCGCGCTAAAGCGCGAATGCCTTCGGCGCAGAACATCGAAATGATCGGATTGCCGTCAAGCGCATACAGCCCTTCCACGCAGTGGGCGATGGCATTCATACCCGAAGGCCCGGCGATTCGCGGGGGCAGCGTCAGTGTCAGTTCCGGATCGTAAATAACGGTTTTCGGCAACACTTTTCGGTCGCGCCCCGTTTTTTTGATGCCGTCTTCAGTGAGACCATAAATCGGCGTCATCTCGGAACCGGCGTAGGTGGTGGGAACGGCGAGAATGGGCAGCCCGCTTTCGAGCGCGATCGCTTTTCCGAGGCCGATTGTGGAGCCGCCGCCGATTGCGATACAGCAATCCGCGCCCAGCCGTTTAGCGGTTTCGCGGGCCTCGCGCGCGGTCTCGATGGGAACGTGCATTACGGCTTTCGGAAATACGCCCGCCGCCACATCGCCAAGACGCCGGGCGGCCTCGGTGGCGTCCCGCTCCTGTTCCGGGGTGGAGAGGACCAGCGCCCGCTTCGCTCCAAGACGTTTCACCTCGTCAGGAAGACGCTGAAAGGCTCCCGCGCCGAACACCACCCGAGCCGCCGGCTGATCGTAAGTAAAGCTCCGCATGCAGACAATTATTTCAGAGGCCGAAGTTATTTGATGGTCGGCAAACGCGGAAAGATTCGATTGTGCGAAGCATCGCAAAATCCCTTGACACGCGTAAAAACTGAGAGTATTTTTTAGGTATCACTGAAGAAGGAGGTGGTCCAGAATAATGAAATCAAGTAGTAGACCGCGCGAGGTGGCCGACTGCTGAGTCGACCGTTCTAAAGCTGACCGACACCCGCTATCAGTGGCGGGGTCATGTTCCTGTGGACCGGCTGCCTCGTCGCGTTTAGTAGCTGCGTGGTATCAGTTCTGCCTCAGAGTACGTAAGCGTAAAGCCCCCGCGAGTTTCGGCTCACGGGGGTTTGCTTTTTACCGGCAGCTTCGAGTCCCCACGTGGGAGCCCGATTCCGGCTGCTGTGTTAACATGAAATTTCCCCGAAAGGTACAGAATGAAAGCTGGAATACACCCTGCCTATAACGAGGTCAACGTAATCTGCGCGTGCCAACATACGTTCAAGACCCGTTCGACACATAAAGGCGACATCCGCGTCGAAATCTGCTCGCATTGCCACCCGTTCTTCACCGGCAAACAGAAGCTGGTGGATACGGCCGGTCGCGTCGATAAATTCGAAAAGAAATACTCGAAACTTCGCGCCGAAAAAGCTGCGCGACTGGCGCAATAACAAGTTCGGGGCCGGGGGAGCCTCTCCCTGCCCCACTTCGCCTGAACTTTCCGCTTGTGAGCGGCCAGATAAGGAAGCCCCGGCAGTCGAAACCGCCGGGGCTTTCCTTATTCAAACTTCCTGTCGGACCCGGCGGAGTACCCGGAATGTTCGCTGCGTGAACCGCTACTGTACTTCGGCGTTGGTGGCGGTGGCGGGACCCATCCCGACGATCTCGATCACGCAATCCGCGTCTTTGGCTCCGTCCCAGTGTGTGCCTTTGGCGTAGTGGGTCACGAAACTCCCTGCGGGCATCCCAACAGTAGTATTGGGGTCGTATTTCGGGCCGGTTCCCACCCACCATGTCCCCGAAATTACGGTTATGTACCGGTCGTAGGGGTGGAAATGCGGGCGGCTCATGTGCCCGGCATGCCAGCGGGTTAACTCCACGTAAATCCCAGGTTTTTCCGGATCGCCGGCGAGAACCGCGGTATCCGCGTTCGGTGTCACTTTCCACGGGATCTTATCGGGTACAGTCATGTGGATGGCGCTCGCATCCAGATCGGCGGCCATTCCCGAACCCACCGTCATAAACGCAGCGATGGAGATTGTGAACTGCAATGTGCGTTTCAGCGTTCTCAGTTGAACCATGATTGCTCCTGGAGGTCAGGCAGGGCGCTAAGAAGCAGCGCGGGCCTGCGCTTTCGTCTCGTGATAAGTATCTTCGGTATTTACTTCCCAGATATTTTTTGTATCCTCACGGCCCTCGATAATGTTATCGACCGAAACCATCGCGGTCAGCATCGAGTGATCCTGATTGTTGTACTTATGCATGCCGTTACGTCCAATCAGGTAGAGGTTGCGGTACTTATCGACGTATTCCCGAAGACTGTCAAATTTGTCGTAAGTCCCGAAGTAAGCCGGGTAGGTCTTCGGCGCGCGGATCACAGTTCCGTCGAGCACATCCGCAGCGTCGATCATGCCGATCTGAACCAGCTCCTTCGTCGCGAGATCGATCATCGCCGCATCTGACAGCTTCCACATGTCATCTGTTTCATAACAGAAGTATTCGAGGCCCAGCCATACGGTGGAAGGGTCGGCTACAAGATGAGGACTCCAGTTGTTGAAAATCTGCAGGCGACCCAGCTTCACGTCGGGTTCCTGAATATAAATCCAGTTATCCTGCAAGGGCCGCCCGTCTGGCTCTTTGAGCTTCAGGCTTTTCAGGAGCAGGCCGACGGTGATGAAATCCCGGTAAACAAGACCGTCGCTGATGGCCTGGACTTCCTCGGGTATATCGGCATCCAGGGCTTTGATGAATTCCTGGATCGGCATTGTCGAAAACACGTAGTCCGCCTGAAAGAAACAGTGCTCCCCGGTCTTCCAGTTCTGCGCCTCCACTCCCGTTACGCGATCGCCTTTGGTATGGATGCGGTCGACGTTCCAGCCGGTGAGCACATGGCCACCGCTGGCTTTAACGCGGCTGCTTACAGCATCCCACATCTGCCCGGGGCCGAACTTGGGGTACATGAACTGCTCGATCAGCGAAGTCTCGGTTTCTTTCTGCGCGATTCCTGAATCCCCGGTGCGGATTTTTTTCGCCAGATGAGCAAGAGCTTTTGCGATGGATAAGCCTTTGATTCGCTGCGCGCCCCATGACGCTTTGATTTCTTTGCAGGGCACGCCCCAGACCTTCTCTGTGTAAGAGCGGAAGAAGGTCAGGTACAATTCACGCCCGAAACGATTTATAAAGAACTGCTCCAGCGTTTGTTCATTCCGAATCGGAAACATCGCGGCGCGGGCGTAGCTCAGGCCGATCCTCATCATTTTTGCCATCCCAAGCTTTGAGATGGTGTCGCCACTGAGCGTAATGGGATAGTCGAAAAATTTCCGCGTGAAGTATATGCGGGATTTACGGCGCCGAATCAGCATCACGGCGTCTGTAACCGAAGGATCGGGGCCGGCGGGCGCGCTGTCGATGGTCCGCACTTTCCGCTGGTAGCTGATCGACTGAGGAAGAGGCGACGCCTGAAGGGGAAGGATATTCAGCCACCAGTTCATAACGCGGTCCGAACGCGAAAAGAATCGGTGGCCCCCGATGTCGATGCGATTCCCCTTGTAATCGATGGTGCGTGAGATGCCGCCCATCGCCTCGCTCTTTTCAAGGACTATTGGCACTATCCCTGTCCGCGTCGCGAACTCATAAGCGGCCGTAAGCCCCGCGGGCCCCGCTCCAATAATGAGCGCTGTTCTCTGGCTCATTCCGGCATGCTGTTTGGCTGTTTCATTTTGTTCGGAGATTTCTGACACCAGGCAGCAGGCAAATAACTTAGAGAGTACTGCACTCCGGTCCCGGCCTATGTAACAAATTGTACATAGCAATAGTGCTTATTTTAGAGGGTGACAAAAACATTCGCGAACTTTGGGGCGGTTGCTGGTTACAGGCGACTCAGTGGGGCCCTCGATTCAAAGCAGGTAAGGCTGCCGCGCGCAGGTCGGTGAGATAGCCGCCCCAGCGCGGTCCGGATCCAGCGGAATAAGCGAATCAGAGCTGCGCGAAGCGCACCGGGCCCGTACCCGTCACTATGCGGCGGATGTAATCGATCTGACCCATGTGATAGTTCAAATGCCCGTACAGGTGGAGAAGAAAATGGCGCGTCGATTGTCGCAATCCCCCGACTGCTTCCGGATAATTGGCGTTCATCACGCCATCGGACAAACCCGCGACCACTCGCGTAATCAACGGGGGGAGCGCTTCGATGCGCCGCGCGATCTCGGCGGCGGGAACGGGTGGCGAGCCGAACTCGAGATCTCGATTGCGCGTATAAGCCACGCCCCCAAGCTGGCGACCAATGAATTCCCGCATGTTGCCCTCCAGGTGCAGGAACAGGTTCCCCGCCGAATTAGAAACGCCTGGCGCTTTGGCCCAGAGCGATTCTTCCGAGGGAAACGCGTGCAGTTCCTGGATCAGCCTCGTCAGGTCTCTTTGAAACAGCAGCGATAATTCATCGGCCAGAGGCATGTTTTAATTGTCCTGTTACTTTTCCGGCAGGGTAAACAGATACGAGACGATATTCTGCATATCCGCGG
>JALYHT010000176.1 GCA_030776225.1 Acidobacteriota bacterium | reverse complement strand
TCTTCGGCCGTCACCGTGGGCAGGGAATCATGGGTGACAACAGCGCCGCTTTCCCGGATGGGCATTTCGAGGTATGCGAGCGCCTTTTCCAGAACGCGGTTGCAGTCGACCGGAACGAGGCGCTCCGCTTTCTGTTCATTTACCGTCCAATACTCGCGCAGGTCTCTCAGCAGGGATTCCATGCGCTGGGCTCCATTCACCGCATTGGCGATAAACTGGTCCGCCCTGTCGTCGAGCCGGTCTTTGTATTCTTTTGCCAGGAGCTCCGTGTAGCTCATCACCATGCGCAGAGGCTCCTGCAGGTCGTGGGAGGCAGCGTAGGAAAATTGCTGCAGATCCGAATTGAGGCGGCGCAGCTCCTTGTCGGCGCGCTTGCGCTCGGTGATGTCCACGAAGCAATTGATCGCGCCGGTAATCTCGCCGCGTTCGTTCCTGAGCGCGCGAATATTGACGATGACGCTCACCCATGAGCCGTCGGGCCGTTCAATCTGAAGTTCCATGTCCCGGGCCTCGGGGATTGCGCCCGTCAACACTTCGGCCATTGGACACTGTTCGTGAGGCATGAAAGTGCCGTCGGCACGGTGCATTTTCAAGGAGCCGCAGAAGCGCTCGTCCGTGTCCCCGCGCTCCGGCGCGCGGCCCCACAATTCCGCGGCGCGGGGGTTGAATTCGCGGATGACCCCAGAGGTGTCGCAGGCATAGATCGCGATGGGGCATAAATCAAATAGAGCCCGATACCGCGCTTCACCGGCGCGCTGCTCTGCCTCAGCCCGCTTCCGTGCGGTGATGTCTTCCACCGCGAGCAGAATCAGCGGTTCGCTCGCCCCGTGCGGGCGGATCTGGCGCGCATTGAGCAGGATGTTTTTGCGGCCGACCGCGGGGAAGTCGTATTCGACCTCCCAATCCTCGATCTTTTTGTTCGCGGAAATCACTTCGCCGAGAATCCGCGAAAGCTCCGGAATGCTCCACAGCCTGTCCAGCGGAATATTCAGCGTTTCAGCCGGGGCCGCCTGAAACTTTTCGAAGAAGGCGGCGTTCGCCGATTTTACGCCCAGCCCGGCATCCAGTACCAGCAGGGGAACGCCGACAGTATCGACAATATCCTCGGCGTAGATTTTCGCCTCATCGACGAGCTGCGCGACCTGTTTCGCCTGTGTCACATCCGTGAATGTCAGGACCACGCCGTCAATCACATTCCTGACCGTCCGGTACGGCAGGACGCGCAGCAGATAATACCTGCCGCCCATACCCACGAGAGGCCGCTCGCGCCCTTTCAGCGTTCGAAGCGTTTCCCGGATGTCAGCCACCAGATCGACGTCGCTGAATTGCGCCACGAGGTCGGTTATTTGCCGGCCCGTGTCCCCGGGGATGAGCCGGAAGACGGTGCCAGCCGCCGGCGTAAAAAACTTGATGCGCAAGTCCCCATCCAGAAAAATCGTCGCTATTTCCGTGCTGTTGAGGAGATTCTGCAAATCGCTGTTGGCGTGGTCGAGTTCGGCGGATTTGCGGCTGATTTCAGCGTTAACGGTCAGCAGTTCTTCGTTGAACGACTGTAGTTCCTCCTTCGATGTCTCCAGCTCTTCGTTAGTGGATTGATACTCCTCGTTGGCGGATTTCAGCTCTTCGTTCGAGCTTTCCAGCTCCTCGAACATCGTCTGTGCGTGCTCCTGGGCCGACCGGAGTTCGTCTTCGAGGTGACGGATCGTTTCTTCGGAATCGGCATCGGCCGGCGGGGCGGCTGGCTGGGGGGGAGCGCTTGAGGCCGTGTCCTCAAACACGACCATATATAAATTAGCGGTGTTGAACTCCGCGATCGGCTCCACGGTCAGGTCCACCTGGCTGAACCCGCCGTTCCGCTGGACGGAAATCTGCTTCTGAACGATGCGCGTGCGCGTGGTCGCCGCCCTGTGGAGAGCCGCGCGCAGGGGGATGCGCAGACCCTCGCGCGCCAGGTTCACGACATTGATGTCCGGGTTGCCGGTCGGGTGTTCGAGATAGTCGTTGAGCCGCCCGGAGAAATAGACGGCGTCCCCGTTCTCCTTGACAGTGACGCACGCGGGCCGGTATCGCTGGAGGATAATGCGCTCAAGCCGCTTCGAAAGGCCTTCCTCCTCCATTTCACGCGCCGGCCGCGCGCCGGGCTGCTTCGGCCGGCTGACCTCCGCGAGCGGAAATGTCACCACCGGGCGGGGCAGCGTTTCTCTGCGCTGGAAAATCCGGTGCTTCTTAATTGATCGTCCCGAATAACTCCTTGTGGGAGGCCGCGCTCTCCGAGGAGCCGAGGAACAGGTAGCCGCCGGGGCGCAGGGCGTAATGGAAAAGCGGGATGAGCTTGCGCTGTAATTCCTGTCCGAGATAGATCATGACGTTGCGGCAGGAAATCAGGTCCAGGCGCGAAAACGGCGGATCCTTGAGAAAGCTGTGGGTTGAGAAGATGACGAGGTCCCGCAGTTCCCGGGTGACCTGCCAGGCGCCGTCCTGCTTCTCGAAGAATCTCTCCAGACGTTCACGCGTCATATGATCCGCCATGCTTTCCGGGTAGCGGCCCTTGCGGGCCGACGCGAGCGAGGCTTCGTCGATGTCGGTGGCGAAGATCTGTATCTTCGGGGCGTTATCCAGGGTAGACGCATGCTCCAGGAGCAAAATGGCGACCGAGTAAGCTTCTTCTCCGGTGGCGCAGCCCATCGCACAGGCGCGCACCTGATCGCCTTCCCCCTTGCCCTCAAACAGTTTCGGAATCACTTCTGCCTGAAGCGCCTCGAAGGCTTCGTGATCGCGAAAGAACTGGGTCACGCCGATCAGCAGGTCGTTGAAAAGCCGGGTGGCTTCCTCTGGCTGTCGCTCCAGCGTCTGGACATATTGCTCGACCGTTTCAATCTGCAGGGCCTTCATTCGGCGCTCGAGGCGCCGGGCGATCGTGTTTTCCTTGTACTGGCTGAAATCATGCCCCGCGCTGCGCCTGAGGATGGCATGCACTTTGCCCATACTGGCGGCTATTTGGGCGCGGACGGCATCGAGCGTCCCGTTGTCGTTCGCCGAAGCCAGGTGCGCGGCATAATCAAGGAGTTTCGCCGGCATCTCTTCCACAGGCAGTACATGGTCCACCAGGCCGGTCGAGATCGCGCTCCGCAGTATGGCGTCGTATTTGGCGGAATCGAGCGTCTGGGCCATGGCCATGCCGCCGTATTCCTTGATCGCCCGCAGCCCGAGCGTGCCGTCCGTGCCTGTGCCCGAGAGCATGATGCAGACGGCGTGTTCGCCGCGGTCTGCAGCCAGGGAGTTGAAGAACGCATCAATCGGCGTCCGGGAGCCGCGCGCCTTCGCGGGCGTGTTGACGCCCAGTGTTCCCTTGTCGATCGTCAGTGTGGCGTTGGGCGGAATGACATAGACGCGGTTCGGAACGACTTCCGTATTATCCTGGGCCTGCTCGACGGGCATTTCCGTGTGCCTCCCCAGCAGTTCCGGCAGCGCGGTCGGATGATCGGGGGCCAGGTGCTGGATGATGACAAATGCGATCCCGGCATCGGCCGGCATATTCCTGAAGAATGTTTCGAGCGGCTCAAGGCCGCCAGCGGAAGCGCCCAGGGCGGCAATCAAAAACTCGGGTGTATCGATCTGGCTCACTACCTGCGCCTTATAATGGCGCATCGCCGCGGACTGGCTCTGCTTCCCGTGCGGCGAACCCCGCTACGGATGTCCTCGCCCGATGGCAGGTCAATGGCGAAGGTTGTCTTTTCCATAAACGGCGACCGCCTTCCAGTGTGTCACTAATTGTGTCATGGCGTGAGTGGTATCTTCCAGCACGCGACCCGGCGCACCTGGTGGATTTAGCACACTCGATCTTTCGCGTAATGCGAAATACAGGTCGGTATCAATCATTTTCAAGCCTGAAGAAGGGACAATGAACGCACCATGCAGACGTCATCGGGAGTATCGCTGAATTCCCCGGAATCCGATCTCGCCGAGGTGCTGAGCGAGACGAATTTTGCGGGGGAACACAATTCAATCTCAACCAGAGGGCGGCACATCGTCGTGATCGGAACCTCGGCAGGAGGCCTGGAGGCCCTCGATGAATTGATCGGCCAATTGCCGGACGGTTTGCCCGCCGCGATTTTCATTGTGCAGCATCTGTCTCCTGAAGCCACTGGAGAAGCGCTGATGCATCGGCTGGGCAGGCACAAAGCGTTCAGGTGCGAGCGTGCCCACGACGGAGATTCTTTTAAAGACGGAGACATCTACATCGCGCCGGCCGATTATCACCTGCTGGTCAGGAAAGAAACCCTGCTGGTGACAAAGGGGGCGCGGGAAAACCGTTACAGGCCGGCCGTCGATCCATTGTTCCGCTCGGCCGCGGTTTCGCACGGATCCGGCGTTATCGGGCTGGTCCTGACAGGCATGCTTGATGATGGCAC
>JALYHT010000175.1 GCA_030776225.1 Acidobacteriota bacterium | reverse complement strand
CGCCGAATCGTCGAGCTGATTCAGGGATACGGCCTCGAACGAGTTCATGAGCCCCACGTAAAGCGCCTGCAAGGTCCTTTATGGGAGATGCGCATGAAGGGGAAGGACGGAATATCGAGGGCGGTTTACATCACAGCCAAAGAACGCCGGGTTGTCGTGATCCGTGTGTTTGTCAAAAAGACGCAGAAGACGCCCCGGCGAGAGATTGAGATCGCGCTGCAAAGAGCCAGGGAGGTAAAAGATCGGTGAAACGCACGACTGTCGATGATCTCCATACCAAATGGATGAAGAACCCGAAATACCGGCGCGAATACGAAGCGCTGGAAGAAGAGTTCTCGCTTTCCGCCGCTATGATCGAAGCCCGCGCCCACGCAGGCCTCACGCAGCAACAGGTAGCGCAACGCATGAAAACGACGCAGGGCGTCATCGCTCGTCTGGAAGGTGGGGGTAGTCTGCCCTCAACCCGGACCCTTGAAAAATACGCAAGGGCAACCGGGACCCGGCTCAAAATCAGTTTCGAGCCGCAGGAGGCGCGGCGTTAGAATGACGCCTGTGCTTCCTTCAATCCGCCCCCCATACGTCGAGCCACCGACCGCAGTTGACTGCGGACGTGACCCGACCCAAAACCAATCGAAGCTCGCGAAGCATCAGAACGCCAGCCGCAGTTCCACCTGCAGCGCGCGTGGCGTCACGAAGTGAGTGCCGCTGAAAGTCGAGAGAAAATTGTAGAGCGCTTCCTTATTTGCCAGATTCAGCGCCGTGAGCCGTAGTTGTACCTTGTAGCCTTCTCTGTGGAGCAAATCGTCGATTCCCACGCCTGCATCCAGAATGTTCCGCCCGGCCACGCGGGTCGGCCGCAGATCGTCGTTTTCCTTGCCCGGCGGAGGAATTGAGACTCTGGTCGCGCCGAAAACGGGCGAGTTACAGGAAGCGATGGAATGCAATCTCGTGGCGTATACGTCCCCACAATAGAGGCCCATCTGCGCCTGCTCATCTGCCGTGAGCCTGAGCGCGCTCGCATAATCCGGGACCACGCCGGGCAGAGCGAGACCGCTGTTGAAACGCCAGGTGAAGGACGCCCACGGGCCTGACTTTCCGTATTGATACCGAAGGAACGTCGTTTGCTGAAACTCCTCGGAATGATCGATCCGGAATACGCCATTGTCCGGAGCGTTGTTGAACACCAGTCCGCCGATCTCCGGTCCAAAGAAACGCGAACGCGTGTGCCCCATCACGGTGTAGGCCGAAAAGCCGTGAACTTCAGCCAGCGTGATGCGCGCGGCCAGCCCGTCGATTTTGGATTTCCGCCAGCCGATGGGAAACGTGATGGGTGTGAGGAACAGGCTGTCGAAATCGAACGCGTTGTGCGTGAACTTCCAGAAATAGTCGGCGTCGATCGACAGGTGGCGGCCGAACGCCTGCGCCAGTCCGCTGTTGAACTGATTGCGCTCTCCAGGCCGCGGCGGCGAAGATCGGAACGTTCCGAATGGATTCGAGGTTTGGGAACTGGCGGCGGCTTCACTGGCCACGATCAGGTTTTCATTGTAGGGAGTTTCGAAGAGCCGCGCGTATGACAGGCGGACCACTGTATTGCTCCAGGGCGTGCGATATGCCAGTCCAAAGCGGGGCTGAAGCTGATGGCCCTCGCTCAGACCGTTGTAACGGTCATAGCGCAGACCCGGATTCAACGTCAATCGTCCGAGCGTGATTGCGTCCTGGACATAGAAGGCAAGCTCCCTGACATCCGTGGCGCCGTGAAATGCATAGAGGTGGCCGCCGCGCGTAAGGTCATAAGGCAACAGGTTCGGGATGAATGCCGGGTTCGGCCGATAGCCCTCCGCCCCGCATTGATTCGCGGAAAGCGGCTGCGCGGCGGTTACGGCCTCTCCTGCGGCGTCCAGACAAACGGCATTGTAGGCCGGGTCGGTGACTCCGATATTAAAGCTTTCGCGAAGCAGCGTATGCCAGTATGACCCACCGGCCCTGGCATTGTGAATTCCGCGGGAGTAAGCAATATCGCTGCGAAAACCTATATTGGTCAGGTAGCGGCTTTGCGAAAGAGTAGCGGGCCGATCCGACAGCGGGTTGGCCGACGGAAAGTATTGAGAGCGGTCAAAGCGGATAAATGGGTTCAGCGTGAACACGGTGCGCGGGTTGATCAAATGCGTCCAGGCGGGCGCGATATTGAAGGATCGGATCTGCGAACGCTGATCCTGGCCCGCCGCCTGGGAGTCGAACGTGTTCGGAGTCTGAAACCACGAACGTGCCGCGGAGAGATTGATATGAAAACTATCCGCGTTATTCGGCTGCCAGTCGAGCCGGTCGAAAAATGCCTCCGCATTGCCGTGGTCATGAAGCGGGAGGAACTCGGGGGTGTCCAGAAACCGCCCTGTACCGCTCGCGTTGAACGCCGCGAAATTCCCCCAATGGCCCGTGCCGACCCCATACGTGACGCCTTCGGACCATGTCCCGAACGAGCCGTACTGCGACGACAGACTGCCAAAGGGCTTGTTCCTGCCAAGGCCTGACTGCGTCGTGACATTGATGATCAGGCTGGTCTTATCGCCGAACTCCGCGGGCGGCGCGCCGGTGATGACTTCCATCGTTTCCACGATCGAGATCGGGATCTGGTTGGAAAAACTCTTCGCCTGCTGATCGGTGATGGGTTGGTTGTCAATGGAGATCGACGTATCCGCATGCTCCCCCAAAGGATGCGCAAATCCGTTGCCGTCCGCGGCCACCCCCGGTGTTGTACGTGTCACCGTCTCGCTCAGGCCAGTGGCCTGATTTTGCACAGGCAGGCGGTCGAGCAGTGACCGGTCCAGTGTCCCGTGAGCCGTCGACGAAAGCTCCAGGCTCCCGCCGGCCGCATCCGCGACCTCCAGCGATGTCGATGCGCCCGCCACCGTGAGCGCCATCCTGAGCTCCACCGGCACTGTCGACCTTATTGAAATACTCTGTGCCGATTCCCCAAATCCCGGCGCAGACGTGGTGAGCCGGTAATTTCCAAACGGAATGCCGTTCAGTTGAAAGGCGCCGCTGGAATCGGAAGACGTTGTGCGTTCCACGCCCGTGAGTGGGTTTCTGAGAATAACGGTAGCCGCGGGGACTGAGGCCTTCGACGCATCCAGAACCACGCCATGCACACTTCCGGAATCGCCTGGCGACTGGGCGGCAAGC
>JALYHT010000174.1 GCA_030776225.1 Acidobacteriota bacterium | reverse complement strand
GCGCAGGCGTTTTCCTGCAGGCGCACAACATTGCCGCTATCAGGAAGACACAAAAGACCTTATTCATCGGATGATGAAGTATAACAACGGGCCGGTTCTATTTCTCCGCTGTGGCATCGAACGTGACTGAAGTGTCCGCGCCGAACTTCCTGTAATTGCGGAAGTCGATTACATTGCGGCTGCATATGCTTGTTCCCCGCTCGCAGCTGAGCGCCTCGGAATGCACGGGCAGAAGAAACCTGCCGTCGCCGATCGGAACGTAATCATAGTCGACGGCGGATTCGACCGTGTCGAGCGCAAACGCGCGCGGCATATTGCGGGCCGACAATTCAATACGGAGCACGCGCGCATTTTCCTTATCGATCCAGATCGCGCCTGAGTACTCGGGCCGGTACGATTCCGAAGACGAGTAAACATGCCAGTGCGAGTTCGCCTGTTCCACCGCAAAGTCGTACCGGAAAGCGGCGCGATTGAGCATCATGGTGGAGCGTTTGTTGTGAAAGTCGGTGTCTGTGGCAGGCGAAAAGACATCGAGCAGCACGCTGGCATACTCGCCGGTAGACCACGTGCCGCTCTTCTCGATGGCTTCCTTCGGAGTCTTCCCGTTCACCAGAATATTCTTGTAACTCTCCTTCCCCCCTTCAGAGACGACATCGGCGGTTACTGTATCGAGGGCGTGCCAGGAGGTCTGTCCGCCGTGCGCCGCTTCCGTCTGGTAGCGGGTGGTGAATTGCTTCACCATGTAATTGGGAAGTGTCTCGGCGAAGGAGAATGCGGCATCCCGCGCCCTTTCGATCAGGACATCGCCACGGGAGACGCCGGTGCGCAGTTTTGGTGGACCCGCATCGTCCAGGTCGGGAGTTGCCGGTGTCTGCACTGCCTGTTCCGGCGAAGAACTCCGCTTCAGGCGCGGCCGATCGTCATCGCCGGCGACACTCCCCCCGCCCGTATTACCGCCGTCGGCGATCGGCGAATCGTCCACCGGCTGCGATGCAGCGGCGCGTTCCTCGGTGGTTCCCTTTTTCACCTGCGTGACTGTTTTCGCATGGAAGTAGCCTTTATCGTCCTGCGTGGCCTCGACGGTTACGTGGTCGCCCGGCTGCAGATCGCGATTGCGGGCCGCATCGCCGGAACGCCTGTAATACTTCGTCGAAGCCGCGAGAGCCACAGTCACAATCCGTTTGTCATCCGATTCGACGACCATGCCGGCGTCGGAGATTTTGCGCAGCAGGCCCGCGATCGTTGTGGCGCGACTCTGCTCTTCCCGCGTCGTCTCGGTTCGGCTTTGCCGTTGACCCGGGAGCCGGATCCCCCCGATTCCGCCGCCCGGATAGGGGCTTTGGCCGGGGTACTGGCTCGGATATTGACCGGGGAAACTGATCTGGCCAAAGGCGCTTGCGGGCCACAGGAGAGTCGCAGCCAGAATTCCAGCCAAAGACGCGGGGATCAGGAATGAACCAGGCCGCTGAACCATCTCTTAATTTGACGACATTCCTGCTCCGCCGGTTGCCCTGAAAGTCGGGCAGCGGCGCTACTCGGGTTCCAGAATACAGATGTCGCGCAGATTGCGGTATTTCTCCGCGTAATCCAGACCATACCCCACTACGAATTCATCCGGTATTCTGAACCCTGCGTAGGCCACGTCCACAGGCCGCAGTCTGCGCTCGGGTTTATCGAGCAGGGTTGCCACCCTGACGGACTTGGGCCTGCGTTGTTTCAAAAGACCCGTCAGGTAATTGAGCGTGACGCCGCTGTCGATGATGTCTTCGACGATCAGCACATCCGCGCCCTCCAGAGAGATATCCAGGTCCTTTGTGACCCTGACTTCGCCGGAGCTGGTTTTGCCGCGGCCGTAACTTGAGATGCCCATGAAGTCGATGAAAGTATCGCGCTTGATAGCGCGCGACAGATCAGCCAGAAAATAACAGGCGCCCTTGAGAATACAGATCAGAAAAAGCGTTCCATCGGGATAATCCGCATCGATCTGCGCGCCCAGCTCGTGAACGCGCTTCTGGATCTGTTCTTCGGAGAGCAAAGGTCGAAGGGACATGTTCTATTTTACGCGCGGACAGACGTCTTCTCCGGCGCGTTAAAGTTGGTGTTTGAGGAAGTTGCAGTGATTCAGGGTCAATCGGCCAACCGCTCTTCGAAGCCGCGCTCCCTTGCGGAGGTGCACGAATCCGTTCCCGTGGGCCATCTGGCTGGCTGGCGGCGTATGTTCGCCTTTGCGGGCCCGGCATACATTGTGAGCGTCGGATACATGGACCCGGGGAACTGGGCCACCGACCTTTCCGGCGGCGCTCAATTCGGCTACCGGCTGCTCTGGGTGCTCATCATGTCCAACGCCATGGCGATTCTGCTCCAGACGCTGGGAGCGCGCCTCGGGATCGTGACCGGGCGCGATCTCGCCCAGGCTTGCCGCGAATCGTACCCGCGGCCGGTGAATCTCGCGCTCTGGCTGCTTTGTGAACTGGCCATTGTGGCGTGCGATCTGGCGGAGGTTCTGGGGGCCGCGATAGCGCTGAATCTTCTGTTTCATATTCCGCTGCTGGCCGCCGTCGCGCTTACAGCCCTGGACACGCTGCTGGTGCTCTGGCTCCAGAAACTGGGGATTCGTTACTTCGAAGCCTTCATCCTTGGGCTGATTGCTGTGATTGCCATATGTTTCGCGATTGAGCTCTTTATGGCGAAGCCCGACGCCGCGGGTGTCCTGAGCGGTCTGGTTCCGCGCATCGATAACCGCAGCCTGTACATCGCGATCGCCATGGTTGGCGCGACGGTGATGCCGCATAACCTCTACCTGCACTCCGCCCTGGTGCAGACGCGTCACATCGGTTCCTCGGAAGAAGACAAGCGGACAGCCTGCAAATGGAACCTGGTGGATTGCACAGTCGCGCTCAATGTCGCGATGTTCATCAATATCTCGATTTTGATTCTGGCCGCCGCTGTTTTTTATCGCGCGCACAAGCCGGTTGAAGAGATCCAGCAGGCTTTTCTGCTGCTGACGCCCCTGATGGGCACACTGGTCGCGGCGAAGCTCTTTGCCGTCGCTCTCTTTGCATCGGGGCAGTCTTCCACGCTGACCGGCACGATGGCCGGGCAGATCATCATGGAAGGCTTTCTGAACATCCGGGTCAGGCCCTGGCTGAGGCGCCTGGTGACGCGTTCGCTCGCGATCGTGCCCGCGCTCCTGGTCATATGGCTCGCCGGGAGCGGCGGAACGCTTCAGCTCCTGTTGCTCAGCCAGGTGATTCTCGGCCTGCAATTACCGTTCGCCATTCTGCCGCTGATCCACTTTACGAACGATCCGCAGCGAATGGGCCCCTTCGCCAGCGGTTGGAAACTGCGCCTCGGCGGCTGGATCACGGCCGTAGTCGTCGTGGCGCTGAACCTGTGGCTTGCTCAGCAGCAAATTGCGGAGTGGGCTTCCAGCGCCGGCAAATATACTCCGCTCGTGTGGACGGTTTCTTATGCGGCGGCCGGTGCGCTCTTTGCCCTGCTCGTCTGGATTGCCCTCCAACCTTACCGCCGGCCCACTGCAATGACCGCCACACTGGGCCTTGAAGACCGATCCGCCGAGCTGATCGCGCCACCCATGTACCGGCGCATCCTGGTCCCGCTCGATCACTCGCCGCTCGACCGCATCGCGCTGAGCCACGCGGCGGCGCTGGCAGACCGTAACAACGGGCGAATTTATCTGCTGCACGTGGAAGAAGGGGTCACCAGCCAGATCTACGGATCGGATTCCTCCACCGCGGAAGTTGAAGCCGGGCGCGATTACCTCGACAGCCTGGTGGATTCACTCGGTGAAATGGAGATCGACGTCGAGACCGCCATCCGCCACGGCTCCAACCCGCGGAAGGAAATTGTCAGCTACGCGCGTGAAATCTCGCCGGATCTTCTGGTCATGGGCGCGCACGGCCACGGCGGCATCAAAGATCTTATTTTCGGCAACACCATCAATCCGGTGCGCCACCAACTGGATATCCCTATACTCGTCGTGCGGGGTTAGACCGGACCGCAGGAGTTTCAGGGCGTCCGGAAATGCTTGCTGAGCTTCAATCCCTGGCGCTGGTAAGAAGAGCCGATTCCTTCGCCGTACAGCAGCCGCGGCCTTTCCAGCAACCGCTCAAAAACCAGGCTGGCCACAATCTGGCCGTCTTCCATAATGAACGGCACCTCGTGCGACCTCACTTCGAGAACGGCCCGTGTGCCGTTGATATCGCCGGCGCCATATCCGAACCCAGGGTCGAAAAATCCCGCGTAGTGAATCCGGAACTCCCCGATCGTGGCATCGAAGGGCACCATCTCAGCCGCATACTGTGCCGGAATGCGCACGCGCTCGCGGGAAGCGAGGATGTAGAAATCCTCCGGGTCGAGGATCAGGGTCCGGGCGTCGTTGCCGCGGATAGGGTCCCAGAACTCTTCGAGGTCGTAATGCTGGACCCGCGCGAGATCGATCAATGGCGCATGCTTCTTCGCCCGGTAGCCGATGATGTCGGCTCCGCCGGCGCCGACCAGGTCGACTGACAAGCGCAGTCCGTTCCGGATATTCGCTTCGCCGCGAGTCTCGTCGGCGAGGTACACCAGGCTCTCGTCCTGCTCAAGCTGCCGCAGCAGCGCATCCGAAGGCGTATAGTCGCCCTGAAAAAGCCGGAGCTGCGAAAGCCGCTCGCCCTGCCGCACGACCACGCTGAACGTGCGCGGTACGACTTCCGCATAAAGACGCCCATGGTAACCGGCGGGCACCATCTCGAACTGCCGCCCTTCATCCGTAATGAGGCGCGTGAAAATATCCAGGCGTCCGGTCGAGCTTTTTGGATTGGCTTTGCCGGAGATCCCCGGCTGGAGCGCCAGTTCCTCCTGTAGCGGCACGATATAAACGCAGCCTTTTTCAAGCACCGCGGGGCGCGTCAAATCGAGGGTATGGAGGCGATACTGCTCCAGCTTGCTCGTGATTGTGGAAGCGCCGTTGGCCAGAAAACTGGCGCGCACCCGGAACGCTTCCGTCCCCAGACGCAGGTCAATCGAAGAGGGCTGTATCTGATCGGGCTGCAACGGCGCGCGCGAACGGATCTGCCCCTCCGACACCATCTTCTCGATGGCCTGCGAAGGCAATACGCCTTTGTCGATCGGAGTCCTGCTTTCGTGCATGTCGGCGGGCATGGGAGTCGGGCGAACCGACTATCATGCCACGGAGGAAAGTCCGGCGGGGAACGGCGGCTTTCAGTCCCCGCCGTTCCCGGAGCGCTCCTTATCTGTTTCCGATAATGTGCTGCACGGCCATAATTGCCGCACCTGTGCCCAGCGCCTGCACCAGCGTTGGGTGCTGCGCATAAAATTCGCTCGCCCGATCGATGATGGAGGGGTTCTGTTCCTGCGCGTGGTTGGCAGCCTCTTCCACTGCCGCCGGCTGAATCTGCTGTGCCTGCGGGGGCGAGAGCTGCGTTGTTCCCGGACTCAGACCCAGCTTAGAAAGTATCCCCGGGCCGCCCGAGGAGAGAAGCGTGTTCAGAATCCCCGCGCGTTGATTCGGATCCGACTGCCCGAACATTGAAGACACGTTCTGCCCGAAAGTGCCGGTCTGCGGCGACCGGAAAATCGAGCCGAGCGCCGCTGAAAGCACCGAGGGAGGCGTTTGACTGGCCACCTGCTGATAATGCTGGATCGCGTCCTGAGGATTCGCGGGCGCCCCTCCATTCGCGTATTGCCGCAGCACTCCGCCCAATTCCTGACCTGCCTGATCGAAAATACTCATGGGCGGGTCCTATTGCGGAATCACAAGTTCTGCGCCCACGCTTACTTTGTTCGGGTCGCTCAGCTTGTCGCGATTGGCTTCAAAAATCTTCTGGTACTCGGTTGCCCGGCCATAAAATTTTTCCGCGATTTTGGAAAGGCTGTCGCCCGCCTGCACCGTGTACCTGCGTTGCTGGGTACCCCCGCTCCCCGCCCCGGCGGCGGCCGTTTGAGGGGCCAGTGCGGGATTCACTTCAATATCCGCATGGAGGTCGGCATAGCTGGCATCCACCTGCTTGATAGCGTCCCAGACTTGATTCTTGAGGGGATCGCTGCCCACTTCAGCGCGGATGAAAATCTTGTCGCCTTCCATGTTGACGTTCTTCAGGCTCCCGTTCGCCTGTTGAATTGCCTTCAAAACGGACTGATATTTTAATTTGAGCTCTTCCTGGTTTTGCGCCATGAGCTGCTGAAGATCAATTTGAGTTCCACTGGAATGAAGGGCACGTGACCGGCTACACGTATTCCAACATCTGCATAAAGCCGAAATCCATGTGCAGTTGCATGTGGCAGTGGAATAGCGACAACCCGGGGTTATTGGCCACGAAATCGATGGCCGCTTTGCTGCGGTGGTTGACGCTGATCACATCTTTTCGAAGGCCAGACATGCGCCTGTCCCCCACCTGCGTGATTTCAAAAATGTGACGATGCAGGTGAAGAGGATGGATGTCGCCGCTATCGTTATTAAACAGCAGTCGATACCGTTTGCCCTTTTCCACGCGCAGCTTTTCGATGTCGGGCCACGACTTGCCGTTGATGGTCCAGTGGTTGAAGTCCTTCTTGTTCCCTGGAATCTTGCGGATCAGCATCTCGAACGTATGATCCGGTTCCGGCGCGGGCTGGTCGTTCGAGAATTGCGCGTAGTCCCAGGGGCCCTTGCCTGAATTCGCGGGCGCCTGCCACTGCGCTACTCCGGATTTATTCGCATATTCCACAACCACGCCCATGCCCATTTTTCGAAACTCATCCGACACCGCGCCGAACACCCACACCCCGGGATTCTTCATCTCCACAAGCGCATCGACACGCTCGCCGATATCGAGATAAA
>JALYHT010000173.1 GCA_030776225.1 Acidobacteriota bacterium | reverse complement strand
CGTTATTTGTGATCTCCAGACCGCGGGCAGAACCGGCGGGATCGTAGAAGTAAATGGCTCCGCTGTCCGATGAGTCAGTGTTGACGTTCATCAGAATGTTTCGATCGATGTGGTCGTTGTGGTTGGGTGAATCTTCTGGCCCCGCACCGAAATTGATCCCGCCACCCTGGCATTTACTGATCAGATTATGAGATATTTGATTGTTACTGCTTCCGATTCCCAACTCGATTGCCCAGTATGGGGTGCTGCCGGGACCGGAGATCGTCCCCGGGTGCTGGCCATCGATTATATTGCTGTCAATCACGGAGTTGGTCAGGCCGTAGCCACTAATCGCATTCTGCTCGCTGTTTATGAAGGTATTCCATCTTAAGGCTAAGTTGGAGACGTTGTTGACGTGCAAGCCGCCCGCTGCCATGTTTTGAAACCGAATGCCTTCAATCGTGAAATTCGCAGTTTCATCGATGTCTACTTTGCCACGCCGGTTTCCTTCGAAGGCGACCGTTTCTCCGTTGTATCCGAGCCAGGATTCACCGCTGTCTTTGCTTGTGAATTTCAGACCCGAGGCGATCGAGTAAGTACCTCCCCGCATGATTGTTGTTTTGATCGATGAGGCCTGCATGGAACGCTGAGCTTTGCCTGGCGTTTCGAATGGCGTGTCAATCGAGAGTCCATCATTCGAATCACGACCAGCGGGCGATACGTAATACGATGCGGCATACGCACCTTGTATAACGGCGATCATGCCGGCAACAATCATTGCCGTCCTGCGTATTCCGGGCATTTTACTCCGGAGCAGACTTATCAAAGGCGGCCTTGATGGGCACCTTAAAAGCTCGCGACAAGGCTTCTTCGGGAATTACGGTTCCGGAAAGTGGCCGCGAAGGAGCAGGTTGCAGTGCGGGTAGCTCAACGAAGTGCCATGACAGCACTGCAACCGCGGCACAGATCGCAAGCGCCGCAACAGTCCTGAGCGCCGGAAAGGCAGAGAGTATACCAAGCGCCGCAAATGTCTGAATGATCGGAAAGTGCGTGACATAGAGGCCGTAAGAATAGTCGCCGAACCGTGAAGTAAAATCGACACACGGTGCGACAACGCACAGCCAGATGACGATGATTCCAAGCGCCGCCGGATAGAGCAAATAAATTCCCGGGAGAAGCATCACGGCGGCGGCTCCGAGCAGCCACCACACGTGTTGCCTGAAGGCTTTAATATTATTTTCGATCAGCGCGCCAGCCATAAAGAATGAAAGCTGGCCCGGCAGTTGCCGCCCCAACTCCTCCCAGGGTCCATTGGGATGAGCGGCGGCCCAGGTGTTCATCGTCAGGCGGAATGCCACGGACGCGATATAGGTAACCAGCGCCAGAGTCTCGAACCGTATGCGGCGCGCCAGCCAGAGATAGGCCGGCACGGCACAGTAAAACATCAGTTCTATCTTCAACGTCCACAGCGGACCGTTCACGAAAACATCGCGATTCTGTTCGAATACACCGGGCAGCGTGGGTGCAAGAAACGTTGCGAAGCAAAGGTTACAAGCTATGTACCGCAGCGTCGGCAGCGAAAGATACGCTGAGAGCGGAAGCCTCGTAATAAAGGCGCCCAGAATAGTCGAACCCAGAACCGCTGCAAAGAGCGCAGGATAAAGGCGCCGCGCCCGTTTTAGCGCATAAGTCCGGAGTGACGTCGATCGACGACAGGATCGAAAGATCAGGTAGCCGGATATCACGAAAAAACAGTCGACTGCCCGGTTTCCGCCAAAATAGTCGCTCGGCCAAGCCAGAATGCCATAATCGCGAGGCAGAATTGACTCGAGATGGCCCAGGCACACGATCACGGCGAGGATCAACCGTATTATGCCGAAATTGTTGAGGCGCGCGCCCAAAGCACTCACCGGCATTGCCACTTCCTGTCCGGTCACGGTTTCAACAACCTTATGTCTTCCGCGTTCGGCGTCTCTGCGGTGGACGGTTGAGATTTGAAACAGCAAATAGTATTGGCCATTAGCGGTTGCTGCACTTTCGTCGCCCATCCTGCGCAATCGTCCGATCGTTGCCGAGGGCTATCCACCCTTCAATGTGACCGGGCGAATATCCCATCAATCTGAAGACAATATCCTGTCGCTTCGTCAACGAACGCTGGCTCGAAATGGACTGGGCTGAATCCCAGGACAGCGAGCTTGTCAACCATATCCAGAAACAAACACTGACCCTCATAAAGAGGAACCAGAGATAGCTCGCACTCAACCAGATAGACCTGTCGCAGGCTATTCGCGGCGCCCCGTAATACCGGTTCTTCATAGCCCTGGGTATCGATTTTAAGCAGAGCGCGGCGATCCTTCAGAGGTATATCCTGAAGCGCAGTGTCCAAGGTCCGGACGCTCACGGGCGCCGTGGACAAATACCGGGATTCCGGAGCCGCTTGAATGTGTGTCTCGAGCATGGGGAGCAGGGAACTCGAGAAACTGTTTCGCGAAATGTTAATCTCGGCCTCCCCATTTTCCGCCCCGATGGCGGTCTGAAACAAGCGCCAGTTCGCGTCGCCGTGAGCTTTCTTTGAAAGATCCGCGAACGCTTGACTAAGTGGCTCAAAGGAGAAGATATCTCCTCCGTAGCCGCTTTCCCTGAGCTCGGAGGCGTACTGCCCCACATTGGCACCCACATCAATCACGGTGTCTATCCGCTCATGCCTCATCATGGTCAGACGACGGCAAGCCGTAGTCGCGGTGGAGTTGATCCGAGTCACCTCCACACCTATGTGGCGGAAGGCCGTCTTCAGGCTTTGTTTCATCGATCCTGTCATCTGCAAGAACTCCCAGAGATATTCATTTTCCTAAAACTCAGACTCATACGCGAGATTTTAATGAACTGACTGACACCTGGCCGGTGTCTTTAACAGGCTGCTGAAGAGCTGACCCGTTTACAGTCGTATTCCCGAAAGGTCTGCTCTTTTGATGTTTTACCAGGCGGCGAAACGTGTTGTGCCCCTTGCAGCCGCGGTTCCCGGCCCCGCTTGTGTGTGTCCGAAGGCCTGTTTTAAGGTTTTTGGACACACTTCTCCCCATGCGGTTGCAATCTGAAGATTGCGCATCCGCACCAGGTTGTACGCGGCTGCCGCGTGTGCGTTCGTTGATCGCGCTGCGCCGATTTGAATTATTCTGTGCCACATGCGGCGTCACCTTCAGTTTCCGCAGCGCCGCCACAAAGCCCTTCGTGTCATAACCCCGGTCCCCGCTCAGCGTGACCCGTCTGGATGCCGGCAGCGATTCGTGCGTTTCGTTCGAGCGTTTCTCTTGTGCCAGTTCACGGTCGGATTGTTGCCGCGGTCCGGCGGCGGTGGGTTCAGCGGATCGTGATCGATGGCCAGCGCTTCGAATAAAGCTGTAAGCCGGCTGCCGGACTCCGCCTGCGGAAGCATTCACCTCACCCTGCTTCAAATCGAGGTCGACCCGGGATACCCTCCACGGCTCCCGAATCCCTAAAATCTGTGAGTAGAGATCTCTGTCCTGCACTTACACATATCGGGCGCGCCCACTAAAACCCCCGATGGGGCAAAGTTTTTTATGCGGCGTCAGGGTGGGTTCCGGGCTCGCTAGATTTATGTTTTTTCCAATTGCAAGGGCACAGCACTTACGGTATTATACCAAGGTACCGGTACTACTAGTACCGACAAACGGGCGCCTCTGACCTACTCAAGCTGGGCTTGAAGACGCGGGAGTGAAGTTGGAATTTTGAAAACGGCATTTTTGAATGGCCGTTTTTGAATTCGCTTGCGATACGTTCGGCTCGCAGAAGAACCTGCGTATTTCCTGAATTCCGCTGGCGCTCGTCCTTAGCGCGAGTTCGCGGATCGGTATGCCTTTCGGTAATAGAAGGCATTCCGATCGTAAGCAAAACAGATAAGGGAGTTTCAATGAAAAGGTACTTGTTAAACAAGCGCATTGCGTTCGTCTGCATATTATTGGCATCTGAAGCGCTCACCTGCGGAAGTCTGTCGGCGGCGACGTATTACGTCTCCGCTTCAAACGGAAATGATTCCTGGTCCGGCCTTCTGGAATCACCAAACTCGAACAGAACTGATGGGCCATATTCAAGTTTGTCCAGGGCTCAAACGGCGATGCGAAACTCAAGCGTCAAAACAGCGACGCTTAGATCGGGCACTTACGACCTCGCCTTGATATGGCAGTTCAACACAGGCGATAACGGCGAAACCTGGATAGCATATCCCGGAGAAACGCCAACTCTCGATGGCCAGGGGGTCGGTGGCGTCAATATGTCCACCGGGGGTATCAAAAACATTACACTGCAGGGACTTACCTTCCAGAGTATGGGTTCCACCGGGATTGCTGTTTCAAATGCAGACAGCGTCACGTTCCGATCGAACAATTTCTTCAAGTGCAACACCGTCTGTATCAGCGGGGGTCATTTCACGAACTCAGTCATCGATAGCAACACAATCGATGGCGTGAGTCCGGGAAGCATAGCAGGGCTCCATACTTTGGTGTGGTATGCGCTCAACTTCTGGAACGGAAGCAGCAACAACAATATCACCCATAACATGATAAAGAACTGTGAAGGGGGCGGAATCGTTTTAGGAACTAACCCTGGCGATCTGACGAACAGCAACAATATCATCGATCGCAATATCTTTCAAAACACAATGAGTTTCAACAGCTCCGACGGAGGAGCGATCTACATAATCGATGGAACTCATTCCTCTACTGGTGTCCAGATTACCAATAACATTTTCGATGGCGTTGGCGGTTCAGATTACATTAACAACTGGATAAAGGCGATTTATCTGGACGATGGAGACACCGACGTACTAATAAGTGGGAATATATGCCGGAATTGTGGGGCTCAGGTTTTTCAGCTTCATGGAAGCGATCACATTACGGTCACAAACAATATCCTGGACCTTTCGTCCTCGGGCACGCAGTTGGTGCTTTATCAAACCGAGGCTGGCTGGGGGCCGGATTACGGCATGTCGGGCAACGTCTTCCAAAGGAATATCATCTACTGGTCTGGGAGCCCTTCGTTAATCTGGAACGTCGGAATCAGTCCTATAG
>JALYHT010000172.1 GCA_030776225.1 Acidobacteriota bacterium | reverse complement strand
GCTTTGAACTTGCACAGATGTATGCGTCGATCGGGAGCCGCCAAAACGCACTCACCACCCTAAGCGAGATTGCGAAACTCAAGCAGGAGAATGTTTCCGGCTATGAACGCATTCCCTGGGAAAAAATTTATTACGAAACCGGGAACTTTGAATTCTGGTTCGACGATCTGGACAAAGCCCTGGAAAATCTCAGGAAAATTACCGCCACGCCCGCGCAGTTGCGCGAGCTGGATCTGAATACCGGCGTGCTGGCGCTGATGCGTCAGGGCCAGATCTACGATCTGCAGAACCGCCACGATCTGGCTGTGCAGGCTTATCGGCAGGCAGTCCGATTCGCTCCCGAGGCGGAAGCGGCGCGGGAGTCTCAGCGCTACATCAATTCTCCTTACACACGATCCGCGCGCAATCAGGAGCGCGGGTAGAAGCGCGTTTCGCCTACACTACAAGACGGCAGATGCAGAGAGCCCAGCAGATCGCCATCATCGGTATGATCGTCAGCGGTCTTTTGGCTGTTCTGAAGATTACTGTGGGTGGGTTTGCGCACTCGGCCGCCGTAAGCGCCGACGGTTTTGAATCCGCGACCGATGTTTTCACTTCCGGGCTGGTATTAATAGGCCTGAGACTCGCGGCGCGACCGGCCGACGAGAACCATCCTTATGGCCACGGGCGCGTGGAAATCGTGGTCGGGCTGCTGCTGGGCTTCATACTGGGCAGCGCGGGCTGCGCGATCGCCTGGAGTGGATTGACCGGCGCTGTGATGTCCACGCCCTCGGCCTATGCCGTCTGGCCACTGCTGATCTCGATCGCGGCCAAGGGCTGGCTGCTGATTGCCAAGTATCGACAGGGGAAGGAAATCGGCAGCTCGTCCCTTTTGGCCGATGCCGCTAACGACGGGATGGACATGCTCTCCGGTATCGTCGCGCTCGTAGCCTTGTCGCTGACGCTGATAGATCCGGAAGGGTTCCTCAGGGCCGATCACTACGGCGCTTTCGCGGTGGGTCTGATTGTCGTGGGAACGGCATGCCGGGTGGTCTACGAATCGTCCATGCATTTGATGGACACAATGCCCGATGAGCGTTCCATGTCGAGGATCCGCGAAGTAGCCATGAGCGTAGCGGATGTAGCGGGCGTCGAAAAATGTTTTGCGCGCAAAACCGGCTTCAAGTACCACGTCGATCTGCATCTCGAAGTAGACCCCGAGATCACGGTTCGCGCGTCGCATGAAATTGCCACCCGGGTCCGGGACCGCATTCGCCAGCAGCTACCCTGGGTAGCCGATGTTCTGGTGCATGTGGAACCTTACCCGGGTCTTTGACCGATTAACGAGTGCTCTTGCCTTTCGCATTAGCCACGCGGGGCTGTTCGAAATGCGCGGGTGAAGCGATGGCGGCCGCGGAAAGAGCCGAGGGCGCCGCTTCTATCATTTGAACCATGGCATAGGCTGCCATATCCTCCGCTTCCTTAACAAAGCAGAGCTGATTTTCATCGACATCGAAATCGATGCGGATCAGATCTCCTCCGTGAACCTGGCCGGATGCGATCAGATTCGAAAGCGGATGGAGCAGGGTTCTCTCGATGGCCCGTTTCAGGTGACGTGCGCCGTATTTCAAATCCGTGCCTTCACGGAGCAGGAAAGAGCGCGCTTCCGAAGTCACGTTGAAAACGAAAGGCGTGGTGCTCGAAGTGTTGAAGATGCGCTGTTGCAGAACGTTCAACTCGATGGTCAGAATACGGCCCAGTTCATCCGTTCCCAGCGACCTGAAGACGACGACTTTGTCGATTCGATTCATGAATTCCGGAGTGAATTTGCGGCGCGCGGCTTCAACTCCGGCTCTCGTAACCTTGGCGCTCACTTCTTCGTTGACCTCTCCCGAGGCAGCCCGCCGTTCCATATCGGAAGCGGCAAACCCCAGATTGGGTCTCATAATGGAACTCATTTCCGAAGCGCCCAGGTTGCTGGTCATGAAGATCATGGCGCGGGAGAAATCGACGCGCCGGTTGTCGCCGAGCGTCAGCGTTGCTTTATCGAGAATGCCAAGCAACAGGTTCCATAAAGCATCGCTGGCTTTTTCGATTTCGTCGAACAGCACAAAGCTGATTTTGATTTTTTCAGTGTGATACTGATTCAGCACTTCCTGGCTGAGCAGAGGGTGCGTCTCGCGATGCCCCAGATATCCGGGAGGCGAGCCAATCAGTTTGGCGATTTCGTGGCTGTGTTGAAATTCGGCGCAGTCGATTTTTAGAACTGAACGCGCATCCCCGACGAGGGATTCCGCCAGCGCTTCAACGAGCCGTGTTTTGCCCGTTCCGGTCGGACCCAGAAAGAGAAAGTTCCCGATGGGATGGCCAGGACTCGTCATGCCCGCCAGAAACGTCTGATATATGTTAACGATCTGGTCGACAGCTTCTTCCTGCCCAACTACCAGTTTTCGCAGATCCGCGTGTAGCTTCTCTGCTTCATGACCCGTTTGAGACGGATCCAATTTCTGATTTAACCGGACCATTTTGGTTTTCCCCCACCGATTGTTTGGTGTCCAATCCGCTTTCACGCTCATAGGAGAGCACGCGCCGTGCCAATTCGTTTATAGGTTGCAACATCACGTTTTTCAAGTCGCCGAACCACCTCCGCTATGCCTTAACATCGGCAGAACTTCATGGCGGCAATAGTTGAGTTGAGGCTTTCGGGATAATTTTGGGACATGCCTCGTCCCAATCTCGACAGTACCCGCACTGTGCCGTACCATTGGATCAGAATGCATGAAGGCGGCGCGCTGGATCTGCGCGAAGTGGTTGAGAAACACCAGTCGGCTTTAGTCGCGGAGTTGAAAGAGCGGTTCGATGCCGAAGTCCGGCAGTCGATATCGCGTGCTCTTGCCGAAGAGCGGCTGGCCGCTAATACCCGCCTGGTAAAAGCCTGTGAAGCAGCAAAGACTTCTCAGCTGGAATCTCTGAATCAGCTCGTACGGCGGCTGCGGTCGAGCGGCGCGAGCGATATTCCGGGTCTTCTCGCTGAAGGTCTTGCTTCTTATGCCAGGAAGCTGGTGGTTTTAACGATTGAAAACGGCCAGGCGCATGCCCCTGGCGGCGTGGTGGATGTCGCGTCGTCGCCGGCAATCGCGTCGGCCATTGAAAGCCGGGACCCGGTGGTCGCTCTCGCGACTCCTTCCGAAATTTCTCCTCTGGTGGCGCGTTTACTGCACGACGGCGAAGATGCCACGGATCGAAAAGCGTATCTCTTCCCCCTGGCGGTACGTCAATCCGTAGTAGCCATGGTGGTTGCGCTCAATGTCGAGCAGGCCGCGCCCGTCGAAATGGTCTGCGAGGTCGCGGGTCTCAGGCTTGAGGCCCTTGAATCCACTTTACGCCCCGTCGTGCCGGCTCTGGCCGCCGCCGCATCCGGCAACACTCTCCCTCCGCCTTCCACGCAGGACATTCCGGCCAGTGCAACTTCCGGCGCCCGATCCTGGAGTGAACTGACTCCGGACGACCAGAAGCTGCACCTTCAGGCGCAACGCATGGCTCGCGTCCGGGTCGCCGAGATGAGGCTTTATCACCCGGACGACCTGGGCCGGGGCGTTGAAACCTCGAACATCTACGGCTCTCTGCAAAACGCAATTGATGCCGCCCGGACGCAGTTCCTGCAGAACTTTCTTTCCAAATCGCCCACCATGGTGGATTACCTGCATCTGGAGATTATGCGAACCCTCGCCCATGACGATGACAGTCTTCTGGGACACAGTTATCCCGGACCGATGGTATGACATGAAGAAATCCGCCCTTGCCGCAAGCTTCCTCTTGCTGGGCGTAGCGTGCGCATATGGCGCGGAGGCTGGATTATCCGATCTGCAGCAGGGCATCGCCGCTTACAACGCACGCAATTTCAGCGGCGCGATTTCACATCTGCGGTCCGCGCGCAGCGTCACGCGGCTCTCCGACTATGTGACTTATGACCTTGCATACTC
>JALYHT010000171.1 GCA_030776225.1 Acidobacteriota bacterium | reverse complement strand
GCGAAACGGATTGCGGCGCAGGGGGTGCGCCGCAGGTTGCGATTACTGCTCGTTGAGCCAGTCGCCGGCATGCTGTTCGATCGCTATGCGCACCAGCTGGCTACGGGTGCGGACGCCGGTTTTGTCGAACAACTGCTGCAATACGGCTTTAACGGAGCTTTCGGAAATCTGCATGCCCGCGGCAATTTCTTTATTGGTCAGGCCTTCGAAAACCGATTTGAGCACGCTGCGCTCGCGCGCCGTGAGCGTCTGGGTTCCCTGATGCGTTGCCTGATGGCTTTCCGATTTTTCGTGCGCGCCCGCGACAAGAGAACGCACAGCGCGTGAATCGAGCCACATATCGCCGCGAACCACTTTATAAATCGCTTCGATCAGTTGCGCGGGCGGGCTGTGTTTCAGGAACATGCCTGCCGCGCCCGCTTCGAAAGCGCGCAGCGTGCCGGTATCGTTCATGCCCGCCGTCACCATGAGAATCCGGCCCGGAAAACGCCGCTGCTTCGCTTCTTCCAGAAACGCGGTACCCTGTTCATCGCCGAGATCGTAATCGAGAAGCACGACATCGACAGGCTGCCGATTGAGTATCGTGAGCGCTTCGGCGACGCCGGCGCACGTCCCGGCGATATGGAAATCAGGCTCCGATTCGAGCAACCGGCTCAGGCTCTCCCGAAACAGGCTGTGGTCGTCGATCAGCAGGATCCGGATCTTGTTTTCCATTGGGCTCTTTTATCTCTCCGGCCGGCGCGCCGGCTGAGACGGCGGCCGATAACTCAACGACAAAGCTGGAACCAACCGGCTCCGGCTCATAGTGCAGATCTCCACGGAAGGAGCGCATGAAGGCGCGCGAGAGATAGAGGCCGAGCCCCGTCGCCTGCGCCTGTTGCTGAAACGGGTGAAAGAGTCGCTCGGGATTGGCCACGCCCCCGCCAGTGTCGGTGAAGCGCAGGATGACTCGTTGTCGATCCCGGAAAGCGGAGATGGTCAAGCTGCGAATATCGCGGTCGAGCATGGCGCGCTCGCTGTTCCTGGTGAGGTTGAGAAACACCTGCAGCAGACTCTGCCGATCCGCCCAGACCAGCGGCAGATCGGGTTCGGTATCGATTGCGAGCTGAATCTCGCGCTCCTCAAGGGAAGGCTCGACCACGATGCGAAACTCTTCGAGCAGAGAGGGAAGGTCGACCGTGGAGGCCTGATCCACCATTTGGCGAAGGTCCATGGCAGCGATTTTTTCGAGCGCGAGGATCAGATTGCCGAGGGCTTCGAAGTCTTTGTTGCGGGCAAGATCGGCCGCCAGCGCCGCGCTTCGCGCAAGATTCGCGTGCGCCATGGCGATCGCGCCGCAAACATTGCGAATCTCATGCGAAACGGCGCCGACCAGGATGCGGGAACCCGACAGAAGCTGGTGCAGGCTGAGCTCTTCGCGGCTTCTCAGATCCTCCGAACCATCGACCACCATGGCTGCGAGGCGCGATCCGGCGCGTGTGCTGTATGTTGAGAACCAGATATCGGCCAGAAACACTTCGCCGTTTTGCCGCCGGCCGCGGCACTGCATGGCAGTGCGGAACGGGACACGCTTTTCGCCGACCGTTTTGCGTTTCTGAACGTTCACCAGAGACGGCAGGAAGTCATGAATGGTGCGGCCCGGCAAAGTGGCCTGGGGTATTGCGAAAAGCCGGTGCGCGGCTTCGTTGGCGAGCAGCACGATTCCTTCGGTATCGGTGGTGAACACGGCGGCGGGGCTGCTTTCCACAAGCACTTTTAACTGCTCCTCGGCTTCGCTCCGGGCCTGCGCTTCACGTTCGATCGCTATCGTGTGACGAAGCGCCGCCTGCCGGCTGCGAACCACTTCATAGACGAAAAGACCCATGCAGAAGAAGGCAGCGAATATGAGAATATCGCGGGGAATTCCGGTGGTGGAAAATTCGAAGGTGTCAAACAGTTCCGTCAGGACTGTGCAAAGGCCGGCCGCAATGGCGATCTGGCCGCGATTCAAAACGCTGCCGATCAGCAGCATCGGGAACAGGTAGAGAAATCCGAGTGGAATGTTCCCCTCAATGCGCCAGTCGAACAGCGCAATTGAAGCGATCATCACGGCTGCCCGCGAGAGAATAGCCGTTTTTGTGCCGCGCAGGAGGAAAGAAAGCATGAAGCTGCGGGAGCCGTTATCGTCCGAAACGGGATGAAACGCGCTCACATTCATCATAAGCTTTCAGGGCTCATTCATAAGTTTAGAGTTCGGGGGCGGCGGTGGAACAAATTTAGCCGAAAGATGTCCAGAGAATGGCCGAAAGATAATGGAGAGCTTTTTCGCGCGCCGCTACATTGGAAGTTGGCCCTGAACCGCCATTGCCGGCTGGTGACTGCGTTCATTCCGGTGACGCTTGGAGCCGTCTGCCTTCTATTGCCTCCACTGGGCGCGCAGGAGACCCAGACCTACACGTGGGAACAGCTTCGGGACAGGTTCGAACAGTCGAATCCGACGTTGCGGGCGGGCAAACTCAACATAGACGAATCGCGCGAAGCGGAGATCACCGCTTTTCTGCGTCCCAATCCGGATCTGACTTTATCGACGGACGGCACGCAGCTCACGCCCTATCAGGGACAGTACCGGCCGTTTGCCGGAACACAGTACGGGCCAGCGCTCAGTTACCTGCATGAGCGGGAGCACAAGCGGGAACTGCGGCGGGATCAGGCGAAACAATCGACGGCGGTGGCCGAATCCACCTACCAGGATCAGGACCGTAATCTGGTGTTCAATCTTCGCAACGCTTTCGTGCAGACCCTGCAGGCGAAAGCCGTGCTGCAAAACGCACAGGAAAACATCGCTTACTGGGACAAGGAACTGGATGTGAACCGCACGCGCTATAAAGCCGGCGATATTTCGCAACTGGATCTGAACCGCCTTGAACTACAGCGGGTGCAGTTTGAAGCCGACTACGAGAATGCGCTCGTGAGTCTGCGGACTTCGAAGATCCAGCTCCTGATGCTTCTGAACGACCGTACGCCGATCGACAGGTTCGACGTTTCCGGGAACTTCAATTTCAGCGAAGAGATGCTGCCGCTCGGACAATTCAGGAATCTTGCGCTGAACACGCGCCCCGATCTGAAGGCCGCGATGCAGAACGTGGAGCTGGCGAAGATCACGCACCAGCTTGCCGTCGCAAACGGCGCGACCGATCCCACGTTCAGCCTCTGGGTGACGCACAACCCTTCATTCAATAATCCGTTCGACAACAACACCATTGGCGCCAGCGTGGCCATTCCATTGCGAATCTTCGACCGCAACCAGGGTGAAAAGGCGCGCACGGAGATCGACGTTGTCCGAAACGAAAGGCTGCGCGATGCCAATCAGGCGCAGGTCTTCACCGATGTCGACTCGGCATATTACACGCTGCTGCAGAGCGTCAATCTGCTGAAACCTTATAAGGCGAAATATCTGCAGCTTGCGACGGATGTGCGCGACAAGATGGCGTTCTCATACAGGAACGGCGGCGCGTCGCTGCTGGATTATCAGGACGCAGAGAAGTCTTACCGCGATACGCGGCTTGCTTATCTGAATCTGATCGGCGCTTACATGACCGCGGCCAGCCAAATGAATCTCGCGGCAGGGCAGGAGGTAATTCAATGAAGCTTTTCAAAATGACCGGGTTTATCTTCTGCTCCCTGTTCTGTGCCATGCTGATTGCCGGTTTGACGGGCTGTGGCATGGGCAAAGCGAATCCCAAAGGCGATCCGAAAGCGGAAGCGCCGCCCGCGGCACAGGTGGAGGAGGTGGGCGATCCCAATCTGGTGAAGGTGGATCATCGAGAGCAGTTTCCCGTAACGACGGTGCAGCCCTACGCCGCGACTTCCGAACTCAACGTTACCGGCGCGGTAAGTCCCGATGTGTCGCGCAATGTTCCTGTGATTTCGCTGGCGACGGGGCGCGTGATCGAAGTGCTGGCGAAGCTGGGAGACACGGTTAAAAAAGGCCAGCTACTGATGCGTATCCAGAGCGCGGATATCTCGGGAGCGTTTTCGGAGTATCGGCACGCGGTGGCGGATCTGGCGCTCTCCCGGGCTCAACTGGGACGGGCGAAAACTCTCCTTGACGCGGGCGCGATGGCGCAGAAGGATTACGAAATCGCCGTCGACGCCGAAGAGAAGGCAAAGGTGACTGTCGAAACCACGCAGGAACATCTGCGCGTGCTCGGGGCCGACAAAGACAGGCCGACCGCGACTATCGATGTGGTGGCGCCTATCTCGGGAGTCATCACGGATCAACAGGTGGTTACCGCATCCGGGGTGCAGGGACTCGGCGCCACCAATCCCTTTACGATTTCCGATCTTTCGCACGTCTGGGTGGTTTGCGACGTGTTCGAAAACGATTTGAAGAACGTACGGATCGGTGAGTTCGCGGACGTGAAGCTGAACGCTTATCCGGACCGTGCTCTTTCAGGCCGAATCAGCAATATCGGGCCGATTCTCGATCCCAATATCCGGACCTCGAAAGTTCGTCTGGAGTTGGCGAATCCGGGGATGATGCGGGCGGGGATGTTCGCGACCGCTACGTTCCACGGCAGCGATAAGACGATGCGGGCCGCCGTGCCAGCGTCGGCAATCCTCCATCTGCACGATCGCGACTGGGTTTATTCGCCAACCGGATCGAACGCGTTCCGCCGCGTGGAAGTCGCAAGCGGGAAAATGCTGCCGTCGAAGATGCAGGAAGTCATTTCGGGAATCATGCCCGGTGATCGCGTGGTTCAGAATGCGCTGGTGCTGCAGAATACGGCGGAGCAGTAAAGAAAATGAAACGACAGTTTCGCGCGCGTACATTCAGGATGTCCGCGGCATCCCATGATAAATGATTCGATCCCTCGTTGATTTTGCGCTCAACAATCGTTTTCTGATTGTTCTCGCAGCCCTGCTGCTCCTTGTATGGGGAGCGATTTCATTCCACAATCTGCCGGTTGAGGCCTATCCCGACGTGGCCAACAATTACGTCCAGGTGATCACGCAATGGCCCGGGCGCGCCGCCGAGGAAGTCGAGCAGCAGGTGACGACGCCACTCGAAATCGCCATGAACGGGATACCGCATCTGGAACATCTGCGATCCGTTTCCATCTTCGGACTTTCCAGCCTGAGTCTCATCTTCGACGACGAATCCGCCAACGACTGGAATCGCCAGAAAGTCCTGGAACGGCTCTCGCAGGTGAATCTTCCCTCGGGCCTGCAGCCTCAGATCGGCTCGGATTACAGCCCGGTGGGACAGATTTACTGGTACACCCTGACCAGCACCAATCCCAGCTATGACCTGATGGCGCTCAAATCCTTTGAGGACTGGACGCTCGAAAAGCAGTTCAAATCGGTTCCTAACGTTGTCGACGTTTCCAGCTTCGGCGGAACTACGCGCGAGTACCAGGTTCGCATCGACCCCGATAAGCTCGTGGCCTACGGGCTCACCATCGGCCAGGTGGAACAACAGCTGGCGAACAATAACGTGAATGCCGGCGGCAGTTTCATACAGGAGGGCATGCAGCAGATCAACGTGAGGGCCATCGGTCTTGTAAAGGGTGTCGAAGATATCGAACAAACGGTTATCAAAACTCAGAATGGAACGGCCGTCCGCGTGGGAGACATTGCGACCGTAGCGCAGGGCCCCCGCATCCGTCTGGGAAAAATCGGCAAGGCGATTCACAAAGATAACGGCAGGATCATTGACAATCCCGACGTGGTGGAGGGGATCGTTCTCCTTCGCAAGGGGGCCGATTCCGATTCCACCCTGGAAGCCATTCACGCCAAAGTGGATGAGCTGAATACGCATATCCTGCCGCCCGGCGTGAAGATCGCTCCGCATCTGGACCGCAGCAATCTGCTGCATTACACCACCCATACCGTCCTGCATAACCTGACCGAAGGCATCATTCTTGTCGCCGTGATTCTTTTTCTGTTCCTCGGCAATATCCGCGGAGCCTTCATCGTCGCTCTCACTATTCCTTTTTCGCTGCTGTTTGCATCCATCTGCCTCGATCTCAATAAAATTCCCGCCAACCTGCTCTCGCTGGGAGCGCTCGATTTCGGCATGGTGGTCGAGGGCGCGGTGGTGATGGTGGAAAACATCATTCGTTATCTGGGCAAACCCCGTACAAATGGCGATGGGTCGGTCGATTCCATCAGGGAGGCCGCGCATGAAGTACAAAGGCCTGTCTTCTATTCGATAGGCATCATCATCACCGCTTACATTCCAATCTTCACGCTGCAGCGCGTGGAAGGGCGGCTCTTCAAGCCCATGGCCTGGACCGTCTCGTTTGCTCTGCTGGGTGCTCTGATCTTCGCGATGCTGATCGCGCCCGTGCTTTGCAGCTTCCTGTTCGGGAAACAAGTGACGGAGTGGCGCAACCCTGTGATGACAGCCATCACAGACAGCTATCGCTGGTTGGTGGGGCTGGCAATTCGCTTCCGCTGGATTACCGTAACCGTAGCTGCCGCGTCGTTCGCCGCTTCCGTCTGGATGATGACGAGCGGCATTATCGGTTCGGAATTTCTGCCGCATCTGGACGAAGGCGCCATCTGGGCTCGCGCGACCCTGGCGCCCAGCACCGGTCCGGACGCCGGCATCGCGGTGATGGACCGTGCCCGCGTGGCGATCGCTTCCTTTCCCGAAGTAACGCAGGTTGTGTCTCAGGTGGGCAGGCCGGACGACGGCACGGACACCACCGGCTTTTTCAATACCGAATACTTCATAGAGCTCAAACCGAAAGAACAGTGGCGGCCCGTGTTCGCGCAGAACAAAGAGGAGCTGATCGCCGCCATGGATCGCGAGCTTGAAAAGATTCCCGGCGCGCTGTGGAATTTTTCGCAGCCCATTGCCGACAACATGGAAGAGGCTGTGAGCGGCGTGAAAGGCCAGCTTGCCATTAAAATCTACGGTGACGATCTGAAGACGCTGGAATCGAAAGGCGCGGAGATTGTGAACGTAATGCGGTCTATCAAAGGCATCGCCGACCTGGGACTCTTCCGCGTAATCGGGCAGCCCAATCTGGAATTCGATGTGGATCGTAAAAAAGCCGCGCGTTACGGGCTGAATGTCTCGGATATTCAGGACGCCGTGGAAACTGCGGTGGGCGGTAAAGCGGTGACCCAGATCCTGCAGGGAGAACAGCGCTACGACCTCGTCGTAAGATATGACCCAGCGCATCGGGACACAAAGGAAACCATAGAGAATATCCGTCTCTCGGCGCCCTCGGGGGAACGCGTATCCCTGGCCCAGTTGTGCGACGTAAAAGTTCTGGATGGGGCATCGGAAATCTACCGCGAGGGAAACTCCCGCTACGTGGCCATCAAATACAGCGTGGAAGGCAGAGATCTGGGGAGCGCCGTGGAAGAGGCGATTTCAAAGGTCACGAAACAGGTGAAGCTCCCCTCCGGCTACAAGATCGACTGGGCCGGAGAATATGAGAGCGCCAAACGTTCGCAGAAGCGTCTGATGATTGTCGTCCCCATTACGCTTCTGGTCATCTGCATGATTCTCTATACGATGTTCAGCTCGGTAAAGTGGGTGCTGCTCATCATCGCGAATGTGGCGATGGCTCCGCTCGGAGGGTTGCTGGCGCTTCTGCTCACCGGGACCCATATCAGCGTGTCATCCGGCGTGGGCTTTCTGGCATTATTCGGCGTGTCTGTACAGACAGGCGTGATCATGCTCGAATACATAAACCAACTCCGTGCCCGCGGACACTCCATCATTGATGCTGCCATAGATGGCTCAGTACGCAGGCTCAGGCCGATCATGATGACAATGCTGGTGGCGAGCGTGGGGCTGCTGCCCGCCGCTACTTCCCGCGGGATCGGTTCGGATTCGCAGCGGCCCTTCGCGATCGTCATCGTGGGTGGGTTGGTAGCGGCTCTGGTCCTGGGCGTGTTTCTTCTGCCGACCCTCTATGTCTGGACCGCGGGCGACCGCGATGTTCTGCCCGTTCCGGAAGAAGCTCACGCGGAAGTTCACGAAGACTGAGTTATCGCCCCGGAAATTCAGAGCGCGCACGCTGCACGATTCCGGAAAATCTGCCTGCCAGCTCGTGGATCCAGTTCCGATCCCGCGCCTGCACCGCGCGCGAAGGTATCAGCTTCCCCCCGATGCCCAGAGCGGCCGCGCCTGCCCGGATAAATTCGCTCGCCGTAACCTGATCTACCCCGCCTGACGCAATCATTTCCACGTGCGGAAACGGAGCCCTCAGCGCCTTAATGTACGTGGAACCGCCGATCACGGAACAAGGAAAGATCTTGACCATGTCGGCCCCGGCATTACAAGCCGCCATCACTTCAGTCGGCGTCATAGCCCCGGGTATCGCAGCTACATTCTGCCGCCTGGTGAACTCGACTATCGCGGGGTCCAGGCCGGGGCTCGATATAAAAGCGGCGCCCGCCTCAAGGCAAGCGCGCGCCGTCCTGATGTCCAGCACGGTTCCGGCCCCCACCATAAGGTCCGGCATGGTGCGGGCAAGCTCCGAGATCACCCCGGCCGCGTTTGGAAACGTCATCGTGAGCTCTACCACCGAGAGGCCCCAGCGCAGCATTTCACCCGCGGCGAAAATGGCATCTTCCGCTGAAAAAACACGAATCGCCGGCAGAATACCGATATGCCCGATGCGGGCGCACACTTCCTGTTTCGTTGCCACTGGTTTCCTCTGCCGATCCCTCTCCACGACGGAGCCAGCGCGCGGCCCGCCTCAGTAATTCTACGCGAATTCGCACTCCCGGTGGCGGCACGTATGATAAGACCACAGCCCACTTCGTGTGCTCTTGTCAAAGGAAGGAATGGATTCCATGCCGAAGGCGAAGGAATTTACCGTCACCATCGAAGATAAACCGGGCGCTCTGGGCAAATGTTTTCTCGCGCTTGCGGAGCGGGGCGTCAACATCCTCGCGTTTCAGTCTTTTGTCGAAGAAGGAGAAAGCCTGGCGCGTCTGCTGGTGGACGATGCTGCGGGGGCGAAGTCCGTTCTGGGCGGACTGCGCATGATCTTCGAAGAGACAGACGTGGCAGTAGTCAGGCTGCCTCACCGCCCAGGTTCGCTGGGACGGGCGGCGGCGGTGCTGGGCGAGAAACAGATCAACATCGATTATTCCTATTGCGGTCTGGAGCCTCAATCGCCGCTCGCCATTATCGTGTTCGGCGTAGACCACCTGACGCGCGGCGCCGCGGCGCTGGATGAACTCGCCCGCTCTGTGGCATCGGAAGAGGTTTGAACGGCGGAGAGCTACGACGTGCGAAAGGGGCCCGTCAGTTACTTACTGTCAAGCCAGACTTTCGGGTCAACGCTCATGCCAGGGCGCAGTTCGTGGTTTGGATCCTGACCTTGCTTAAGGCGGATCCGCACTGGTAAGCGCTGCACCACCTTCACGTAGTTGCCCGTGGCGTTCTCCGGCGGCAGCAGGCTGAATCGCGCGCCCGTTGCGCCAGCCACGCTTTCCACGTAACCTTCGTAACTCTTGTCGTAGGAATCCACATGAATCGTCGCGCGCTGACCGGGGTGCATGCGCTTCAGCTGCGTCTCTTTAAAATTGGCTGTGACCCAGATGTCATTCAGCGGTACATCGGCCATCAGTTGCTGGCCTGGCGCCACTTGCTGGCCGGGTTCCGCATTCTTTTTCCCGATCACGCCATCGATGGGCGCGAGGATTCTGGTATACGAGAGATTCAGCGCGGCCTGGGCGACCAGCGTCTGTTGTCTTTCCGCAGTTGCCTGCCGGCTTTTGACGGTCGCGTTCTGGATTGCGATCTGCTGCGGGCGATTGCGTTGCGCTTCAACCTGCCTTGTCCGCGCCTGTTCGAGCCGCGCCTGCGCTTCCTCGATGTTGCGTGCCGCCGCCTCCGCGGTCGCTCGTTTCGCGTCTACATTCGCGATGGCGGATTTAGCAGCCGCGTTCGCCTGATCGAACTGTTGCCTGCTGATTTCGTCTTTGGCGATCAGTTGCCTGTAGCGGGCAAGATCCGCCTGGGCCTTCACGCGGTCCGCTTCCGCCCGTGCGGTATCCGCGACTGCGGCTTCGTGGTCCCGTTGGGCCGCGGCGACGGCAGCGCGCGCTTCCGCGATATCGGTAACCGCCCCTGAGAGGGCAGTCTCGGTAGTCACGGACGTGATGGGTACATTCGGCTGGGCGACCGCAATCAGGGATCGTGATTCCGTCAGTGCCGCTTTCGACTGATCAAGGGCGATATCGTAATCCCGGGGATCCAGTTCAACCAGCAGTTGCCCGGCTTTAACGGCCTGGTTGTCCTGCACATAAATGGCTTTGATCGTACCCGCAAGCCGGCTCGTGACCGCGTAGATGTCGCCATCGATCTGGGCGTCGTCGGTGGCTTCGTACGAGTCGAGATAATTCCACAGGATGAAGCCGCCCACGACGGCGGCCGCCAGAACAATCAGAAAGAGCAAAAAACGTATCGGGTGTTCGCGAATTCGGCGGCCGATAGATTTTTTAGGTGGTTTTGTTTCAGGCGTTTGCTCCTGACTCGGAGCCTGTTGACTGGGAGCGGCCTGCTCCGGTTCCTGTACCTGCTGCGGGGTGTCCGCCATCTTCCTCGATTCCTGACACCAGAGTACACGCTCAGGGCCGTTCGGTCGTCAACCGAGTGTGACTCCTTTCGCAGCCACGTGCGCGTATTTGTGTGCCCTCGCGACGCTGCCCTTCGTATCTCCGGCGGCCCGGGCCGCTACAGAGAACGGCATCGATCCGCTTTTGAAGAAAATCGAGACGAGGTACAACCGGTCTCAGTCGCTGAAGCTCGATTTTTCGGAAACTTACGCCGGCCTGAAGTCGCCCGTGCAGTATGAAACGGGAGTCCTGTATCTGCGGAAACCGGGCCGAATGCGATGGGAATACACTTCGCCCTCCGGAAAGCTTTTTATTTCCGATGGGAAAGAAGTTTTCCTTTATACCGCGGGCGAACAGGAGGCGCAAAGGAGCAGGCTGAAGCAATCCGCCGATATGCGAGCCCCGCTCGCGTTTCTCCTGGGAAAGCTGGATTTTTCGAGAGAGTTTAAGGATTTTCAAACGCGCGTGGAAGGAGGAGAAACCTGGATAGTCGCCGCTCCAAAGTCGGATAACCTCGCCTATTCAAAGGTCGAATTCCTGGCCACTCCCGCAGGGGAAATCCGCCGGGTCGGAATTACGAGCCAGGACAATTCAAAGCTCACTTTCACTTTCTCGAATGAGCAGATTAACGCACCGGTTACGCCATCCATGTTCTCGTTCAAAGCGCCGCCGGGGGTTCGGGTCGTCGATACTGGGGAAAGTCAGTAATGTCCGACTTCCTTCTCAAGTACGCCGATACGCGGGGTGAAGTTCACAGCCAGCTGGCCCAGGGAACGTCAGCGCAGGAAATCCGTGAACGCTATACCCAGCAGGGGTTTCTGGTTTACTCGGTAAGACCTAAAACTGTTGGCCTCCGTCTTTCCGGCGACATCGCAATTCCGGGCCGCCGCAAGCGCCTGAATCTTGAAAAATTTCTCATCTTCAACCAGCAGTTCGTCACGCTCATCCGGGCCGGGCTCCCGATCCTGAAGTCGCTCGATCTTCTCGCCGATCGGCTGACGGATGCGAGGCTCACTCCCTATATAAATGCGGTGCGGGAAGACGTTCGGCGGGGTACGTTACTGTCTGAAGCCTTTCGGCAGCAGGGAATCTTCCCAAAGATTTACGTCACTTCGGTCATGGCGGGCGAGAAATCGGGCAGCCTCGTCGAAGTGCTCGAACGCTTCATCACGTACCAGAAACTGGCTCTCGGGGTGCGCAAGAAGGTACTTGTCTCGTTGATGTATCCTTCGGTGCTGATCGTTCTGGTGATACTGCTGATGGTATTTCTGGTGACCTACGTGGTCCCCAGCTTCGCGTCGCTCTACTCCAGCATGTCCGCGCAGTTGCCTACCATCACGCTCTATTTGATTGCGATCGGAACGACCGCGCGCGCGTACGTGCTGGTTTACGCCACGGCTCTGGGGGCCGCGGGTGCGACGTTTTACTGGTGGTCGCGCCAGGAAGCGGCGCAGGAAAAGATTGATCGGGTCAAAGTGAAAGTGCCGCTCTTCGGCGATATCTGGATCAAATACCAGGTGGCGCAGTTCGCCCGCGTTCTGAGTACGCTGCTCACGGGCGGCATCCCGCTGATGCAGGGGCTTGACACGGCGGCGGATTCGCTCGGCACGCCGCTCCTGCGCAAGACTCTCGAAAAGGCCGGCCGCATGGTGCGGGAAGGTCAGACGCTCTCGTCTTCGCTGGCATCGACTGGCATCTTTCCCGCGCTCGCGGTCGATATGGTGGAGGTGGGTGAATCCACCGGCGCCTTGCCGGCCATGCTGACGAGCGTGGCTGAGTTTTACGAAGACGACGTGAATACTAAAATGACAGCGGTGCTCTCTCTCATAGAACCCGCCATTATGATCTTCATGGGCATTTTTGTGGCTTTCGTTCTGATCGCGCTTTATCTGCCGATCTTTTCTCTCGCCGACACGATCCGATGACTGCCGAAAGCTTCCGCCAGATCGCGCTCAGTATGTCGAACGCCACCGAGGGGTCTCACTTCGGCCACGCCGATTTTCGGGTGGATGGGCACATTTTTGCCACGCTGAGCCTGGTTCGTGAAGGCTACGGCGTGCTGATACTCACGCCTGAGCAGCAGGCCGGCATGGTGCAGGATGCGCCAGAGGTGTTTTCTCCCGTTCCAGGCGGCTGGGGGAGAAACGGATCGACGCGGGTACTGCTCGAAGCCGTCCCACCGGATATCCTCGAAGCTGCTTTGCATACGGCGTGGCAAAACCGTGTGGCGAAGAATGCGAAGTTGAAAAAGCCCGCCAAATTACGCAAAGCGGCCGCCGGGCGCTAGTTTTGCCCAGCGAGTCGTCTATCATCAGGTTTTGCTGCCCGCTTCTCTTCAATCCATCGATTCGCTCGGCGATCGCCTCGCGCGCGTCAGAGAGCGCATGGCGAATGCCTGCGCGCGCGCCCGCCGCGATCCGGCGACAGTTAAACTGCTTGCCGTAACCAAGGTCTTCGGTCCGGAATCGATTCTCGATGCGTACGCGCTCGGCCTGCGCGATTTCGGGGAAAATTATGTGCAGGAAATGGAGCGGAAGGCGCCCGCTGTAAGCGCTCTGGGGGAAGCCAGGTTTCATCTGATCGGCCACCTCCAATCGAACAAGACGAAAAAAGCGCTGCAGCTCTTCACCTCGATCGATACCATCGATTCCACAAAGCTGGCGCATAAGCTCGCGACAGAAAGGCTCGATATGGAAACCCCCGTTGTGGAAGCGGCCCCAGTGGAGGCCATGATCGAAGTCAGGCTCTCGCATGAGGAAAACAAATCCGGCGCCGATCCCGCCGGGTTGTCTGCCATTGTGTCGGCGATTCGCGCCTCGAAACACCTGAAGCTCACTGGCCTGATGGCCGTGCCACCATGGTCGGAAGACGCCGAATTGTCCCGCCCTTACTTCGCGCAACTCCGCGCTCTTGCCGGGGAGCACGCGATTCCGGAACTTTCCATGGGTATGTCAAACGACCTCGAGGTGGCGATCGAAGAAGGCGCAACCTGGGTCAGGGTAGGTACGGCGCTGTTCGGGCGCCGAAAAAAAGCGTGACGGGCTGCCTTCGAGTGGGTTATCACGCCCCCCCGCCCGGTTCCCGGACGGGCATCGCGGATTACGCTGAAACGCTGCGAAAATCGCTGGCGCAGCGGGCGAGCGTGGAAGACGGGGCGGAGAGCGCCGATATTCACCTTTACCAGCTCGGCAACAATCGTCTCCATGAAGAGATTTACGCCCGAGCGCTCGCCGTCCCCGGAGTAATCGTGCTTCACGACGCGGTACTGCACCATTTTTTTCTGGGCACGCTGCCGCACGACGCATATATTGCCGAGTGGGTCTACAACTATGGCGAGTGGCGGCGGGACCTGGGTGAGGAGCTTTGGCTCGGGAGAGCGAAGTCGTCTGTAGACCCCCGCTATTTCCAGTTCCCCATGCTACGCCGCGTTCTGGAACGATCCCGCGCCGCCATTGTTCACAATCCTGGCGCCGCCGCGATTCTGCGCGCCGCCAACCCCGCGTTACCCATCGAAATCATTCCGCATTTATGCGAAGTGACCGACCCGCCGGATGCTTTCGAAATCATGCGGTTTCGGGAGCGGCTGGGAGTCGCGGCCTCCACGCGACTATTTGGCATGTTCGGGTATCTGCGCGAGCCTAAGCGCGTCATGCCTTGTATCCGGGCCTTTCAAAGACTGCACGCGGTGAACCCGGATACCGCGCTTCTTCTCGCGGGCGAAGTGGTTTCGGGCGACCTTGCGAGACTTTTGACAAGCGAAGTGAAAGAAATTCCCGCCATACGCCGGCTCGGCCATTTGAGCGAGCGCGACTTCCGTATCGCGGGCGCCGCGGTCGACTGCTGCCTCAATCTGCGCTATCCGGCGGCGGGCGAGAGCTCCGGGATCGCCGTGCGGCTGATGAGTCTGGGTAAGCCCGTGATCGTGACCGATAACGCGGAAAATGCCGATTTTCCGCTTGCGGCGGTGCTGCGCAATTCTGCCGGCGTTGCCGAAGCCGAAGAATTGTTCGACCATATGTTATTGGTGACCCAGTTTCCGACGATCGCGCGGGAAATCGGAATCGAGGCGAGACGCCACATCCGGGAGCAACACTCGCTGGATTCCGTCACCCGAAATTATTGGGAAGTCCTGTGCGCTGCCGCATCCTCTTCGCGCTGATCTTTCCGCTGCTGCCTGCGGTCGCGGCGTCCACTCCGGTCTCCAGCGCCTTCGACATTGCCGTTCCTATGCGCGACGGGGTTCGGCTCAGCGCCAACGTCTTCAGGCCCGCGGCCACTGGAAAATTTCCCGCTATTCTGCTGCGCACGCCTTATGGAAAGGGAGACGCGATCACTCCCGCTTATCAGTTCTTTGTGAATCACGGGTACGCGGTGATCGTGCAGGATGTGCGTGGCCGCTACCGCTCGGGGGGCACGTTCGAGCCGATTAATCAGGAGGTGAACGACGGCGACGATACGCTCAACTGGATCGCCAGGCAACCCTGGTCGGATGGCGGCGTGGGGATGTATGGCGGGTCCTACCTCGGGATTACGCAGTGGAAAGCGGCCATGAGCCGGAACCCGCACTTAAAGGCGATATTTCCTTACGTCTCTGGCGACGACGACTACCGCGACCGCTTTTATTCCACCGGGGGCGCGATGAAGATCGGCCATCGTCTGCTGTGGATTGAAGAGAATCTGCGGGCGGGGGGCTTCAAACCACCGGATTTCGCCAGCTACGTGCAGGCGCTGCCGGTGCGCATGGCCGAGGTCATCGCTACAGGCCATCACCTCGCTATCTGGCACACGATCGCGAATCATCCGTCATACGACGAGTTTTGGAAGGGCGTCAGCGTTCGCGAGCATCTTAAAGACATCCATATCCCTGTCTTTTCCGTTGGCGGGTGGTACGACAATTACGTCGAAAGCGATCTGGATGCTTTCACAATCCACCACAAGCACAATCCGGACGACCGCATCATGATTGGTCCATGGGCGCACGTGTTCAGCGCTGCTTTCTCAGGGGTGAATTTCGGCAAAGAAGCTCTTGTGCCGCTGCGTCCGGAACAGATTCGGTGGTTCGATCGCTGGTTGAAAAACGCGCCTCCGCCGCAGCATGAGCACGCGGTGAGATTGTTCGTGATGGGAATCAATCAGTGGCGCGATGAAGACGAATGGCCCCTTGCCCGCGCACGCAACATGAAGTTCTATCTCGGCGCCAATGGCGTTCTGGGCGGCAAACCTGAGAACCAGGCGGGGGCTTTGGACGAAACCGCCGGTTATGAAAAAAACGAGTTCATATACGACCCCAAAAAACCGGTTCCCACAGTGGGGGGGGCGGTCTGCTGCGACCCGAAAATTTTCCCCTGGGGGCCACTCGATCAGCGCCAGGTCGAAAGGCGTGCCGACGTGCTGAGTTATACGACCACGCCGCTGGGATCGGATCTGGAGGTTACCGGGCCCATCAAAGTTGTGCTGTTTGTGTCTTCGAGCGCCGTGGATACGGATTTCACGGCTAAGCTGGTGGATGTTTTTCCCGATGGCAAAGCGCGGAATCTGACGGATGGTATTTTGCGCATGCGGTATCGCGACTCGCTCGCGATTCCGAAGCTGATGACGCCTGGCGAGGTGTATAAGGCCACGATCGACGTGGGTGTGACCAGTAACGTGTTTCTGGCTCGCCATCGACTCCGCGTGGAGATATCGAGCAGCAATTTTCCGCGTTTTGACCGCAACCCGAATACAGGTGGTGCGGTAGCCGATGCGAAGGAAGCGGTAAAAGCGAAGCAGACGGTGTACCATGAACGTCAGCGGTATTCGTACGTGCTGCTGCCTGTGGTTCCTTCCGCTCCGGCGGAATTGACTTCGAGCAGGTCGGCGCGCTATGTTCCAGAGAGAGCTTCGCCGGGCCAGGCGGGTTCGGATCGTCCGCTGACGGCGCGGTAGCCAAGTGGTAAGGCCAGGGTCTGCAAAACCCTCACTCGTCGGTTCGATTCCGACCCGCGCCTCCAGAATTAAATTCTTATAAATCACGCGAGATAGATAATGCCCCTCTCGCCTTCGCCGAAACCAACCCAAGCGGCCAGGACTTTTGGCGTTGATTCGGATGCGGCCGACGCCACTCGAATCTAGGACGATCTTCTCAGCGCCTCGTCGCCGGGCAGTCCCGTCCCAGCGACGACGATCTCATGGTGGACTTCGCCTGAGACGATGACCTCACCGTAGAGTTCCCGCAAAAGCTCGAAATGTTGAGCAAGGGCCAGCGTGATCAGAGGAGAGGAACCGCGAGGACAATCACGAACTCAGGCGTTCAGGCGTAAGTCGATCTTCTTCCAGATCAACGATGCTGTAGTGCATTGGCGCTTCATGCTTGCCGGCGAAAACCATAAACGCCGCGACGGGCATCTCGCATAGTCCGCAGCGCGGCGAAGCGACACTTTGTTCTCACGATATAGTTCAAGAGCAAGGAGCCGGACGGATTCCCGCGGCGCGTCGTCGGCGGTCATGCCCGCAGCTTCGATCATTATCGGTTGGCACCGTGATTTGGACTCCGTTCATGCCTCTTCAGCTTACCGCTTTGTGTCTCCACGATTTTCACCGTGTTCTCCCGACAGGATGGATACAGGCTCGACGCTCCACCATAAGGAGATCATTTTCAGGCAGTCGTTTTTTTTTCGCTGCCCTTTACGGCATCAGGGTCGGCGGCGGCACAACTCCGTCTGGTCGCTCAGGTGAGTGCGAAGCTGCACACGCACACGCCTTCTGGATCGTCTGCCAGCATCCTCGAGCTGCAGGGGCTTGGAAATGAGATTGGCGCGGGCAGGATGCGCAGGTTTACGTCAACCACGAACGCTCGTCATGGAATGGGTAGATGCGCTCCACGGCACAGTCGTAGGCCTCGATACAGCGCCTCTCATTTACTTCATAGAAGAAAATCCAAAATACCTGCCGCACCTGCGAGCCTTCTTTGATGCAGTGGACAACGGCCACGTCCGCGTCGTTACATCCACCCTGACCCTCACCGAAGTTCTGATACATCCGCTACGTCAGGGCAGGATCGATCTCGCCGACAAGTACCGACGAATTTTGCTTCACGCCGATTGCGTGGAGACCGTTCCGGTATCTGCAGAGATCGCCGAGGAAGCCGCGCGGCTCCGGGCTAAGCACACCTGCGCACGCCGGATTCGATTCAAATGGCGACGGCAACTACTTCGGGCGCGACGAGCTTTCTTACGAACGACACCAGGCTGGGCGGACCGTCGACTCCCGGCATTCTCGTCTGGAGCATCTCATCGGCGTGCCTTAGGACCCCGTGCGCACGGCGCCCGTTGTTCAGGCGCGTCATCCCAGACCCCAGTCTGAACACCATAAATTGAA
>JALYHT010000170.1 GCA_030776225.1 Acidobacteriota bacterium | reverse complement strand
GTGTGGTGGCGCCGATGCACTGAATCTCTCCGCGCGAAAGTGCGGGCTTCAAGATGTTGGCGGCGTCGAGCGAGCCTTCAGCCGAGCCGGCGCCCACCAGCGTATGCAGCTCATCGATGAAGATGATGGCATTTTGATTTTCCATCAGCTCTTTCATGATGGTTTTGAGGCGCTCCTCAAACTGTGCGCGGTACTTGGTGCCGGCGACGATCAGCGACAGGTCGAGGGCAAGGATGCGTTTATCGGCCAGGAAAGAAGGCACGTCGCCTTCGGCGATCTTCTGCGCCAAGCCTTCGACGATGGCGGTCTTGCCGACGCCGGGCTCGCCGATCAGCACGGGGTTGTTCTTCGTGCGGCGGCAGAGGATCTGAATCACGCGCTCGAGTTCGTAATCGCGGCCGATCAGGGGGTCGAGCGAGTTGTCCATCGCCGCCTGCGTGAGGTCGCGCGAGAACTCGGCCAGGAGCGAACTTTCCTTCGGGCGATTGGTTGCTACTTTTTCGGACTGGGAGCGCTGCAGTTCTTCCCGGATGGTGGAGAGACGGAGACCGCGCTCATGCAGAATCTCAGCCGCGAAACATTTCTCTTCGCGGAGGAGACCGAGCAGCAGGTGTTCAGTCCCGATGTGCTTGTGATTGAGGCGCTCGGCTTCCTCGGCGCCATAGGCGAGGACACGCTTACATTCGTGGCTGAGAGGAAGATCGACGGAGGTCGAAACTTTCTCGCGAACCGTGGTGTGCCCTTCAATTTGTTTGCGAATGGAATCGACGGCCGCGTGCGACCGCAGAAACCGATTGGCCAGTTGTTTATCTTCGCGCAGGAGCCCCAGCAGGAGATGCTCGGTCTCGATGTAGGGACTGCCGAACTGACTCGCCTCGTACCGGGCGAAGAATATGACGCGCCGCGCTTTTTCCGTATAACGTTCAAACATTTGTTATCGGTGCTCCCTTGTGCCGACAGCTTATACATTTAAAGATACTCTCCGCACTGATTTAGTTGCAAAGCTCCGTGCGGGAAACCTCATCATTCGGGGTGCAGCGCGCCTCCTTCCAGTTTTAGTACCCTGTCGCAACGGCGGGCGAAATGGAGGTTATGGGTAACCAGAATGGCCGTCAGATTGCGCCGGCGGCGGATTTCGGCAAGCAGGCTGAAGATCATTTCGCCGGTTTTTTCATCGAGATTGCCGGTGGGTTCGTCGGCGAGGAGGAGCGAGGGGTGAGCCGCAAGCGCGCGGGCTATGGCGACGCGCTGCTGTTCGCCGCCGGAAAGTTCGCCGGCACGGTGGTGGCCGCGGCCGCCGAGGCCGACTTCCTCCAGGCTGATTTTGGCCTGGGCCGAGATTGTCGAGCCGTTTTCCCCCCGGATGCGGAGCGGCATGCCGACATTGTCCTGGGCGGAAAACTCGGGTAGCAGGTGATGCTGTTGCCATACATAGCCGATTTCGCGGTTCCGAAAGCCTGAAAGCTCTGAGCCCCGCAGGTGAGTGATATTTCTGCCGTTGTAGTGGATAGCACCTTCTGTTGGTTTGTCAAGGCCGCTGATGAGGTGAAGAAGCGTGCTTTTACCCGCTCCGCTTTCTCCAATTACGGCGATCTGTTCACCGGTTTCGACGCAGAGTTCGAGGTCGCGGAAAATTACCAGGTCTTTATCGCCTGAGCGGTAGATTTTGGCAAGCTTTTCGATTTGCAGCATTGGCGAAGTTGTCAATACCGCACGATGGCCGCGAATGAAGCAGGTTCGAGGCTGGCGCCGCCGACGAGCGCCCCGTCGATTTCCTCTTCCGCCATCAGCTTCTGTACGTTGTCCGGCTTCACGCTGCCGCCGTAAAGAATACGGACAGCGCCGGCGAGCGCATCGCCGAATTGCGCGGTGGCCCGGGCGCGGATGAAACGGTGAGCGTCGGCGGCCATCGCGGGAGTCGCGGTTTTGCCGGTGCCGATGGCCCAGACGGGTTCGTAGGCGATCACCAGTTTGGCGAACTGCTCGGGGGTAAGCGGCGCGAGGCCACCGTCAAATTGTTCGCCGAGGACGGCCTCAGTCCGGTTTCCTTCGCGTTCCTCAAGGCGCTCGCCCACACAGACAATCGGGGTGAGTCCGTATTCGAGCGCCGCCTGAGCTTTGCGTACTACCTCAGGTTCGGTCTCGCCGAAGTACTGGCGACGCTCGCTGTGCGCAATAATGACGGCGCTGCATCCGGCTGCCTGCAGCATGTGCCCGGAGACTTCTCCGGTCACGGCTCCTTCCCTGCCCCAGTAGAGATTCTGCGCGCCGATCGCAATGTTGCTGCCTCGCGCTTCTTCCACAGCCGCGTGAAGATTGGGAAAGGGCGGGCAGATCACGATCTCGCATAGGTCCGCGTTCCGTACCAGCGGCTTGAATGCCTCGAAAAAAGCGTGGGTCTCCGCGGGAGTCTTGTACATCTTCCAGTTGCCCGCCATGATTGGTTTTCTGCTCATGAAATCGCTCCAAGGAAACTTTTCCCGTTTTCTATTGTGGTTCTGAAATTTTCCGCTACCGTCTGGCCAATGTCGCTCAGGCTGTCGCGCAGGCCCAGGTCGACGCCGGCGCGGGCGCGGGGACCGAAGGCGAGCAGGGGCGTGTACTCGCGGGTGTGATCGGTGGAAGGCGTTGTGGGGTCGCACCCATGATCCGCGGTAAGAATTGCAAGGTCGCCGGGACACAGACGGGCTTCAAACGAAGGCAGCCAGGCGTCGAATTCCTCGATTGCGCCGGCATAGCCTTGCACGTCGTTGCGGTGCCCGTACTGCTGATCGAAATCGACAAGGTTGACGAAGATGAGTCCCGCGGGGCGCCGGTCCATGGCGGCGAGTGTCTGCGCCATGCCCTCGGCGTTACTCTTCGTGAGGGCATGGCTGCCGATACCCCGGCCCAGAAAAACGTCAAAGATTTTGCCCACGCTGTGGATATCAATCTGTTGATCGGCCAGTCTGTCGAGCAGCATGCCATGAGGGGGCGGCACGGCGTAATCGTGGCGATTCGCCGTGCGTTTGAAAGCGCCGGGCCGGCCTTCGAAAGGGCGCGCAATCACACGGCCCACTTCAAAGGGACCGCGCAGAATGTCACGCGCCGCTTCGCACATCGCGTAGAGCTCCGTGAGGGGAATTATGTCCTCATGCGCCGCGATCTGGAATACGCTGTCGGCCGAGGTATAGACGATGGGCGAGCCCGTGCGCATGTGTTCTTCGCCGAGTTCTTCAATGATTTGGGTGCCTGAAGCCGCTTTGTTACCGAGCGATTTGCGCCCGGCGCGGCGCTCAAACTCGTCCATAACGGCGGGGGGAAAACCGGCGGGGAAAAGCGGAAAGGGTTTCGCGAGATGAATACCGGCCATCTCCCAGTGGCCCGTCGTGGTGTCTTTGCCGGGCGAAGCCAGCGCGCAGCGACCGTAAGCTGCCACGGAATGTTCGGCTTTCGGCAATTGGGGCATTGGCTTCAGGTTACCCAGACCCAGACGGCAGAGGTTTGGAGCGTGGATACCGCGCTGTCGCACTATATTGCCCAGCGTGTCGCTGCCGGCGTCGTCTCCATAAGCGGCAGCGTCCGGCATTGCACCCACGCCCACGCTGTCGAGGACTATCCAGATAATCCTGTTGAACACGATGCTCAATGGTACAGGACCAGGAGGAGCCAGGCCAATCTAAGGCCGGTGGAGAATCCATGACGGAGTTCGCGTCCGCCGGATCGACCTCGGTGGAGTTATTCGACGCCCGGATGGGCCGCACTTTCCTTGTTTCCCCAAGCCATGCAAAGGGCGGAGTTTCCGCCTTCCCAGGACCCGCCGGGCTTCGACCGAGCGCGCTTTCAGGAGGAACTGAACGCCGGGGTGCTGGAGTTTCTCGATCGAGCGTATCGGCCCGTGCGCTGAACGGCGTCTCGGGCTATCTTGCTCTGGCGATCTTTCTCTGTCTATCTTTGGTTTTCGCGCGTTTAGCCCGTGTGGGTTCGATTATGGAAAATTGCAGCTTGCGTTCGAGCGGATCGGCGCGGTCAAGCACGACACGGACACGGTCGCCGATCGAGAACTCGCGGCGCGTGCGCTGGCCCACGATTTTCCGCACGTTCTCGTGATAAACGAACTGGTCGCCGGGCAGGGTGTCGATCGGGACGAGACCTTCGACGAAGAGGTCGGCGAGTTCCACGAACAGTCCATAGCGCGCGGTGCTGATGACCAGGCCGTCGAATTCCTCACCGACGCGATCTTCCATGAACTTCGCTTTCTTCCACTCGACAAGTTCGCGCTCGGCTTCGGCGGCGCGGCGCTCGGTGAGCGAGCATTCGTCGGCGATCGACTTCAGTTCCGTTTCGTTCGAATAGGCGCGGTTGTTTAAAGAAGCCGTTAACAGGCGGTGCACGATCAGATCGGGATAACGCCGGATGGGCGACGTGAAGTGCGTGTAGTGGGTGGCCGCAAGCGCGAAGTGGCCGCTGTTTTCCTCGCTGTAACGAGCCTGCTTGAGCGAACGCAGCATCAGATAACTGAGAATCCGCTCTTCCGGCTTGCCTTCGATCTTCGCCACCAGCTTCTGGTACATCTTCGAAGACAGCTTGATTTCTTTGGGAATCACCACGTCTTTATGGACCACGCGGCCCTGGGCTTTTCGTTCTTTATAGCGATGACGTGAAACGGGTATGGCGCCGACGCCCAGCGAATAACCGAACTGCGCGGCCGCTTCTTCAAAATCCATGACGCGTTTCGGATCGGGCTGTTCGTGGATACGATAAATCGCGGGATGACCGGTTTGTTCTAAATGCTCCGCGACCGCTTCATTCGCGGCCAGCATGAACTCTTCGATGATGCGGTTGGCAATATTGCGGGGACTGCGCCCGATGCCGGTCATGGTCCCCGCGGCGTCGAACTCGATCAGCGGCTCGGGAAGATCGAAATCGATGGAGCCTCGTTTGTAACGTTTGCGCTGCAGGATTTCGGCCAGTTCGCGCATGAGTTCGAAGCGTTCCACTAACGGAGCGTAGCGGGCTCTCTGCGCGGGGTCGCCTTCGAGCAGCAGATGTACGTTGGTGTAAGTCATGCGCTCCGCGCTGCGAATCACGCCCCGGCAGAATTCGAAGCGCAAAGGCTCGCCGGCGCGGTCGAATTCGATGAGCGCCGAGAGAACGAGCCGGTCGGCCTGCGGCACGAGCGAGCAGATGTTTGTCGAGAGCTCGAAAGGCAGCATGGGAACGGCGCGATCCGGAAAATAAACGCTGGTGCCGCGCAGACGCGCTTCGGCATCGATTGCGCTGCCAGGCCTGACGTAATGGCTGACATCCGCAATATGCACCTGCAGCGCATAGTGGCCGTCGGCGAGCCGGTCCACAAGTACCGCGTCGTCGAAATCGCGCGCCGTTTCGCCGTCGATCGTGACGATGGGCAGATGGCGAAAATCGCGGCGGCCCTTCAGTTCCTCCGCAGTGATGATGGCCGGGATTGTCTGGGCCTGATCGATCACAGGCGCGGGAAAGCGGTTCGGCAAATGGTGTTTGCGGATTACGATTTCGACATCGATGCCGAAATCGCCGGGTGAGCCGAGCACCTCAACAACCCGCCCCACGGGTGAACCCTTGCGACCTCCATAATCGATCAGTTCGGCATTGACAATCATGCCGTCGAGCTGGCTCACGTTGTCTATTTCGACAGGCGCGGGACC
>JALYHT010000169.1 GCA_030776225.1 Acidobacteriota bacterium | reverse complement strand
GATATGTCCTGAAAGATGGACCCGCCAGGCACCTCTTTGATGCCATTAATTATATCCGGGACGGAGGCCAATATCTTACCCCTCTGATACGCCGGGAAACCATTGATACTAAAGTGGAAAAGAAGGATTCAATCGCCCTTCTCAGCAAGCGGGAGTTTGAGGTTTTTTCCTTCCTGGTGGATGGAATGCGCCCCAAGGATATTGCTAAATTACTAGAAATTAGCCCTAAAACTGTCGACACTTATCGCGCTAATATCATGCGTAAACTGGAGGTCGACGGGATCGCCGGCCTCGTTCGTTTCGCCATCCAGCGAAACATTCGCACCAATACACTCCCCTGTTGAATCCCCCCGCCTTGCTTTCCTCAGGCTCGGAGCGCGATGCACATGCCTGAGGTAATGATTAGGATAACTCCGGTCATGGTACTAAGCAATACCCTGATTGTGAAGATTTGATTATTATAAATGTGAAGCCAGAACAATTGGCTCCCGAGACTTCCCGGAACATGTTTTGGCTAAGCTGATCAAAATTCTCGCGGCTTCGGTGGGAGGCGGCCTGGTTCTCGGGGCGGGCGTCCGCCTCGGAGAAGCTATAGCAACATGGCAGTCGGGTCCGTCGATCAACACCGATAAGCTGGCCGAAAGGCTGAGCCAACTCGAAGATCGTCTGCAAGCCACCGAGCATGAAGGCTCCGGAGTTATTTCCCGTGTGGAAGCACAGGCGCAGGCCGTATCGGCCGCCCGCTCTCAACTGGGGACTGAAAACCAGCGGCTCAAAGCTTTAAGCGAAACCACCGAACGGCTGCGCGGTGAGATGCGGGGATGGCTTGAGGAAAGCGTGACGGCGCATATGGCGGAAGTGGAGTCCCGCCTGAAAGCCGAAGCCGAGCGTGGACGCAGGCAGATGCTCGACGCCTTCGCGGAAAACGTGCAGACACGGGTGATCCAGAGGATTTCGCGGCTGGAGGAGGAAGTGGCGGGGCAGTCGGCCGCCATGAACGAACTGCGGGAATGCTCGCTGCGCACCGAGCGGAGTATCCAGAAATTACTGGGCGGACTGGATCGGCTTGTGGTCGCCACGCCTGCTGCCAATCCATCCAAACAGGACGCCGGCCCCAACGAGGTTAGCGTTCCGAAGGTTTCCGATGGCTCGATCGCGGTTTAAGGTTTCACGGTAAAATATGACGACGGCATGATTTCGATTTTCATTCGCGCTGATGTCTTCTCCCGATAAGATCACCATTTTACTGGCCGACGAAGACGCGCTTCGGCGGGACGGACTCGCCGCAGTGCTGCGGGCGAACGCCCAGTTCGAGGTGTTGGCGCAGTGTCCCGACGGCGAATCGGCTATGGCGCAAATCCGCCAGCTTCAGCCCGAAGTGGCCGTAGTGGATCTGAATCTGCCCAGGCTGCACGGCATCGAACTGGTACGCCGCATTCGCGGAGAAGCACTGGGTACGAAGGTCGTCATTCTGTCCGGTAGCGCAGATGAGGACATCATTCGCGAAGTGGTCCGCGCAGGCGCCGACGCATATCTTCTCAAAAACGGACCCGCGCGCCATCTCACGGACGCCATATTCTACGTCCGGGACGGCGGACAGTATTTTTCGCCTCAGCTCCGGCGCGACGGTCTGGACCGGCGTCTGCTGGAAGAGCCCCCCCGTCCCCCGGCCGAGCGGTCTGGCGAGCGCCCGGCCGATCCGCCCGCAAAGAATATGCCGGACGAAGAGCTGGAACGGCGCGCCGAACCTGCCGCTCGCGACAGCCGTTACGGCCGCCGGCCTGAGAGCCGTCCCGGTGGCGCCGATCGCAACCGCCTGCGTCAGCGGCTCCAGGAAGACACCGACTCCGATCTGGGAGAACGCGATTACGAAATCCTGAACATGATGGCCGAAGGTATCAGGCCGATTCTCGACAGGCTGGACGAGATTGAAGGGCGCGTCGGTGAAATGGAAATCGGCGATGTCCCCGTCCCAGGCAACGTCCGCGGCTGGCTCAACGGCGAAATCGCCGATACGCTGGGCGAAAATCGTGCCGGCAGCAGAGAAGTCGCGCTGGGAAGATCGATGAATGATCTCGAAGCCCGGCTGCCGCAGCTCATTGAGGAAGCGGTTACCGCGCGCTTTCACAATATGGCGAACAAGCTCCAGCAGGAGATCGAGGAAACGCACGTCCGTACGCTGGAAACGTTCGTCAAAAATATCCAGGTGAAACTGGTGCAGCGCGTCTCCGCTCTCGAAATGGATATGTCGAAGCAGGCTGAAGCCATGCAACAGCTGCATCAATATTCACAGCGAACGGAGGATAATCTCAGCCGTCTCATCTCGGGTGTCGATCGTTTGGCGCAGGATCTTCCCAAACGTCTGGCCGCCCCCGCCGAACCCCTGCCTTCGCTTGAAGCCGAAGTGGCGGAACCCATGAAACCCTCGCGCCGGTCTGCGCAGTCTTCCCGCCCGGCGGCGTTGCGGTCTTCGCGTTCTTCTTCCGGCAACACGAAGATAAAAATATTCTGGGGAGTCGTCGGCGCGATCTTGCTGATTGCGCTCGTCGTAATATTCAGGCCGGTCCGCCCTGGGCCTCAGTCCCCGACTCCGGGGCAGCTGGCGGGCAATGGCGCAGCGCCCGGGGCTAAGCCTCCCAGGCCGCCGCCCGCCGGGTCCGACACAAAAACCAGGCTGCAGGCGGCCGCGGAATACTCGGATCGAAAAGATTACAGCATGGCGGAAGACATTTATAAACAGGTTTTGAAAGACGAGCCCAATAATGTCGATGCAATGAAAGCCCTTGCCAGCGTTCTGTATCGGGAAGACAAGATCGAAGAGAGCGCAGCCATCTTAGACAAACTGCCTCGGACCAACTAACCGCATTCGTACTAAACCGCCCATTGGGTCCTTTGATGCCCAGACGGTAGCGAATGCTGTTGCCACCGCCGGAAGAGCCGGGACTTGATTCACAAGGCTCCGATACTCACGCCGCAAAAGTTCGAGACTGGTTTAAGCGAGCCTGGCTCAGGCGGACGTGCGCGTCCAGACGCGTTTTAATCGCTGGTGGCATTCTCGGCGCGATCCTGCTTGCAGCGCTGATAACGCTCGGGGTTTCATACCGAAAATATTCCCACCTTATAGACGCAAGGCTGGCCGATGGACCTTTTCGGGACGCGGTGAATATCTATGCCTCTCCTCTGATTCTTTCAGTCGGCGATCAGATGACTCCGGAGGATCTTCAGGCTGAGCTGCATGAGGCGGGCTTTGAGGCGACGCCCGGGAAAAACATCCCTGCTTACAAAATGCTGCCGGATGGAGTTGAGATTTTCCCGTCGGGGGCATCCGCGTCGTCATTGCGCGTTTATATTGCGAAGGATCAGATTGCGCGCCTGACAACCAGGAGTGGCAATGTAAACCAGAGTGCGCTGGGAACGCCTCTTATCACTACTCTTTCATCTCATGATTCGTCCGGGCCGAATAAACAGCCGAAGAACGAGGAACGTCTGTTGGTGACCTTTTCCTCGATCCCTCCGGTCCTCGTGCATGCCATTGTCTCGGTGGAAGACAAGAGATTTTTCAGACACAAAGGTCTCGACCTGCGCCGGGTGGTCAAGGCCGCCTATGTAGACGTGAAAGATCGCCGGAAAGCCGAAGGCGCTTCCACTTTGACGATGCAGCTGGTCCGGGGGCTCTGGCTGGAGCCCGACAAGCTCTGGATGCGCAAGGTCGCCGAAGCTATGATGACCGTCCACCTGGAGCACGAATGGACGAAAGAAAAGATCTTTGAAACCTACGTGAATCAGGTGTATCTGGGGAGACAGGCCGCTTACAATATCCACGGTTTCGGCGAGGGCTCCAGGCTCTTCTTCGGCAGGGAACTGCGCGACATCGATCTTCCGCAAGCCGCGCTGCTCGCAGGCCTTGTGCAGAGGCCCAGCTATTTCAACCCGTTCCGCAATCCCGAACGCGCGCGCGAAAGACGGGATCTGGTGCTGCGCCTGATGCTCGAAAACAAGTACATCACGCGCGATCAATATGACAGAGCGGTGAATACCCCGGTCCGCGTCGCGAGCGGTGCGCTCAGCGAAGCGCGCGCGCCATGGTTTCTGGACCTTATCAACAACGAGCTGCAGAACCGCGAGTCCGATGATGGCGATCCGGCGCGCTCGGTTTACACCACCATTGACCTCAGACTCCAGCGCGCAGCCGAGCAGGCCGTGACAATTGCTTCACAGGAAATCGACAAGCTGGTGGCCAAACGCGGCGTCAAAGACGGGGCGAAGCCGGAAGTGGCGCTCATAGCGCTCGACCCGCACACCGGCGAAATCAAAGCGCTGGTGGGTGGCCGCGATTACGGCCGCAGCCAGCTCAACAGAGTTCTCTCGCTGCGCCCGCCGGGTTCGGTGTTTAAGCCGTTCGTATATGCCGCCGCGCTCAATACCGCTCTTTCGGGCGGCGAAACGGTTTACACGCCCGCCACAACAGTGAACGACGCGCCTGTGAAGTTTCTGTTCGACGGCAAGTCTTACCAGCCAGGCAATTTTAAAAACGAGATTTTCGGAACCCTCACCCTGCGCGAGGCATTGGCGAAGTCCGATAATGTGGCCGCCGTTAAAGTCGCCCAGGGCGTGGGCTATCAGGCAGTGGTACAGATGGCCCGGAGTGCCGGTCTGAACGACGGAATCCAACCGACGCCCTCGGTTGCACTGGGGGCTTACCAGGTGACCCCCCTTGAAATGGCCGGCGCTTATACGGTGTTCGCAAACGGCGGCATGTGGGTGCAACCGCGGGCGATCTCAAGTTATCGCGATGGCGAGGGCGAGGTGCTGCCGGGCGTCACTCCGGTTTCGCACGAGGCTCTCGACCCCCGCACCAACTGGCTGATGGTCAGTATGCTCGAAGAAGTGATGCGCAGCGGTACCGCCGCGGGCGTGCGCTCGCGCGGCTTCACGCTCCCCGCAGCGGGAAAAACCGGCACCGCGCACGATGGCTGGTTTGCCGGCTTTACCTCGCAACTGCTCTGCATCGTCTGGGTCGGTTACGACGACTATCGCGAACTGAAGCTTGAAGGCGCCAAATCCGCCCTGCCCATCTGGACTGAATTTATGAAACGCGCCTCGCACGTGGGCGCTTACCGGAATGCCAAAGAATTTCCTATGCCGCAGGGTATCGAATCGGCGAAGATTTGCCTCGACAGCGGCAAACTGGCGGGCGACCAGTGCCCCCGCACCCGCAACGAATATTTCATAGCCGGCAGCGAGCCGGGTACTTGCGATATGCACGGCGCTCCAGCTCCTGATTCGGATACAAGCCCATTCCCGACACCCGCTCAAGACCAGCCCCAATAGCCGTCCGGCGGGATACGATGTTCTGATGCCCTCTCCACTGGCGCGTTTGCGCGCGGATCTGGATTTCATGCCGTCGCCGGTCGAGGACAGACCAGGTCTGCTGATCCGCGATTCGTTCCGCTATTCCGATACCGTGCTCATTATTCCGCCGCCGCTGGTGGAGTGCCTCGCCTGTTTCGACGGGCAACAAACCCAGCTCGATCTGCGCGCGATGCTGGTCAGGGCCACCGGCGAACTGCAGGTCGGCGATCTCGAGAACCAGCTCATCGAAGTGCTGACCCGAAGCGGTTTTCTGGAAGACGAGACCTTCCTCGTCATGAAGGAGGGGCGCGAGCGTGAGTTCGCGTCGGCGCAGGTCAGAGAGCCTTCGCACGCCGGTTCAGCTTATCCAGAAGATCGTGACGAGCTGCGCCGGACTATGGCCCACTGGATGGACAGCGCCGCGCGCGATTTCGGCTCCGCCGATCTGGTCGGCATCGCCGCCCCGCATGTGAGTCCCGAAGGCGGGTATGAATCCTATCGTGCGGCTTACAAGCTGCTCGTCCCGGAGCATCAGCACAAGACATTCGTGGTTCTCGGAACTTCGCACTACGGCGCGCCCGAGCGTTTCGGCCTCACCCGCAAACCTTACGTCACCCCCTGGGGCGCGTCCCGAACCGATACAGCGCTGGTGGACGAACTGCTGCGCCGGGCCGCCGATTCCATCGGCGCCGAAGACTATTGCCACGCAGTGGAACACTCCATCGAATTTCAGGTGTTGTTCCTGCAATCGATCTTCGGACCCGACATCAATGTGCTGCCGATTCTGTGCGGCTCTTTCGCGCAGAGCCTATATCGCGGGGGCAAGCCGGAATCGAACGAACAGGTCAACCGTTTTCTGGGCGTCCTCGGTGACATCTCGGCCCGCGAGAGCAGCCGCTTGTTCTGGGTGCTGGGCATCGATATGGCGCACATGGGCCGTCGCTACGGAGACGATTTCGCGGCGCTCGCCGATGAAGATCGCATGCTTGCGGTGGGGGCCCGCGACCGGCAGCGGATGGACCGCATAATCGCCGGCGACGCCCAGGGTTTCTGGGACCTGGTACAGGAAAACCAGGACGATTTGAAGTGGTGTGGTTCATCGCCCGTCTATACGTTTTTGAAAACGGCGCCGAACGCGCGCGGACAAGTGGAAAATTATGAGCAATGGAATATAGATCCGGAAAGCGTGGTCAGCTTCGCGGGCCTGTCATTCCGCTGATCCATTTGCCATAATTCGCTCCAGAATCTCCGGAATCTCAAACACAGCGCGATTCTTCTGCCGATTGACGTTCTCCGCAAAATCCCGGCGCTCGCGCGCATCCAACATTCTCCCCACGGCGCCCGTGATTTCCCGCTTGAAACTTCTGAGCGAAATCCCGACCTTCTGCTCTTCGACCCATTCCGCGTTATAGCGCTCCTGCGGCAGCGTCCAGTGATTGCGCTCAATGATCACCGGCAGTCCCATCGCCACCGCCTCGCTGATGCTGCCTGGTCCGGGTTTGCCGATGAAGAAATCCGCGAGGCGCATCAGGCGCGGCACTTCGGGCGTAAAGCCCTCCACATGGATCGCGATCCTTCGCGGCATGGCCCGCATCGCCGCTTCCAGTTTCCTACTCTTGCCGCATACAGCGATCATCTGCACGTCGAGACCGCTCGCGTCTAACCGGCGGGCGATATCGAGCATCGCCGCCGAGCCCTCGCCGCCGAACATCATCAGCGCCGTGGGACGCGCCGGATCGAGCCCCAGCGCCGCCCGGTCCGGCCCCCGATCCACGGTCACCGGTTCGTAATAGCGCGGATTCAGAATCATGCCCGAAGTGCGAAACACGCGCTCGGCATCATGGCCCAGGGCTATTGCCTGGCGGTAAGCGCGATCCGTCCCGCAGATCAGATATTGCCGCTGCCGCTCGATCCAGAAGTGCGGCGGATAATCTGCCATATCCGTCAGAATCGTCACCAGCGGTACCGCGGGCATCACGCTGCGCATCGCGTGATAGATCGCGCGATTGAAATTCGGGATCACCGAAACCACCAGATCCGGCTGTTTTGCGCGCCAGTAATTCGAGAGCAGGCCGACCTGCTTCGAATGCAGCGCGCGGATCACGCCGTGCATCCCTTTCACGAGCGTTGGCGAACCCAGCGTCCAGCCGCGCCGCAGCATCAGGTTGTAAATGTCCTGTAGCCGTATGCCCGTGAGCTTGCGAAAAATATCCATCTCATCGAGCAGTTCCTGGAGATTCATCAACTGCATGTCCCAGGGGCGTCCTTCACGCCGAACCATCTCGGCAAGTGCGTTCGCGGCGCTGCGATGCCCGCCGCCCGCGTCGAAGAACACCAGCTCAACCGTTTTCACTGCTACCGATTCTTGCACGCGCCCCGCCGGACCGTTCCCTGGGAACGCCTGGTAACCGTACAATTGAAAACAGGACTATGATCCGGCTGATCACCGCGAACGACCGCAGGATTATGCGCCTGGTGAACCGCTGGGAAGCCCCCCGCTGGATTCGCCAATGGATGCTGTTTGCGTCGAAAGGCGGGGATGGCTGGCTGTGGAGCGCGGTCGGAGCGATCCTGTACCTGTTCGGCGGCCCGCGTCGTCTTGACGCGCTCTCGGCGGGCTTTGAATCCGTAGCGGCCGGACAAGCTGCGTTTTTTGTGCTGAAACGGCTGATTGGGCGGGAGCGTCCCTGCGCTGTCGAGCCCCATTGCTGGTCCGTGATGCTGCCCCACGATCGATTTTCCTTCCCTTCCGGCCACACGATGACGGCTTTCGCCATAGCATTCTCGCTGGGTCTTTACTATCCCGCGCTGCTGGTGGGCCTGGTGTTTTGTGCAGCCAGCGTGGGGGTCTCGCGCGTCATCCTGGGGCTGCATTACGTGAGCGATGTACTGGTGGGCGCGATGATCGGTACCGCGATCGGCGTGGCGGCATTCGAATGGGGTCCGCGGTTTTTGTGAAGCCGGTAGTTTCTGTTCCAATTCTGCTTTGCGGCGTTACTTACGCGGTCCATCCTGAGCTGTAAGACGCCGCAGAGCCCCCTGCCCCTGAGCTTCAGGTAACCGTTCCTCTCGCAGTACGGCGCAAAAAAACCGGTCCGCCGCCGATCCCCTTTTTCAGGAGACCGGCAGCGGACCGGTGGTTACTGCGAACTACCCCGATTTACCTGGGGCAGCCCAGTGCTTTGAGTTCCCGCTCGGGAGCCGCTCCCACGCCGGAAACCGCCGGTTTATCGGCGCCGCCAGGCACGAGCCAGACTTCAACACGCCGATACTGCGCGCGCTGGTCGGTGACGCCTTGTCCAGTCCGTTCCTTCACCGAACTATCGGCAAACGGCATGGGCGGGTTGGTTTGATCCGTGCCCACCTCGGCCACCTGAATGCGGCTGAGATCGAGCGAGGGGCAAACGCCCTTGCCCGCGCTGAGGACGCCGGCCGTGTTCAGCACGCGCTGCCTATCGAGGGCCTTCACAGCTTTGTTGTTGCCCTCGCTCATGTCGCGATGACCAATCAGAATCACGCTTGACCCCGGATCGGCTCGCAATTGCGGCGTCAGTTGTTCGATGAGATACCGCTTGGCGGCATTATTGACACGCGCGCTGCGATTCGCGAACACGATATCTCTCCGCGAAGCTTCAGGACGCAGGTTCACTGTGACGTCAGCCCCGGCGCTCCCGGTCTGATTTTTTGTGTCGGTTGCCGTGGCGGTAAGGTGAACCACCTTCGACTGCTGCTTCAGGCGGTTGCTCATATCGAAGCTCACGCCGCTCGAATCGAAGGTGTCTCCGGCGATGGTGCCTTCGCTCGCCGAGTACCGGATAGTGACCGCGCCGCCGCAATCGGACCCGGTGGCCTGCGCGCTTAACGGAAGTTTGTCTCCGTAATTAATGGAGGTTGGCGAAACTTCAAACCGAACCGCCGGCGGGGCCAGCGTCCGCACCGTCACGTTGACAGGGTCGGATGTTTTCGACTGATCGCCCGCTGTGACTGTAACGGCAACGCTCTTGCTGCCTGAACCGTCGCTGGTCGGAAGATTAAAGCTGGTACCTGTTGCGCCCGGCGCAGACTGGCCGTTCACGGTCCACTGGTAGCCGGGAGTCTGTTCCGGGAGCCAGCCACTCGCATTGACCGTCAGTGTGAGGTTATCGCCGGGACAAACATCATGCCCGCCCTGAATGGCCGAGACCTGCAGGCTGGCAAACGCCTTCGGAGCAGGCGGCGGGGGTGGCGGCGGCGGGGGCGCCGGTTCATGGAAGCCGAAACGATAGGAGAGGCCCGAGGTGAACTGCAGGCCGCTCGCCCCATGATGCTGGGTGACGTAGAGCTGACCGAGAGCGCCCGGCACGCTCGGCAAACCAAAGTTGGGATCCGGCGTCCACATGCCGCGGAGATCGATGCGGGTTTCCCAGCGATGGCTGAGTGGCATCTTGATACCCACGCCGTACACGAATCCAGGCTCGATTTTTGTTCTCAGATGACGCGGGATAAGCGCCAGGGCAGCGGGGGTGATTTTGTTCGCATCGCCTGGCTGGTAGACGGCGCCTGCAGGGCCGAACTCCACATACGGACGGAAGCGCGATGTCCGGGGCGTCAGATAAGCCATGCCCAGAATGTCGAACTGGTAATCGCGCTGAGAAACTGTGACGAACGAGGTCCGGCCGGTGGGCAGTAAGGCCAGACGGTTGAAGGCTACGCCAAGACTTTCCTCAATTCCGAAATAGCGGCCTACATCCTGGGTAACGCGGATGCCGACCACCGGGCGTGCCAGCAGTTCGTGGGACCTGTTGAAATTGCTCTGGAACATTTGAAACCACTGCGTGCCGAAAAAACCGCCGATATCCCACGTGGAATATTCGCCTTCGGTGCTGTATGGTTTCGCCGCATTCTTGCTGGCACTCTGTGAATAAGCTGGAGCGGCGGTGGCAACCGCCGCTGTGGCTGCCAGCAACATGTTTCGCCAGCGCCTTTTCTTGAAATTGGACATCATCGTCATGAATTCACTACCTCCTCTAAATTGAACTGCCCGGGGACTTCCCTGTGTGCGTTTATCTTATTGTGCCCGCAACCTGTAAATTTACTTACTGCCAAACCCCAAAATATGTACGAATTCGCTCATTGCCCGAAGTTGATCTCTCTGGATGCGATGCCGCGCCTTGGCAGCAGCACGAACAAACGGGTCGGCGAATCCGGTAAAACGAGCAATGCGGAAGGCCACGTCCGTTCATCGTCCATTGGCTCCCATGTTTTGCCGGAGTCCGCGGATTTGAATATTATGCCGTCCTGCGCGGCAAAGGCTTCGCCACTTTTAGTGGGGTGGAAAACAACTACGCTCACCGTTGCCGCCTGTAAACCGCTCGCCACGCGGGTCCAGGTTTGGCATTCGTCGGCAGAGCGGAATAACCCCGCCGAGGTAGCCGCGAGGGCGGTTCCCGTTCCACCCGCCTCGAAGGCCAAACCGTACCAGACCGACGACGTTGCGGGTTCGCCGCACGATTTCCAGGTCGCTCCGGAATCCAGACTTGCAAATGCGCCATCGGGACCTATCGCGGAAACATTGCGGCCGCCCGATAACTCCAGCGACGTCACGGCGCCGGCTATGCCGGTAGCCACCGGTTCCCACCCCGTGCCGCCTCTGCTGCGAAAAACGCCTTGATTATCGGTAGCTGCCAGCAGCACGTCGTGAGGCAGAGCGAGTAACGAATTGATACGGGCGCCGGGGGGCGAGCCGACTGCGGTCCACACCTTCCCGCCGTCTTTGGATTTCAGCAGCCCGTGGTAACCGGCCGCGAATACCAGGCCCGCCACGTCCGGCGCGGCAGTCAAAAGCCGAACCTGCTGGCCGAGCGTCGCGCCCCCCTTTTGCCATCGCAGGCCGAGGTTGTCGGATTTGTAAATTCCGCCGGAGCCCGCTTCAAACACACTACTCGCATAAACTCCGCCGCGCGCCCCGGCCAGCACCGTAAAGTTGCGGTTCGTAAAACCGAAATTCGACTGATGCACCGTCCGCCCCTCATCGTTGCTCACCATCAGCCCGGCGGAAGTCGAAGCAAAAAAAATGCGGTTCGGAACATTCAGATCGAAGGCGATCGAGCGGACTGCTTCCGGCGTAACAAGCTTCCAGCTCCTGCCCTCGTTTTCGGAACGCAGCAAACCTTCTGTGGTTCCGGCGAATACCACGCCGTCCTGCCGCGGATGCAGCGCAACAAACCAGGTCCGGAACGCTCCTTTGGGGATGACCAGCTTGCTCCAGTGATCCGCGCTGTCGGAGCTCCGATAAAGGCCGCTGCAGGCGCTCGCAAAGACCGTGGCAGGCTGACGCGCATTCACCTGAATACTGAAAACGTCCGAATCGTCGATCATGCCGGTGTGAATGGATTCCCATGTTGCGCCGCCGTCTGTCGTGCGCCATGGCAGATGAGTGGTGCCGGCAAATAAAATATTCTTATTGTCAGGGTGAAATGCCAGGGAAACCACGGGCCGTAATTCTTCATTTTCCGGCGGTGAAATTCTTGCCCAGTCTTTGCCCGCATCCTCGCTGAGATAAATTCCATCGCCTGTGCCCGCCGCGATTACGTCGGGATTCGCGCCCCACACGGTGAGCGCCCAGACTGCCTTACCCGCGGTGCCGGGCAGCAGCTTCCATGTGCCGCCCCCATCTGTGGTCTTATACACGCCCGATGTCCAGGGGCGTTCCCCTTCCATGCCTGCGTACCAGGTTCCCTCGGCGCGCGGATCCACTTCGAGCGAATGTAATGTGCCGGAGAGTTGTCCCGGGAATGGAATATTATTCCAGGAAGCCCCGCCATTTGCAGAAGCGAAAATCAGGCCATTATGCGCGCCCGCTACGACCATACCCGGCGTCTTCGGCACTACGCGCACAATTTCCACATCGCCGCCGAAAGGCCCTGATGAGCGCCATTCAGCCGAAGCGGTTTCGGCGGAGAAAACACCGGTGCAAGTAAGAAGAAGCGGTAAAGCGGCGGCAATTCTGCGGATAGACACGGAGTTTATAAGAATGGGAATAACAATCGGATCGCCACTGCAACCCTTCCCCATGACCAAGTCTTACATAGAATCAGCCGAAAAAACATTAAGTTGCCTAAACGTTATCATGACGATGGAACATGATTATTGCAGGCGCCGGGATCGTCGGACTCTCTAGCGCATGGCGTCTCCGCGGCTGCGGAATTCCGGTGACGGTTTTCGATGCGGGCGCCGTTGGAAGCGAAGCCAGTTGGTCGGGCGCGGGCATGCTGGCCCCCGGTGGCGAAATGGAAGAAGCCTCGCCTCTCACGGAAATGGCCATGCGAGGTTTGCAATTGTACCCCCAATTCGTAGCGGAATTGCGCGGCGAATCGGGATTGCCCGTGGATTACCGCCAGTGCGGCGCCATGGAAGTGGCCCTGACCGATGAGGACGCAGAAGTATTGGAGCGCCGGGCGGCGCGGCAGGCCCGGCTGGGTATTCACTCGGAATCGGCAGTCTTTCCTGGCAGCGTTTCGGCGCGTTTCTTTCCCGATGACGCGCTCGTGAATCCCCGCGATGTCGTAGCGGCGTTGCGGCTGATGTGCGCGCGCCGGGGGGTGCGCATCCTTGAGCATGAGCGCGTATTGGAGATCCGGCCGGATGGCTCGGGCGTGCGCACTTCCAAAGGAGTCTATGAGGATGAAGGGGCGCTCATCTGCGCCGGCGCATGGAGCTCGGAACTGGCGGGCGCCCGCGCGCCGGAGTCCATGCCGGTGCGTGGGCATCTGATCTCTTACGCCGCGGATCCGGGACGTCTTCAGACGATTCTCCGGCACGGGCATACTTACCTGCTGCAGCGGGAAACAGGTTCGCTGATAGCGGGTTCTTCGACAGAATACGCCGGCTTCGACCGAACGATCGACGAGAGCGTCGTAGCCTCGGTCCACTCGCGGGCGACGCGGCTTCTTCCTTACCTGCGGGGGCTTCGGCCATCCGATCGCTGGATCGGCTTTCGTCCGGGCATCGCAGGCGGCCAGCCCGCGATTGGACGTATCGACAACACCAAAATCTGGACCGCATACGGACACTACCGGAACGGTATTCTGCTGGCGCCCGATACAGCGCGTCGAATCGCGGAATCCGTCGCTTCCGTGTTATAAGCGTTCCGGGCTGGCCAACAGCAACCACGGTGTAAACTACAGATATTGCTGGCCGCATGAACCTTTTACCTCTTTTGCCATCTCTGCTCGTGGTTTCACCGGTAGACCGGTTCACGCGCGGGCTTTTCGATGACACGTTCGCGGGCATTCACCAGCTTTCATGGTTCGATTGGGCCATACTTATCCCCTATTTCGGAATTCTGGCGTTGCTCTCGGTGTATGGATTGCACCGCTTCGAGACCATCCGCACATACTTCAAGCATCGTAAAAATGCCACGGGAGAGCCCCCCGCGCGCTTTGAAAACCTTCCGAAAGTCACCATCCAGCTTCCTCTCTATAACGAACGCTATGTTCTCGAAAGGTTGATCGACGAAACCGTAAAGATCGATTACCCGGCGGGGCTGCTCCAGATTCAGGTACTCGACGACTCCACCGATGACAGCCACGATTTCGCGGAAGCGCTCTGTCAGAAGTACGCCAATATGGGCCATGATATTCAATACCTGCACCGGACCAATCGGGAAGGGTATAAAGCTGGCGCGCTCCAGGAAGGCCTCAAAACGGCAACCGGCCAATTCGTAGCCGTTTTCGATGCCGATTTCATCCCCCCGCCGGATTTTCTGACCCGCACCATCCACCACTTCGCCGATCCCAAAGTGGGGGTTGTACAAACACGGTGGAGTTATCTGAATCGGGATTTCAATTTCCTGACAGAAGTCGAGGGCTTGCTGCTCGACGGCCACTTCATCCTGGAACACGGCGCCAGGTCGCGCGCGGGTTACTTTTTCAACTTTAACGGTACGGCCGGCATACTGCGGCGCGCCATGATCGAGGACGCCGGCGGCTGGCAGCACGATACTCTGACCGAAGACTCGGACTTAAGTTATCGAGCGCAGGTGAAAGGCTGGCGCTTTGTCTATCTGCCAGGCATTGACTGCCCTTCGGAACTGCCGGTTGAGATCCACGGTTTTCAGGTGCAGCAGTTCCGCTGGGCCAAGGGGCTGACACAATGCGCGAAAAAGCTGCTGCCCGATCTGCTGCGGGCCAAAATTCCCATGCGCGTGAAGGCTGAGGCGATCATGCACCTTACGCCCAATATCTCCTATCCGCTGATGATGGTGATTTCCGCCCTCATGCTGCCGGTTATGATCGTGCGCTTTTACATGGGCGTATGGGAGATGATATTGCTCGATATTCCTCTGATCGTGGCCTCATTCTGGTCTCTCTCGGCTTTCTATGTAATCGCGCAACGGGAACTGCATCCGAAAACCTGGAAGCGATCCTTCCTCCTGCTGCCCATGCTGATGGCCGTGGGCGTAGGTCTGACGCTGATCAACACGCGCGCTGTTCTGGAAGCTCTGTTCGGCGTTAAGAGCGGCTTTGTGCGCACGCCCAAGTACGCCATTGAAGGTACGCAACAGAAGCGCATGACAGTCAAGAAGTACAAGCGAAAGAGCGGCTGGCTGCCTTACTTCGAGCTTGCCTGCGGCACATACTTCCTCTACATGTGCTGGTTCGCGATTTCCACGTTCAACTACCCGACGCTTCCGTTCCTGCTCCTGTTCGTGGGCGGCTACTACTGGGCCGGCTTCGGAACGCTTTATCAGGAACATCAGGACCGTATGCGCTATAACCGCGCGACTCGTCCCGAATTCGAAATCGCGCGCTGATCGTTAATCGGCCGTCTTCGCGGCGATCTCACCCGAAACCGTCCGGATAAATTCTTCGACGCTGGTGGGTCCCAGATCCGCGCGTTTCCTGTGCCGCACGGCAACCTGACGATTTTCCGCCTCGCGTCCGCCGACCACCAGCATGTAAGGAACCTTCTGCATCTGCGCATCGCGGATCTTCAGATTGACCTTCTCGCTGCGATCGTCGACTGTCACGCGTACCCCAGCCGCCCTGAGCTGCTCCGCCACTTCATGCGCGTAAGCCGACTGCCTGTCGGTGATGGGCAAAACGGTCGCCTGTACCGGCGCAAGCCACACCGGGAAGGCCCCGGCATAGTGCTCCACCAGAATTCCGAAGAACCGCTCGACCGAGCCGAACAGCGCCCGGTGCACCATCAGGGGGCGGTGCTTCTTTCCGTCTTCGGCGACGTATTCCAGCTCGAATCTGCGAGGCAGGGTGAAGTCGAACTGTACGGTTGAAAGCTGCCACAACCGCCCGATCGCGTCAACCAGTTTGACGTCGATCTTCGGTCCGTAGAACGCCGCTTCGTCCGGGATCACGGTCGCATGAATTCCCAGCCGGTCGCAGGCTTTGCGCAACGCGCCTTCGGCCAGCGTCCAGTTCCCGGGCTCGCCGTCGTACTTGCCGCTCGCGCCGCCGTCCCAGGTGGAAATCTCGGCTTTGTATTCCGTGAAGCCGAACGTCTTCAGGGTGTCGGTCGCGAAGTCGAGACAATTCACGACCTCGTCTTCGATCTGATCGGTGGTGCAGAAGATGTGCGCGTCGTCCTGCGTGAAACCGCGCACGCGAAGCAACCCGTGCATGGTGCCCGATCGCTCGTAGCGATACACCGTCCCAAGTTCTCCCAATCGCACCGGCAGATCGCGGTAACTGTGCTGCCTGTCGCGATAAATCAGGATGTGGCCCGGGCAGTTCATGGGTTTCAGCTGATACTCCGCGTCGTCCAGTTCCATCGGAGTGAACATGTTCTCCGAATAGAAACCTGCGTGCCCTGAGGTCTTCCACAATTCCCGGCGCATCACGTGGGGCGTATAGACCAGCGAATACCCGCGCTTCAGATACGCATCCCGCATCCAGTCTTCCAGTTGCTTGCGGATGATCCCGCCCTTCGGGTGAAAAAAGATCAGCCCCGGGCCCGCGAGTTCCTGAATGCTGAAAAGATCGAGTTCCTGGCCAAGTTTGCGGTGGTCGCGCTTCTTCGCCTCTTCGAGCTTATTGAGGTATTCGTCCAGTTCTTTCTTTGTGAACCAGGCGGTACCGTAGATTCGTTGCAGCTGCTTATTTTTTTCGTCGCCCTTCCAGTAAGCGCCGGCGATGGAAAGCAGTTTGAAAGCTTTGATCTTCGACGTATCCGGCACATGCGGCCCACGGCAGAAATCGATAAAACCCGGCCCCAGCGTGTATTCGGAAAACACGTCGTCCGCGCGTTCTTCGATGAGCTCAACCTTCATGGGTTCATTCATCGCCCGGTATTTCGCCAGGCCTTCCGGCTTCGCGATCAGCTTACGGTCGAAGGGGAGATTTCTGGCCTGCAGCTCCCACATCTTCGCTTCGATTTTTTCGAGGTCTTCCGGCGTGAAATGCTCGGCCCGGTCGAAGTCGTAATAAAAACCGTTGTCAACGGGCGGCCCGATCCCAAGCTTGGTTTCCGGAAACAACTCCAGCACTGCGGCGGCGCAGAGATGCGCGGTCGAATGCCGGTAGACGTAAAGCGCGTCGGGGTCCTTCGACGTCAGGATCTGGATCTTCGAATCGCTTTCGAGCGGGCGCTTCAGATCGAACAGCTGATCGTTGACTTTCGCGGCAATCGCCGCATCCGCCAGACGCGGACTGATGTTCCTGGCTATGTCGAGCGGAGAGGCGCCCTGCGGAACTTCCTGGACAGTCCCGTCCGGCAGCGTTACCTGAATACTCATTCCGATTTGATCCGGCGCCTTAACGGGCGGCGAGAAGCGCCCGCAGACGGCGGGCCCTCTCCGGCGCGCGCAGTTGACGCAACGCCTTGGCTTCGATCTGCCGGATGCGTTCGCGCGTGACGTCGAACTCCTGCCCGATTTCTTCGAGAGTGTGTTCGCGCTCGCAGCCGATGCCGAAACGAAGCCGGATCACCTTCTCCTCTTTCGGAGAGAGCGTTTTCAGAATGCCCGCAGTTTCGTCGCGAACGTTCGATTCGATCACGGCGTCCACCGGAGAACCCACCCAGCGGTCTTCGATCAGATCGCCCAGGGCCGATTCTCCGTCGCGGCCGACAGGTGTTTCGAGCGAAACCGGGTCCCGCGAGATGGTCTTCAGCTTCTGGACCTTTTCCACAGGAATATCCATGCGCCGGCTGATTTCTTCGTTGGTCGGCGTGCGCCCCAGTTCCTTTTCGAGCTCACGCGAAGCGCGCAGGAACTTGTTCATGCTCTCGTTCATGTGCACCGGAATACGGATGGTGCGCGACTGGTCCGCGATGGCGCGGGTGATGGCCTGGCGGATCCACCAGGTGGCGTAGGTCGAGAACTTGTAACCCCGGCGGTATTCGAATTTGTCCGCCGCGCGCATCAGGCCGATGTTGCCTTCCTGGATTAAATCGAGCAGATGCAGCCCGCGATTGACATATTTCTTGGCAACCGAAACCACCAGGCGGAGGTTGGCTTCAACCAGATCTTTCTTGGCCCGCTCGGCTTCCTGTTCGCCGTGGCGGATCACAGTGAGCGTGTGTTTGAGCGCTTCGAGCGAGGCGGCAGCGCTGACTTCGCGCTTCTTGATTTCGCGCTTCAGTTCCCGGATACGCGGCTGCTGGGCGGCGTTGTTTTTCGCTTCCAGCTTTTTCAGCTCGCGATCGAGATGATTCAGCTCATCGACGGCCCGGTCGATCTCGCGCGTGAATTCACGCCATCGGCTCGCAATCCAGGGTACATGGCGGATAGCGAGCGAAGTCTCGACAAGCGCCCGATAAAGCTTCATCACCAGCTTCCTGCGCGCCTTTTTATTGCCGGGAGGCGCCGCTTCCAGCTTGTCCTGCAGCTGGGCCTGCTTCCGGTGCGCATTCTGGATATCCACGAAGATCGACCGGATATCGTTCCGCTTCCTGGTATCCGCAGGCGTACCCTCTTCGATTTCGCCCCCGATATCGACCATATTGTCGAGATCGTCAGGATTCTTTTTGAGCTGTTCGGCCAGTTCCACAACGGCCAGTTGCACCAGCGCCGAGCGGCTGATCGCCTTCTGCATACGCAGTTTGCCGCGCTCCATGCGCCGGGCCAGATCCACTTCGCCCTCGCGCGTCAGCAGGGGCACCGCGCCCATTTCCCGCAGATACACGCGTACCGGATCATCCGTATAGATGGATTCTTCCACCGGCTGCTGGTGCGGGTGCAGGAAATCCGCTTCGGCTTCAGGATCGAAGAACTTGGTGGCTTCCTCTTCGAAGTTGATCCCTACAGGCGCTTCGCGAAGAAATTGATCGTCGTCTTCATGCGCCATAGTGAATCCTGCCTCCCGCGGTTAATTTTCCGCGCGACTCGCAGTTTGCGGGTATCGCACTTATTGCGGGTATGAAAAACAGCACGCCAAATCCAGTCATCTTATATTATTTGTTTGTAGTGTCAGATCTGTTTGCAGGAACTTCCAGGGGCCGGAACCGCAGAATACCCACGGCCACCGTACACAAATCCCGAGTTTCGATTCTAACACAGACGATCTCAACAGGAGCTCTCAGCCCAGCGATCCCAGCTATTTAGATGGTGCAGGCTCACGGGAAGTTGCACCCCGATAGCCTCTCCGGGGGATATTACATCACGAAGGCGATCTCCCACTACCTATCCCTGCCCTGAAACCCCAGGCATTCACCCTAGGGCGCTTATATCAGGACACCAGGGTTCCCACCCAATTCTTCAAAAGTAGTTTTTCGTCCACACTGGGACCAGTCAATACATCTTTGTTCTGGCCCGCGTGATTTTGACGCGGTTTGATGCAGCGGAAGTTTGCCGCTACGTCGTGCCGCGCGCCAATCGAACCTGCCAGATGGGGCTGGCCCTCCCCGGAGAGTGGCTGTTGTCCATTGCCGACGCACTTCGACCAAGCCTCAAATCGACGTACCTGCAAGCCCAATAAGGACCGATCCAATGAGAAGACTTCTCCGCTCTTTACGCCCGCGCTATACCACCGCCACCGGCCTGCTGGCGCTGACTTTCGCGGTTGGAGGAGCCTTCGCTGGCCCTGCCGGCATCCAGGTTCCGCCAAATTATGACTCGATGACGCCCCCGTCCGCCGCCGGAACCTATGTGGACCCTGCTTTCGGAACCACCATCAAGCGGGTCACGGATGCGCGGGCCACCGCCAATGCGGACCGGGGCGGGAGCCTGACGTGGATTGAAACGGAATATTCCACTGCCAGCGCCTTCAACAGCGATAATTCCAAATTCATACTTCTGCACCAAAGTTATTTCGGCCTGTACGCGGGCACGGGCGCGTTCATTGCAAGTCTTCCGCTGGAGATCAATTCATCGAGCGAGCCCCGCTGGTCGCGGAAAGATAATGCAACCCTCTACTACCACTCGGGCAATATGCTGAAGAGCTACAACACGAGCTCAGGCGCTACGGCGGTGGTGCATACATTCAGCGAGTATTCGTCGATCAGCGGCAATGGCGAAATGGACATCTCGCTCGATGGCGACCACATGGTATTTGCCGGCGACAACCGGTACGTCTTTGTTTATCAGATCGGCAACGATACCAAGTACCACGTGCTGGACACAGGCGGCCAGGGGTTCGACAGCCTCTACATGACTCCGCAGAACAACGTGATCGTGAGCTGGTACCCATCCGGTTCGGTGCGCTACACCGGCCAGGAACTTTTCGACACGAACATGAATTTCCTGCGGCAGGTTGGACACGCGGACGGTCACAAACATCTGACCACCGACACGAATGGCGCTGAGGTGCTGATCTGGACGAACTCCGCCGATCCGCAGCCGATCGCCAACTGCCAGAACGGTATCGTCAAAATCCTTCTCTCCGACGCTTCCCAGACTTGCCTCACGCAGCTGGACTGGAGTCTCGCGGTTCACATTACAGCTCCCGACGGGAACGGTTATGCCTTCGTCGAAACGTATGCGCCGGCGGACCCCAAGCCCGGCAGCAGCGGATGGGCGACTTATACCAACGAACTGCTGCAGGTGAAGCTCGACGGCTCGGGCGTTTCGGCCCGGCTCGCGCATCATCGAAGCCAGCCGCGCGAAAGCTACCTGTATATGCCCAAGATCACGGTGAGCCGCGACGGAACGAGACTGCTCTATGGAAGCAACTTCGATCTGCAGGCGGTGGAAAACTATCCCACCGATTACGCGGACGCTTACATGATTGTGCTTGGCTCAGCGCCGGACGCCGCTTCGACCGCAACGACTACCGCGACTACCGCTGCAGCCTCCGCCCCGGCCCCTCCCGCCGCGACCGCAACGACTCGGTACGAGCAGACCGATCCATCCGTGACTTACACGGGAACCTGGTATCCCAACGGCGGCGCGTTCAACAGCGGCGGAACGGCGGCAATGGCGATGACCGCGGGAACTCAGGCGCAGCTCGCATTCAAGGGCACGGGCGTGAACTGGATCGGCTTCAGCGATCCATGGT
>JALYHT010000168.1 GCA_030776225.1 Acidobacteriota bacterium | reverse complement strand
TTGCTGGTTCCATACTGAGCCCGTTGAACATCCGAAACTGAGATTTCCAGCCTGTTGGCCCCAATCCCCACGGCCCTTGCTGAAGGAGAGGGAAGGAACTTCAACCTTCCCTCTCGCCCTACACATGTTTTTACCTGCTGGCGAACGAGAACTGTGGGCTGGTGGATTTCGCATATTTCGCCACCGTTCGCATGATTTCCTGTGGGCTGTTGATGCCGTGAAAGTGGAAATGCTGCTCGCCCGTACTGGAGTAACTCGAACTCACCGTGGAGCGCCCACCACCCGGCGCGCTTCCGGCAAGGGCGCGCATTGTGTGGTTCGGGATAACCGTGCCGAGCTGATGCGGGATGAATAACTCCGGGCCGCGTTCACCGACGATGGAAGGGACGCCAACGGGAGGGACGCCGCCATCGGCGAATCCGAAGAATGCCTTGACCGCTTCAACTGCAACAAGTACTTGAGTCCAGAGAATCTGCACCCAGGTGGCTACCGTATGCGCCACGACTGCAGCCATGTGAGACAACATCACGCCCGCATGGGTCACCATAACGGCAATGTGCGAGGTCATGATGGCGTGCCCATCCGCAGTAACGGCAACTGCTCAGGCCCGGACGGTGCCACGGCGGGAGTAGTCACTTCAGGCTTCAGGGTTCTGGGTGCGACCTCAAAGCGAGCGGGTTGCCGCCGCGAGTGACGGTGCGGGTTTCTATCTGTGAAACTTTCACAGATAGAAACCCGCTTGGAACGCCAATCCAGTTCCGGGCCTTATTGTGTCGCTTCGGCGATGGGGTCGAGGGCGAGGGCGGGCTGCATTATCCTTCTTGTTTCTGTTTCCGTTCAGCTTCGAACTGCTCCATGATGCCCTTCCACGGCTGAGGCATTTCGTCAGCCAGCAACAGCGACGGGTACTTCCGGATCGCGCGGCGGGCCATCTCCAGTTGGAACGCTTCCTGTTGTTCGTCGCGTTCGTCGGCCTTCAGGACGGCGACCTGAGCGTTCCAGCCTCCGCAACGGTCGGCACCGATGACTTCGCCCGGGTGCTTCTGTAGTAGATCGCGGGCCGCTGCAATCGCAGTATCAAAGCTCCGGCGGAAGTCTTTGAGTTCGTCAGATGCATCATCCGGGGTTAAGAAATTGCCGTATGCGTGGGCACTGACAAGATTGACGATAAATTCTTCAGCGGGACTCGTGCACCCACTGAAATTCTCAAGAATCGTGGCGAACTCGGCCATATATATGCGGTCGGTCTCGGACAGCGCTACGAGTTGTTCGCAGGTAAGCGGCTGTCTTTCCATTACGCCACCGCCTTATCTTCAATCGCGCGTAGTGCGTCGAGGTACTTCTGAACCCGATCGACCAGGTGTTCAGGCACGCGGACGTGTGACAGGTCCCCGCGGTCGATCTCCGTCAGGAATGCATTGGCGATGTAGATTTCATCGCGGCCGTGTTCCGGCGAGTGGTGGCGACCGTCCCAATTGTCGAGCACCGACCATAAGAGGCGAATTTCCTCGGGCGAAGCACCGCTCATGAAGTTTTCGAAGCTGCCCCAGGCCATCTCGCGGAAGTTCGCGCGGATGCGATCCGTGATGGACTTCGGCTCCAGGTGCGGCTGACTGGGTATCTCGTTCTTGCGCCACGTGATCATCAGATCGGTTTTCCATTTGGCGAAATCGGTTGCCAGAAACCGCTTGACGCTCTCGCCTGCTTCGGGCTCGGGCGAACGAAAGCACGAGAAAAGCCGGCGTCGCTGATGAGCCATCGTGGCATAGATCAGTCTGTCCACGTCATCCTCATGGCCGCCAGTCGTAAGCATTTCCGTGACGGCTTCCACGATCATTTCGTGGGTGCGCGTCATGTCGTCTTTCTCGAAGTATGAAGGCCATTCTTTGTAGGGGCTGGGCATCTGGGCGGACGCAGGTTCGGGCTTCGGCGCTATGGCGCTCACGTTCGTTTTCTTCGCCGGGCTCGGGGCCGGGCTGCGTTTGGTAGTGGGCATGGGTTTCTTTTATCCTCAGCGCTTAGCATAATGCTGAGCGCTCAGCATGTCAACTACGCCTTGCACTTTTTTTACTCAGCGCTTAGCATAGGTTATTCAATGGCAAAGAAAAAGAATTCGGCCGCTGTCGAACTTGGAAAGCGCGGGGCCAAGGCGAGAATGACAAAACTTTCGCCCGAGGAGCGTTCCGCCGTGGCCAAGAAGGCGGCCGTGGACCGCTGGAAGACAGCGAAGAAGAAGCCCGCGGCGCGGCCGAAGAACAGCAAGGACAAGCCGGAAGCCGCAGCGGACTGAGCGCCGATCCGGCAACAGCCGAAAGTTTCTCGGCCGGGTGCGCCTGTGCGTACTCGCCCGAATGATGTTTGAAAACTGAATAAACTGAATGACGTGGATACCGAGCCGATTGGGGCCGGTATCCAGGGGATGAGGGAGAATAACCAGCATGCTGAGTCTTTACCGGCGGCACCTGAAGACGTGCCCTTACTTCGCCAAAGGGACCGCGCACACTAAGTGTTCCTGCCCTATCTGGTGCGATGGGGAACTCGACGGGAAACGATACCGGCGATCCCTCGAAGTGCGGGACTGGCAGCGGGCTATCAGGAAGGTGGCGGCCCTCGAAGATCCGACGTTGCCGCGGCTCAAGCCGGTAACCGATGCAGTTGAGGCTTTCGAGAATCACATTCTTTCGCTGGAAACCTCAACGCAGCGCAAGTACAAGAATGTGCTGGCGGAACTCTCGGGGTACTGCCAGCGGGCGGGCGTGCGCGATCTCTGCGAACTTACCGTCGAGCACCTGGACGCCTACCGCGCGGCGCGGCATCTCTCGCCCGTCACGTCAACAAAGGAACTACAGACGCTGCGTCAGTTCCTGAGTTTCTGTTTTGAACGGAAGTGGATCGGCTCGAATCCGGCGAAGGCGATCAAGGCGCCGCGGAACATCAAGCCTGTCGAGGTGGTTCCGTACACCCCGGATGAAAGCAAAAAGATCATTGCCGCATGTGACGCGATTGGCCGCACGCCGTACGAACGGCTGCGAGCCCGGGCAATGGTGTTGCTGCTCGACAATACGGCGCTTCGGATCTCCGATATCGCGACACTGGAACGGGACCGGGTACGTGACGGCCGGATCGTGGTCAGGACCCTGAAGACGGGCCAGACAGTTTCCCTGCCGGTTTGGCCATCAACCCAGAACGCGCTCGATGCGCTCCCGCTTCCCCGCGGCGGCGGGAACGAACCGCGCTATTTCTTCTGGAACGGCATCACCTCGAAGCGCGCGGTTGTCGGGATCGCAGAGCGCACCCTGGCGGCGGTGTTCAAGAAGTCCAAAGTGGCGGGCGCGCACGCGCACAGATTCAGGCATACGCTCGCAACCCGGCTGCTTGGCGGCAACGCGACGCTGGAAGAGGTAGCAGACATCCTTGGCAACAGCCCAGCCATCGTGAGAAAGCACTATTCGAAGTGGTCGCAGGCCAGACAGGACCGCATTGACCGGCTGATGACGCAACCCGTTTCCGGCAAGCCGAAGGCGGCTGAGGTTGGTACACCAGTGGTACACAAAGAAAAAAGCCCTTTAGTTAACTGATTCTAAAGGGCTAAATCTGGTGCGGAGAGGGGGACTTGAACCCCCACGAGATTGCTCCCGCTAGCACCTCAAGCTAGTGCGTCTGCCAATTCCGCCACCTCCGCAAACCTGGGCAGTGTTGTTATTGCTTCTTCGGCGTGGCCGGAGCCGCCGGCATGGGGACCGCGGGCGCCGACGTCCTGGTCGGGTGCCGCTGCAGCGCCGTGCCAGTACCCGATCCGTTATTTTTCGTCGCGATTATCGACAACGAGATCGAGGTAAGCATAAACATCACGGTTGAGATCGTGGTCGCTTTCGACAGCAATGTCGCCGAACCGCGCGGGCCGAAGGCAGTCTGAGATCCCATGCCGCCGAATGCCCCCGCAAGATCGGCCGCTTTGCCGCTCTGTAAAAGGATTACAACGATCAGAAATAAGCACACGATTACGTGCACGATTGTTAGTAGGACAGCAATCACAACTTCAATAGTATAGCAGCATACCCCCAAACGCCGTTTTATAAGGCTGGCTTCTTCGTATCCCACGGGCAAGCCTGCGTCATCTTCAGAACGGGCACATTCTCGAGGCGTGAAAATCTGTGTAAATTCGAAAATTCCCGCACTTATCAAGTCTGCATACTACAGGCTCCGCATACTATATAGATACTCGGGTATTTGCAGTGTATATTGTTGCGGAAAATTCTGAACGCTCGGCCCCCGTCGAGACGCACCGTTGGCGGCCTACCATCCGCTATCTGTCGCAGACGGAAGTGCACGTCTACGCTTTGTCGATCGGAGCCAGCGTGCTTCTCAGCTTCTTTCCGTTTCTGATCGTGGTGCTCACCCTGATTCGGGATGTGCTGCATTTTCCGCTCGCTGAAAAAGCGCTGGTCCTCGCGCTCCGTGATTATTTCCCGGACGATCTCGGCGCCTTCATCATCCGTAACCTGACCAAGGTCAATCACGGGCGCTATCAGTTGACCTCTGTGCTGTTGCTTCTCTTCACGGCAAACGGCATCTTCGAACCGCTGGAGGTCGCGCTGAACCGGGCCTGGGGGGTGAAGAAAAACCGCAGCTACATCGCGAACCAGGTCCTGAGCCTGTTCCTGATTATTCTGTGCGGCGGCCTCGCGCTGGGTTCCGTGCTTTTGACGGCTGTCAATACTCAATTCCTGACCGCTCAGTTCGGTCTGCGCGAAGCCTGGGCACCGCTGCTTATTTTCAAACTCGCGGCAATCCCCGTCACAATCCTGTCGCTGCTGCTGATTTACTGGGTGCTGCCGAATCGGCGCGTTCCAGTACGCCGCGTGCTGCCCGTGGCCATTCTGGTCGGCATCGCCCTCGAGATCTGGAAGTACATCTTTCTCTTCGCGTGGCCATGGCTCGACCGCAAATTTCAGAACGAATACGGGCCTTTCAACTACGCGGCTTCGATTGTTATTTTCAGCATGCTGACGTCGTTGCTTGTGCTGGCCGGGGCCGAATGGTCGGCCAGGAAACCTATCGCGGAGTTGCAGGCATGCGTCCCAACCGCGTTGTGAATTTTTGCCCATTCAATCGCGAGGGGCAAACAGCGCCGCGGCATGGCCCTCGATTTCCGCTATAGCTCCGGACCTTGCACCCGGCGTTCTCACATAAGCCAGGCCGAAAACTGCCGCGCTCGTCGCCGCTGACGAGGTCACTTCGCCCGAAGGCTTACCCTCCAGCATCAGTTTTGTACCCGCTGGCGGAGCAGCCGCCTGCGACTCCATCCGGAATCCCATCAGCAGCCGGTTCACATGCCCGCGCGAGCGGATCCGCTCCACAATCTCCTGCCCCAGATAACAGCCCTTCTGGAAATGCAGCGCGTGCGTCTGCTGCGTCTCCTGCGGCAGCGTCTGTTCAGTGATATCGCGCCCGTAGCGCGGCACGAAGTTTTCGATTCGAGCCGTCTCCGCGTCCTCCCGCGAGGCGGCGATCGCACCCGCCGCTTCGATCGCGGCGACGATTTCTTCCTTGTGCCGGGCCGGTCCATAAATGCGAACGCCGTGCAGCCCTGTAGCGGAGATCGCCGAACACGTCAGTTCGCCCGCCTGCACATGAGACCACCGGTGGTGCGGCGTCTGCATCCCGCAACGGGCGGCCGCGTCGGCCGCCTTTGGCCCTTCGATCCCGAATGCAAAGGTCTGGTCTGTGACATCTTCCAGAGTCACATCGTCCGCAATGATGTATTGGTCCAGATGCGCGTAAACCGCCTGTCGCGTTTCCGAAGCGGTGTCGAGCAGGAAGTGATCTTCGAAACACAGTAAAAACACGTCGGCCAGAATGCGCCCCTGCGCATTCAAAAAAAAGGCATATAAACCGTCACCCGGCTTCATTTGCCGGACGTGATTCGTAGTCATCGCATGCAACAGCCTCGCGCGGTCTTCGCC
>JALYHT010000167.1 GCA_030776225.1 Acidobacteriota bacterium | reverse complement strand
GACATTGAGAGTGCGGGGGTCGACATCGGCAAATACCGGAATCGCGCACTGGTAGAGGATCGGGGTAAGCGCTCCCATATCCGTAATGGACGTGGTGATGATTTCTTCGCCGGGTTCAGGGTCGATGGCGGAAATGGCGGCGTGGATGGCAGCGCTGCCGGATGAGCAGGCGTGGCCGAAGCGAGCGCCGATCTTCTGCGCGAAGCCCTGTTCGAGGCGCCTGACGAAATTGCCCTTCGTGCTGGTGAGCGTTCCGGACCGAATGGCTTCGGCGACGAGTTCTATCTCGCGCTCTCCGAGCGTTCTGCCGGTGGCGTCCTGATCGTTGGGCAGGACTACGGGTTCAATGGGCGTTTTAACTGTGGCACTGTTCATGGATTTAATCCTGAGGTTTTGATTTCCGGAGTCATGGAAAGGTCGTTGGAGTTGACGCGCGACTTCGTGGGTGGAATCGGGGGCCGGCGCCGCGCGATGCGCGACCACGCAAGACCGGCCAACAGATTCAGATGGCCGCCGATGGTACGGACGATCTTCATTTTCGAGACACCGAAAAGCCTGAGTTCCAGGGTGGCGGGGTGTTCGACAATCTTGCGCCCGCTCAGAGCGAACCGGCCGGCCAGTTCGGCGATCCCGAGAAAGCCCGGATACGCGGGTTCGGTAGCCAGAGCCGCCGGGCAGCGATAGACGCGCAGGCACGAGGTAAAAGTGTGGATGCGGCAGCCAGTCACAATCCGATAAGCCAGAGACGCCCCCCGCGAGAGGAAGATACGCCATACAGGCACGTTCGAGACGCGGCCTTTGGGGTGATAAGGGGAAGCGGTGACCATGTCGACACCGCTGGTCAGCAGGCCGAGCATGGGCTTGAGCTCACGGGGATCGTAGCTGCAATCGCAATCCATGGAACAGGCGATCTCGCGCGCGTTCTGAAGCCCGGTGAAAAGAGCGGCCGCCACCCCGCGGTTGCGTTCATGGCGCAAAAGCAGAGAGTCCGGGCGGGCGCCAAAGACCTCGTGGAGTTTCTCCCAGGTGGTATCGCTGCTGCCATCGTCCACGAAGATGAACTGAACGTCGTAATCGGGCTGTAGTTCGGTTTTCAATTCATCCAGCGAACGCGCGAGGTAGGGGATAGAATCCTCTTCGTTGTAGCAGGGGATGACCACGCTTATGGGCGTGACTTTTCCCGCAGTCGCGGCGCTCGAAGCCGTCATCAACGCGCCCGGCAAAGCTCTGGCGGCAGGGGCGGAGACTTGCTGGGCGCGCCCGAGCGAAAGCGCGATGCTGTCGAACCTGTATGTTTCAAACAGGTCGTGCAGGACCCGTACGACCTGATCGCGGTTGCGGTAATGGCGCAGGTCGCGAATCATGGATCCGGTGTGGATACGGGGCTGGGCCGGGTCGAGATCCCAGACGCGGAAGTAGAGAACGAGCGGGTGTTCGTGGGTCTGATCCCAATGGCGGATGAACCAGCGGACCGCGCTTTCGGGATACTGTCGGAAATAATTGCCGCCGGCGAATGGAATCATGAGGCCGCCGACGCTCTGCGAGGAGAGCGGGAATTCCCAAATGGAAGAGTTCGCGAACCGCTGTTTGTGAACAAAGCGGCAGGCCGGCTTGCCCGGGAAAGGGAAACCCATGGGGCTCAGGCTGGAATCGTAGAGAAAGCCTTCCTCGGCCAGCACTTCGAGGCCGGCCAGATGTCTGGAACGGAGGAGGACATCTGAGCGGCGGTAGCCGAGGACTGCGTGTCCGCAGGATTCCTCCACGGTGGCGCGGCCGCGCCGCACAAGGTCGCGGAAGTCTTCGCGGGCAAGGGTGCGGAAACCAGGACCCCGGTCGCCGGACAGCGCGATTTCATGCCCCTGCCGGACGATTTCACGGAGCACCTCAGGACATCTTTTTGCCAGCCACGGACCCACGAAAAAGGTGGCATGGGATCGGGAGCGCGACAGAAGCTCAAGAGCGGAGAGCGTGCTTTTCTCGTAGCGCGTCTCGAAACGGCCCCAGGTCTTCTCGCCGATTACGCCGCGGAAAGCGGGCGCGTGGAAGTAATCCTCGAGCGCGACGGTCAGGATGTGAGTTTTTTCCATGGCGCTCACAGGGTTTTACGCAACCGCAAGACGTTCCAGGCAAGGCTGGAAGCCACGATTGTTTCCGATATCAGGACTGTGACAGCCATGCCGATGTGGCCCCACCGGGGGCCCAGGATAAACGAGCCCGCCAGATTGACGGCGGCGGCGAAAAAGACTACATGCAGCACCGTGGCGTCACGGCGAAGGGGCAGCAGATAGAGTTGGCCGCAGGCAAAGGTTGTGGCCAGCGCAAAGGGCAAAGGGGAAAGGATTCTGAGAACCTTTACGGCGGGTTCAAACCGCGCGCCCATCAGCATCCCAATCAGCGGGCCGGCGAAGAAAAACAAAACGACGGACAGCGTAAGCCCGATGGCGAGCATGGCCGTGAGACCGATGCGGGCAAGGCGCATGGCTTCGGGCTTCTCCCGATGCACCAGGTGGTTGATACGCGGGTATAAGGATTCTCTGACGGGGTTGACCAGACCGGCAGCGGCTTTGCTGATTTTCTCCGCCGCGCCAAAGTAGCCCACCATCGCGGCCGGTGCAAACAGGCCCAGAAGAAAGGCGTTGGCAACTCCGTAAATACTTTCGGCGCTTCGGAAAACGAACATATGCCATCCCTCTTTCAGCACGGTTCGTACCAGTTGCCACTCGGGTTGCCCGTAAACATTCGCACAGGCAAGCCGGAGACCGACGACTACGGACGCGACCGGGCTAAGGGCCTGGATGGCAAGAGCGCGCCAGGCGTCCTGAGGGTTGTGAACAAAGATAAACAGAGCGGCAAGGCCTATGGCTTTCGCGCCAATTTCAATGACGGCAGCCAGGCGTATCTGTTCCGTTCCCTGGAAATACCAAAGAGGCACGAAACCCTGCGCCACCGCATAACCCAGGCCCGCCGCCAGCAGGGCGGGGTGGTTCCGCAACAGGGGTATGAAGCGGGACGCCACCAAAGCAAGCGTCAGACCCAGTGTGGCCAGCATTATCTGCGCGCAAATAACGCCCATGGCAATGCGCCCCTGCTCATAGGGGTCGTCACGATGCCGGGCTACGGAGCGCGTGGCTGAAAGGCTGAAACCAAATTCGATGAGGATCACGATCAACTCAGCTAATGCAGATACAAAGGCCACCTGGCCCCAACCTTCCGGACCCAGTACGCGGGCCAGATAAGGAATGGACGCGAGTGGGATGAGCTTCCGTCCGGCCTGAACTCCATAAAGAGCCGCGGCGTTTTTAACAACCAGAACGGGAAGAAAGCGACGTCGCGAAGCATCCTCATCCCGCGGCTGCACCGGCTGGGGCGTCGTTTGGACGGTTTCTATATTTTCTGTGTCGTTCAAAATGCGCCGGCTCGCGAAAGGACGGTACCTATCGTTCGAAACAGTATGCAAAGGTCCAGCCAAACAGACCAGTTGTGAACGTAGAAGCAGTCATAGTCGACCCGTTCGGCGTAAGTTGTATCACTACGCCCGGAAACCTGCCAAAGTCCGGTCAACCCGCCTTGCACCCATTTGTACTTTTCGAAATCGATGCCGTAGCGAGCGATTTCGTCCTGAACAATAGGCCGGGGCCCTACCAGACTCATTTCGCCGCACAGAACGTTCCAAAGCTGAGGCAGCTCATCGAGACTGGTGCGGCGGAGAAACTCACCCAGGCGGGTCACCCGGGGGTCTTTGCGAAGTTTCTGGCTTTTATTCCATTCCTCCCGCGCGTCCGGGTTCTGATCCAGGTAATCCCGGAGGATTGCTTCGGCATTTCCCACCATGGACCGGAATTTCCAGGCCCGGAATTCACGGCCTCCACGTCCGATGCGGCGGTGTCCGAAGAGTATGGGGCCCGGGGAATCGAATTTGACAGCTATGGCGACAGCCAGCATCACCGGACTCGCGGCGACCGTGATCAGAGCGGTCAGCAGCAGATCGATGGCGCGTTTGAGAATCTGGCGACTCGGGACGAATACCTGCTGATAGATTTCAAGACCAAGAAGGCCGCCGAGATTCTTGGGATTCACCCACAGGCAGGAGAACCCCGAGAATTCCGGGATGACCAGAATGTGGGAAAAAGAGCGTCTGTAACAGTCGATAACCGGTTTCAACCCTTCGCGGGACGCTTCGCACGCGGTGAGTACGGCATACGCGGGCCCTTCGATCCGGCTGGCGAGATCCGCAAGATCGCCAGAGCTCAGAGAGGGGACACCGTGTACCGAACCCATAGCTGAGTCATGGGAAAAGAAGCCAATGGGCTTGAGGCCGAGACCGGGTTCGTCGATGAGAGTGCGGATGATCGCTTCCGCATTTTTCCGATCGCCGAAAACCACGGTCGGATACCCCCACCAGCTGACGTCTGCAAACATCATGCGCATACATACGCGAGTCAGTGGGACGAGAAAAACACTGAGGAACAACGCTTCGGCCATGGCCCATGTGAAAAAAGTGCCGGTTCCGCGGAAAGACACGGTCAGTACGCCGACAAAAAGCGACACCAGAATGGACGAGAGCGTCAGGCGGCGGAGTTCTTCGGGGGGACCGAGGGAGATGCCCGAATACAGTCCGATGGCGGCGTAAACCAAAAGAAAGACCGGCAGCAGAGGCGCGAGCCGCAAATAAGAATCGATGCTCTGAACATTGTGGGCGGGTATGAGCTTGATCAGGACCGCGAACAGGCCTGCGGCCGCCAGACAAAAAGCGTCGCCTGCCACGAGACAGGCAATCATGCAGGCAGGCCGGCAGTGGTGAACGGCTGGCCGCGGTGGAGACGCAGTCATCGTAAGTAGTGGTGTCATGGTTTTTCCGGAAAGAAAAAAAAATATGAATTGAGAGAAAAGAAAAAAAGCGGAAAAGACGAAAAACAGAAAGAAACAGATCAGGCGTTTTCGCTGAGGCGCGCAGGCTGGTATTCGCCGGCGTGCGCGGAGACTGCCTGCCGATAAACGTTGAATGTCTTACGAAACATCTGCTCAGCCGTAAACTTTTCTTCGAAGATGCGGCGGCTGTTGCGGGCCATGCGAGTGCGCAGGCCTTCGTCGGTCAGCAGGCGTTCGAGCGAAACCGTGAAGGCCGCGGTGTCGCCGCGCGGGCTGAGCAAGCCATTGACGCCTTCGATAACCGATTCGCCGATGCCCCCAACGTGGCTGGCTACGATGGGGAGCCCGGCGCGCATGGCTTCGAGAATACTGAGCGGAAAGCCTTCCCAATTGGTAGGCAGCGCAAAGACTGAGGATTTGCGAAGCAGGTCCGCTATATCCGACCGATCACCGACAAATTCGACACGGGAACCGAGGCCCAGATGTGCGACTTTCGATTCAACATCCGGCAGGGTAGGCCCGGTACCGGCGAACTGGATGCGGAAAGGGGCGGTGATGCGGACCGCGGCATCGAGCAGCATGGCCTGATTTTTCTGGGGGGCGAAGCGGGCCACCATGATTACGGTCGGAAGCTCGCCGGGCGCGAGAGGGCGGACGGCGGCGACGTCGAAAGGCAGGTCGGGCACTCCGTTGTGGATAGTCACGAGACGGGATGCCGGCGCAATCCGGTATTTTCGCGCGAGTTCGCGATTGGCCTCGGAAACGTTAATGATGGCGCCGCCGGGCAGCGCGGCGATGCGTTCGCATGGGCCGCCCAGCAGTTTCCATTTCCACGAGGTGCCTTCCGCGAAGCACCACGTGTGCGCCGTGAAGACGGCGGGCACTCGGCACACTTTTGCGGCGAGGCGGCCAAGAATTCCCGCTTTCGATGTGTGCGTATGGAGCAGATCGGGCCGGGTGCGGCGGAGGAGCGCCACGATGTCGCGGAAGCCGCGAAAATCTTTGGCAGGCTGAATAGGCTGGACCAGGTTGGGAATAATATGGCACGGGACCCCCAGGCGGCGCGCTTCCTCAGTGAGGAAACCCTCTTCGCCTGTAGCGAGTTCAATATCGTTCTGGGGCCGGAAGCCGCGAATCAGATCGAGGACATGGACCTGGCCCCCGCCGCGTTCCGCTCTGGTAATCAAATAAAGGATTTTCATGCCGCTCTCTTGATTTATCGGGCGGTGAAACCGGGCGTTGCGAGAACCGGCCGGCGGTCGAAACCAATGGATGCGACCCGGCGCGCAACAGAGGCCGAATAGCGCTGCACGCGCGCCGGAGCCCAGGGAAGCGCGTAGAGAAACCAGATGTGGCGCCAGTGAACGGTATCGATGGCAAAGCTGTTCGCCAGATGACCGGCAATACAGGCGAGTACGACCAGATTCACTTCCCGATACCAGGGGTCTTCCGCATGTTCGATCAGGCGGATGGAGCGGGCGACGGTGGCGAAAATAAAAACGAGAATGGCAAGCAGAGCGAAGATGCCGTTTTCGCTCAGGATCCGGATATACATACTGTGGGTGGCGTAATTGAATACCAGCTCCACCTGACCGGGGCCGATTCCGAGAAGATGGGTGCGCGCGTGTTCCAGAGCGAGATTCTGGGTTGCGAAGCGGATGCGGTCGTAATTCTGAAGGCCGTTTGATGTAATACGCATGGCCATCATGG
>JALYHT010000166.1 GCA_030776225.1 Acidobacteriota bacterium | reverse complement strand
CCTGTAGAGTGAAGCTTGCCGTTCCGCCCAGGGTAAATGCTCCGCTGTTGCTGGCTGTCTTTGTGATTGAAACGCCGGGGAACGTGTAAGGGGCCGTTGAGGAGCAGCCTGCGCCGCCCGAGATGCAGTTGAGGGTGGTGATCTGCGCGGTGTTGCTGCCGCTCGTGGCGTTGGCGGCCACGTTTACCGCGACGGTGATCGAGCTGTTGCCGCCAGCAGTGATGGCTGCTGTATTGGTGCAACTCACGTTTTGTCCGACCGTGGCCGAGCAGTTCCAGGCAGCGCCTGTAGCTGACGTCACGGTCAAAGCGGCAGGCACGGCATCCGTAACCGTCACCGCGCCTATCGCCGCCGAAGCCCCGCCAGCGGCATTACTCACCTGTAGAGTGAAGCTTGCCGTTCCGCCCAGGGTAAATGCTCCGCTGTTGCTGGCTGTCTTTGTGATTGAAACGCCGGGGAACGTGTAAGGGGCCGTGGACGAGCAACCCGCCCCGCCCGAGATGCAGTTCAGGGTGGTGATCTGCGCGGTGTTGCTGCCGCTGGGGGCGTTGGCGGCAACATTCACCGCGACGGTGATCGAGCTGTTGCCGCCAGCAGTGATGGCTGCTGTATTGGTGCAGCTCACATTCTGTCCGATGGTCGCCGCGCAGTTCCAGCCTGCGCCAGTGGCCGAGGTTACAGTCAGGGCAACAGGCACGATATCCGTAACCGTCACTGCGCCTATCGCCGCCGACGCTACACCAGCGGCGTTACTCACCTGCAGCGTGAAGTTTGCCGTTCCGCCCTGTGTAAATGCGCCGCTGTTGCCGGCCGTCTTCAAAATTGAGACGCTGGGGAACGTGTAAGGGACCGTTGATGAGCAGTTGCTTCCGCAGCTACCCGTTGTGATCTGAGCCGTGTTGTTGCCATTTGTGGCGCTCGCAGTCGGATTGACATTGATCGTAAACGAGCTGTTACCGCTCACCGCGATCTGAGCGGTATTGGTACAGCTCACGTTCTGTCCGCTCGTCGCCGAGCAGTCCCATCCGGCGCCCGTGGCCGAGGTCACAGTCAGACCGGCAGGTACCGCGTCCGTAACGGTCACCGCGCCCACGGCCGCGACCGCGGTCCCTGTGTTGCTGACCTGCACGTTGAAGCTTGCGCTCGATCCCTGCGCGAACACGCCGCTGTTGCTCGCCGTCTTTGAAATCGACAGCGCAGGGGTGCCGGGAGTGTAGGTGTAGATGACTGTACCGGTGAGCGAATCGAAGGTGGTTTGAGTCGTCGCCGTATTTCCGCTTTGATTTTGAACGCTGGTATTAGTTATGGTGCCGGCATTCAGAACAATGGCGCCGGTACCCGTGAACTCACTGAGAATCGGCGCTGAAGTAAAAGCCGGCGGATTCGAGCTGCCGCTCGCCGTTATCGGACCAAAAGTCTGTGAGCTTCCGGGGGCGACATTTGCATATGTTTGCTTGGCGGATGAAATCGAAAACGAGGTGTTAATATTGCTGCCGCTGTCCTGAACGGTGATCGAACTGATCGTTTGCACCTTGCCATTGGAATTACTGGCGCCAGTACCAGTGCAGCCGTAAGCTTCGGCACTTCCCGAGATCGTTCCGTTACAAACAAATATCGTCGTGTTGATGGAGCCGCTGAGCGAAATGGTGACGCTGGTCAAAGTTCCCAGCGAAGGGTTAAACTTTGGAAACGAAAGCGTTTGCTGGGGCACACCATTGATGCCCCAATCGGTCAATACATTATTGATCGGAGTCGTAGTGGTTATCGGGCCCTGGGTCGACTGGGCGAAGGCGACGCCCGCCGTTAAAATCAGCGCCCAGACGGATTTCCTGATCGACTGGAATCCGAAAAATAAAGATTTTGTCAAGTGACTCCCCCGCCGTCGCAAATTGTGCGTTACCTCGCAATTGTACTTCGATATAGGCACGTTTATTTGTTAATCAAAGCCAATTCGTTAATGTGATTTTTGGTACTGGTACGGGGTGGATTGTGTTGCGGAGGAGCAGTGGCTAATCTGAATGTAAAGCTTGGCTCAGGAACTATGAAAATGTGGAGAACGGCCTTCGGAGGGGTGATGAACAGACTTATTCTGGTCGCATGGCTCGCGGTGGGCGCCGCGACGGCTCCAGCGGCCTCGATCACATACAACTCTAATGTGATTCCTTATTCGAGCACGGATTGGGGCGTTAACCCTGTACCCTCAAAAGCGTTGATTTTTCAGGGCTTTAATTCGGGCCTCGGCACGTTGAACAGCGTTGAGCTCATTCTGAACGGCACATTCCAGACGACGATCACGATTACCAATTTAGCTGAAGTGGGCAATCTGAGCCTCAACGGCGGCGTTACGACAGAATCGGATATGACCATCCAGGATCCTTTGAACCTGTTGCCCGATAGCAACTCGAACACCGGGCAGGATGTCTCCATATTTTCAACAGTTTATAACCCAAACAATGGGATTGTGGGAGCGGGGGTTACCTACACGAGCGGTCTGCTCACGGGAAGCCAGTCAACAGACTCCACTTATACCGCGGCGAATATTCTGAACGAATTCACAACTTCCGGACCGATTACTTTCACGGCTTCGACTTTCACGACATCCAACTACACCATCGGCACAGGAAATTACACCATCAGCCAGGCCACAAAGGACGCGCTTTCGGGACAGGTTATTTATAACTACACCGCGGCCTCAACGGCCTCCACTCCGGAACCGGCCACCATGGTGTTGATGGTCAGTGCTTTAGTCGGATTGGGATTTTTCCGTTCGAAGTCGCGCTGAAACAACGGCTTTAAAACAATTGATTTTACCGGGCCAGCGGCAACTCAATCGATACGCTCAGGCCGGGGTTAGCATTCTCCACGCGCAATGAGCCCTCGTGTATTCCGATCGCCCGTTGCGCGATTGCGAGACCGAGGCCCACACCGCCAGTGGCTCCATTGCGGGAATCGTCTACCCGAAAGAAAGGCTGGCACAGCTTGTCCACACATTCTTCCGGGACACCAACTCCGTAATCGCGCACGCTGATTCTGGCGGACTCTTCACTCGCCCCCAATGCGACCTCAATCGCGGAATCCGCCGGGGCGTAGCGGATGGCATTCCGCACAATATTCTCCAGGGCGCGGCGTAACAATGCCTGGTCCCCCACCATATTGGGATTAGCCTCGGCGTGAATCACCACGTGGCAATTCCGCGCATCGGCCTCGATCCCGCAATCGTCCGCGATTTCGTGGAGCAGGTCCGCAATGTGAAAGGCCTCCTGCCTGCGCGCCAGCGGGTCGCCCTCGCTCCTTGTCACCTGCAGCAGGCTGGCCACTAAATCGGAAAGGCGCTCAATCTCGTGCTTGATTCGGGCCAGGGCGCTATCGCGATTCTTCTCTCGCCGGGCTAATTCGAGCGCGAAACTCATGCGCGCCAGAGGCGACCGCAGTTCATGGGAAACATCCTGCAGCAGGCGGCGTTCGGCAGTCACGAGGGTGCCGATCCGTTCCGCCATTCGATCAAAAGACCGGGACAATTCGCCGATTTCGTCCTGCCGCCGCGAGCGCAACCTCACCGAAAGATCCCCGCGGCCGAATTGTTCCACGCTGCGGGCCAGATCGCGAAGAGGAGAGACGATGCTCACCGCCAATGCCCAGCAAACCAAAGCCACTGCGCCTGCAATCAGTAAAAAGTAGAGCACCAGACTCTGGGCTCGGATCGGAGGATCGAGAATGGTGATGAGCCGGTACCGATTGTCCGGCGAAGGTTGAGCCACAATCATATGGCCGTTCTCCGGAACCGGAACCAGCCACTGGCTGTGCAGGTTCGTCAGAAGGCTGGACCGATCCGTTCCTGTAACGAGATCGCGTCCCTGGGGATCGGTCAGGTAACGCTGCTGGCCGAGCGAGGTATCGACTTGTTGCAGATAAGCCACGAGCTTCGGGGCGCCTCCCGATTCGTAAGCCTCAATCGCTTTTTGGAGCAGAAAAGATTCCACCCGGGCGAAAGGGCCGCCTTTGCCCACTGCCCGGAACTCGACCACTCGCGAAATGATATTGAAGGCGAGCAAAGAGGCTAACAGCGTGCCGAGGCACCACAACAGAATCCTGGCGTAAAGCGATTTCATCTGGGCACAGTGGCTCCCGAAGCGAAGAGATAACCCACGCCACGGACTGTTTGAATGGACGCGAGGCCCTCCAGTTTCCTGCGCAAATGACTGATATGCACGTCCACGGAGCGGTCGAAAGGCGTGAGTTCCCGTTGGAGGATGCCAGCCGCGAGTTCCTCACGCGAGACCACGCGGCCGGCCGATCGCATCAAAAGCTCCAGCATGTCGATTTCTACCGACGTGAAGCTGAGCCGCTTATCGTTTTCCCACACCATGCGAGTGCCAGGGTCGAGTCTCAGAACGCCGGCACTTAGTGCCTGCAGCTCCATTGCGCTGGACTTGGCACGCCTCCAGATCGCTCGCATGCGCGCCAGCAACTCTTCCGGGCCAAACGGTTTCGGCAGATAGTCGTCGGCTCCCGCGTTGAGCCCGGCCACCCGGTCTTCCTGTTCAGTGCGGGCAGTCAGCATGATGACCGGCACGGCGCTCTGCTTGCGAAGCTGCCGTAGCACTTCAAATCCGTCCAGCACCGGCAACATGGCGTCCAGGATCACCAGATCGAATTGGCCTTCGAGTGCGCGTGTCAGCCCGCGACGGCCATCGTAGGCGGCTTCGATTTCATAGCCATACGGCGCGAAAAAATCGCGCATCAATCCGCACAGATCGGTGTCATCGTCGACCAGGAGAATCGATTGGCCCTTCGGATTCGCAATTGCCATTCCTTACTGTTGTAGCGCAAAAGATCAGGGAAGGACGGCTGCATTACAATTCTTAAACTCACTCCCTCGCCGGAAGGATCTCCGCCAGATTCGCGGCCATCTGCTGCTCGTCGGGCGAGTAACGATTCCGGAACGCTTCCGTATTCATGTACGCCGCGCGCTCGTCCGCCGCCATGCCCGTCATGTTGCGCAGTTCTCGATTCAGCGCCATTTTGCGGTCCGGCGGCAGATTGTTCAGCTGATTCATGGAACGCCGCACTTCTTTTTGCCGTTCCGGAGGGAGGCTGTTCAGCCGCTCCAGCCGATGGAGATTGCGCTCCTGCTGCGCGGCCGGCAGCTTCTGGAAGTTCTGTATCCGCTGTTCGATGCGCGCGCGCTGCGCTGGAGGCAGGATGGATAACGCCTGTTCCCGCTCCTCCGACGTCATCGAATTCAGCTTCAGCAGAATCTTTTCGCCCGGGTGATCTTCGGCTTTTGGCGCGGCGGCCGTGGCCGCGCGCTCCGAAGCTTGCGCCGGAGGCTGCCCCGCCAGTGCCCCGAGGGCCGTCAGCGCCAACACAATAGAAAATGATTTCGGTCTGAACATTTCGCCACGCTGTTCTGAAACGCCTACATCGTCTTCGGGTTGCTGTCCTGCGATATTCCCCCCGCATCCAGTTGGCGCAGCAGCTGAATGTCGTCGAGGGTCTGCTCCACCTGCTGTGCTTCGTTCAGGGTGAACCCCGCTTTGCCATGGGCTCCGCCGCCTGGGTGATCCAGCATAAAACCTGTCGCTATCAGCGCTACTGCCGCTGTCAGGGGCAGCAGAGGTTTCCAACTTGCAAGCCCGAGAGATTGCGCCAGGTTTCTGTACCACGGCGCGGCCGCGGTGGCCTCAATGCGGCGCCACAAATTGCGATTGAAATCCATGCCGACCGCCGGGGGCGCCCAGAGATCGAGCGCTTCCCACACCGCGGCCTGCTTCCGCCGGAACGACGCGCAATCCGCGCAGCAGTCCATGTGCTGTTTAAGCGCAGCGGTGGCGGCAGCGTCCAGCCGCCCAGCCGAGTCATCGAGCAAAATATCGGTTTGTTCCGTCCGCAAAGGACACGTCATCGCGGGCCTCCCATATGCGCCAGCCTCGCTCGCAACGTCTCGTAAGCACGGAACAGCAGGCTCTTCACCGCCGATTCCGAGCACTCCAGCACATTTGCGATCTGAGAATATTCCATTTCCCCGTACTTATGCATCAGAACCGCCGCCCGCTGCTTTTCCGGCAGCAGAGCGATCGCGTCTCTGATTTCCTGCAGCCTGGTTTGATAAACCATGCGCTGCTCCACTGAAGGCTCGCGGTCCGAAACCTCCCGGGCCGGCAGATTGCCTTCCTGTTCCGAATCGCGGGGCGCGTCTAAACGCTGGTGCGCCCGCTCGTGCTTTCCATCCCGCAGCCAGTTCAATGCCAAATGAGTTGCGATCCTGAACAGCCAGGTTGTGAATCGCGCAGTTGGCTCATACGAACCTCGTGACCTGAATACCCGCAGGAATACTTCCTGCGAAAGCTCCTCCGCCACGGGCCGCTCCTGTACCATCCGATACACAAAATGGATTACGGGGGAGCGATACTTTTCAAGAAGAACACGGAAACTGTCTTCGTCGCCGTCTTTGACCCGGAGCATCAACTGAGTGTCCAGATCAAGAGCGGGCGCGGCTCCCATACCTTTATTAACCCCTTGAACCATGATTAGTTCCGGCGGTTCCCCCGCTGCCGCGGTTTACTATTTGCCCGCTTCGCCGCGCGTTTCGCTTGTCAGCGCCCGGCTCATCAAACGCTGAATCGCTTCCCGAGGCGAACGCCCCAGGTTGAGCACCGCGTTCATCTCCTCGGCTATAGGCAGATCAACACCGTAACGCGCCGCAAGTTCCAGGGCGACCGATGTAGTACCTACGCCTTCCGCCACCATCGGGGTCGAATTTACGATCTGACCCAGTTCGAGACCCGCGGCCAGCTTTAAGCCGACCTGACGGTTGCGGCTCAGGTCGCCTGTGCATGTGAGTACCAGATCGCCCAGACCGGCAAGGCCCGACATGGTCTGCGCCTTTGCCCCGGCCGCTACAGCCAGCCGCGTCAGTTCCGCGAGCCCACGTGTGATTAATGCCGCAACCGCGTTGTGTCCCAGCCCCAGGCCATCGCTGATCCCAGCGCCTATTGCGATCACATTCTTCAGGGCGCCGCCGATCTCGACTCCGATCGGATCGGAGCTGCCGTACGCGCGGAAGGTCGGCCCCGAGAAGCTGGTCTGTATTTCCTGGACCAGCGGCTCGTCTTCGGATGCGATCACCAGCGCGGTCGGGATTCCACTGGCTGCTTCCCGGGCGAATGTCGGCCCGGAGAGGACCGCGATCCGGTAGTCAGGCCCGGCCAGCGACCGGATGATCTGGGAAATGCGCAGCAGCGTCCCGGCCTCCAGCCCCTTGCTGGCGCTCACGATGCGCATGGAAGGGTTCAGCCACGGCAACATCCGCGAATACACGCCGCGCACGGCATGCGAGGGCATAACGCTCAGTACGATATCGGCTCCGCTGAGCGCCCGTTCGAGCGAATCTTCGGCGCTTACATTCCGGGGCAGAAAAATCCCCGGCAGAAAAACGTCGTTGACGCGGGTACTCTCGATGCGGCGGGCCAGTTCGGCCTCGTACACCCATAACGCCACGCGGTCGAATCGCGCGGCCAGCACGCAGGCGAGGGCTGTACCCCAACTGCCGCCGCCTATGATTGCGAGACGCGTCAAGCGGCCGTCCGGCGAAATGAGAATACGCGTTCGTCACCCGCGCGTATGCGTCCGATGTTGTCGCGATGTCGGTAGACCACAATCATTGCCGCGCCGAGGGCCGATGTCAGCACCGGCCAGGCGGGGTGCAGAATCATCCAGCAGGCCACCGGAAATAATCCCGCGGCGATGACGGACCCGAGCGACAGGTAGCGAGTCCACGCCACGATAAAAATGAACAGCAGCACCACGGCCAGCAGGGGCAAAGGGGTGAGATAAAGGTAAGCGCCGACAAAGCTGGCTACAGCCTTGCCCCCTTTGAAACCGATCCAGATCGACCATGCGTGGCCTGCCAGGGCAGCCAGCGCGGTGGCGCTCATCCACAAAACGGCGCCACCCGAAAGGCGGTCCGCCAGCCAGACCGCCAGCCACGCTTTGGCCCCGTCGAGAAGCAGCGTAAGCACCCCAGCCAGGGGCCCCGTGGTGCGCAGGACGTTCGTAGCGCCGATGTTTCCGGAACCGGCCTTGCGCACATCCGCGCCGGTCATCACGCGCACGATAATCAGGCCGAAAGGAATGCCGCCAACAAGGTAGGCCACGACAACCGCGAGTGCCCCCATCACTTGGAAACGACCGCCGCTGCCGGCAGCGGATAAGAGGCCAGCGTGCTGTACGCCGAACCCCGCGGGCCGGTCTGGCTTAGAAACAACTGGAAGTCAGTAACGCGGAACGTTCCGAAATCGAAGTTTGTCATGTTGGCGATATGTTCCTGCAAGTCGCGGATATTCTGGTGTTTCATACGCGCGAGCGTCAGGTGCGGCGCGTAAGGGCGGTCTTCGCGCGCGACCCCCAGCGGTTTTACCGCGTCCTCGATTTGCCTGGCGAGAGTTCCGAGCCCGGCCCCCGCATGCACTCCGGCAAAAAGCGCCCGCGGGTTGTGAGGATTGGGAAAATATCCGAATCGCGCGATCTGCACGTCGAACGCGGCCGGCGGATCGATTCCCTCCAGCGCCTCTTCGAGTTCCATAAGTTTCTCATCAGGCCATTCACCGATGAATTTGCTGGTAACGTGGAGGTTTTCGACCGGCGACCAGTGGAGCGGCGCGAGAGGGCGCAAGTCCTTCAGCACACGCGCCAGATTGCCCAGCACGTGCGGCGCAATGGCGATCCCGGTGAACAGCCGCATTGTCGATTATTCTGGCATGTGATGGCACGTGTTCGCATCGTCCACTGGAAAGAGTCGCACGCCGCGCCGCTGGTGGAAGCTTGCCGGGCCTGTGGGGTCGAAGCGGAGTACGATGCCGTGCCTTTTCAGCAGCTCGCGAAAATGATTCGCTCCAGCCTGCCCGACGCGCTGGTGATCGATTTGACGTGCCTGCCAGGCCAGGGCAGGGAAGCCGCTGTCTATCTGCGGCGCACCAAATACGCGCGCCACCTGCCGCTGGTGTTCGTGGATGGCGACATCGAAAAGGTTAAAAAAGTAAAAGAGCAACTGCCGGACGCCACCTTCACGACTCGGCTGCGGCTTTGCCCGAAGCTCAGCGCGGCGCTCCGGAACAGGGTGGCCGATCCCGTTCTGCCGCCGCCCATGGAAGCCCGCTTCGCATTGCGTACCGTGGCCCAGAAACTGGGGATAAAGCCCGGTTCCAGGGCGGCGGTCATCGAAGCGCCGCGAAATTATGCGGCTGTGATCGGAGAACTGCCCGCCGGCGCCGAACTTGTGGAAGACCCGGCATCCAGTTGCGCGGTGACCCTGTGCTTCGTCGAAGCTCCCGGTGTATTAAAAGATCTGCTCTCCCGAACGGCGAAACTGGCCAATCGAACCAAACTATGGATACTTTGGCGCAAAGGCGGCGCAGGTGAACCAATGTTGAAGCTCACACCGAAACTGATTCGGGAGGCCGGTATAGAAGCCGGTCTGGTGGATTACAAAATTTGCGGAGCCAACGCACAATGGAGCGCCATGGCATTTGCGCGCAAAAAGTTTTGATCCTTCCGCGCGCATTCTACAATCGCGCCACGGTGGAAGTGGCGCGCGCCCTGCTCGGCACAGTGTTGGTGCATGAAGAAACGGCGGGCAGAATTGTCGAAACCGAGGCTTACCTGGGCGGGGACGATCTTGCATCGCATTCCGCGGCGGGGATTACGGACCGCACCCGCGTAATCTTCGGCCCTCCGGGCCATGCCTACGTTTATTTGTCGTACGGAATGCACGACTGTCTGAATATCGTCGCGGAGCCGCGGGGCACGCCGGGGTGCGTTCTGATACGCGCGCTTGAGCCCCTGACTGGACTGGATATTATGCGGGCGAGACGGCCGCGCGCCCGGTCCGACCGCGATCTTGCATCCGGCCCTGGCAAGCTTACGCGCGCCATGGGAATCACGCGGCTGCATTCGGGAGCCGATATGACACGCGGCAATCTGGTGGTGCAAACCGGCGAAAGCGAAATTGTCGAAGTGGCAGTTGCGCCGCGCATCGGCATCACGAAATGCGCGGACTGGCCGCTGCGCTTCTACATTCCCGGAAACCCCTTCGTCAGCCGCTGAGAAATAGTGTTACCGGCTTCAGGCTGACATGCGGGCCGAAGCTATAATCGAAGCGTGAAATGGGCTCCAGTGTGCCTCGCCGCGCTGCTTCTCGCGGGATGCTCCAAAAATATCGATAACCCCGAAGCGGTCAAAGAAGGCGTCATCAAAGACATCGCGAAGAAGGTCGACGTGCAGAGTATGGACGTGAACGTCGATTCCGTTTCCTTCCGTGAGAAAGAAGCGGATGCGAAAGTCAGCTTCAGGCCCAGGGGCGCCGATCCTGCGCAGTCGATCACGATGAATTACCAGCTCGAGCGGCAGGGCGACGAATGGCACATCAAGAGCCGCAGCATGATGACCCACGAGCCGCAAGCGGGCGCGCTGCCTCCAGGTCATCCAGGCGCAGCCCCCGGTGCCCCCGCGGCTGAGACGCCGGGGCCGCTGCCCTCGGGCCATCCGCCAGTCGATCCCAGCCGCAAGCCATGAAGGTTGCGGTTCTCGGCGGCGGGCCTTCCGGGGCATTCGCAGCCGCGCAACTCGCTTCGCGTGGCTGCGACACCGTTGTCTTCGATGAGAAGCTCGCGTGGGAAAAGCCCTGCGGCGGCGGCCTGACATGGAAAGCGTATTCGCAATATCCGTTTCTCGTCGAGAACGATACGCCGAAAAAAATCATCCGCCAGACGGTGCTCTCCGCGCCGAAAAGTAAAGCGGTGACGCTTTCGCTCGACCATCCTCTGCTTATCTATTCGCGTTACGATCTGAACGGCCTGCTGCTCGACCGCGCGCAACGCGCCGGTGCGCGGATTGAAAAAACCCGCGTTCTGAATATCGAGCGCCGGGCCGGGGGCTGGGCGCTGCGCACAAAGTCTGGCACGCTGGAGGCGGATTACTGCATTGTGGCGACGGGCGCGCGCAACCCTTTGCGCAGCTTCGGCACGGAGCTTACCTCGAACGATGCGATGAGCGCGCTTGGCTACTACATTCCTGGCGAGCGCGACCATATAGACATCCAGTTTCTGCCGAAGCTTGAAGGCTATATCTGGGTTTTTCCACGTTGCGGGCATCTCTCGGTCGGGATCTGCGGCAAGGGTGAGCCCGCCTCGGCGCTGCGCGCGCGGCTTGAGCGTTATATGGAAGAGCAGGGTCTTTCAAAAAACGGCGCGAGCTTCTAC
>JALYHT010000165.1 GCA_030776225.1 Acidobacteriota bacterium | reverse complement strand
GCGCTCGGCGGGAAAGCGAAGATCGAAGCCACTGAATCGCTCCTCATGGAAGGGGAAGGGGAGGAGGGCAACCTCGGCCAGAACCTTACCCCCGAGGCGCCGCTCACTCAGTGGAAGGTGTCGGGTTTCCGGCAAACCCGCGATCTGCAAAATAAGCGCATGCGGACCGACCAGATCCGCACCGCCACTTTTCCCTTTGGGCTGGCAACGGTCCAGCGACAAAGCCTTTCGGTTGACGGCAACATAGCGTGGAATACGAATGCGGAGGGAAAATCCTCGCGCACTACCGACAAAGTCGCCGCCGACCGGCAGCTTGAGTTTTTCCACAATCCTCTTGCGATCGTCCGCGCCGCACTCGATCCCGCCACTAAGTTAACGAACTTCCGGAAACAGGGAAACAGCAACCTGGTCGATCTCGCGACACCCGGTGGACAGATGCTGACCCTCGCACTCAACCCTGCCTCGGGCTTGCCGGACCACGTGAGCTCCCTGACCGACTACCCGATTCTGGGAGACGTGAGGATCGAGACAGCGTTTTCCGATTATCGGGACGTCAATGGGCTCACACTGCCGATGCGGATCACCACGAAGCTCGATAAATGGGTGCGATCGGATATCCACGTGTCGAGGTACACAGTGAATGGCGATGTGAAATACCTTGGCGCGTCGAACTCCGTGAAAACCGAGCTGGCCGCCCCCGCCCATCCTCCCCTCGAGGTGACGTCGCAGGAGGTGGCCCCCGGAATATGGTGGCTGGCGGGAAGAGGCAACCACCATAGCGTGGCCTTCGCGTTCACCGACCACCTGACTCTCTTCGAGTTGCCTGAGAGCGAGGCGCGCGCCAAAGCGGTGATCGACAAAGCGCACTCGCTGGCGTTTGGCAAGCCGCTGACGGAGGTCGTGATTTCGCACCATCACTTCGATCACTCGGCCGGGCTGCGGCTGGCGGTGGCGGAAGGCCTGACGATTATTACCCCGCGGGGAAATGTGGCGTTCTTTAAAGATCTGATCGCCCGCAAACACACTCTTGCGCCCGATGCGCTGGCGCGGGGTTTCGCGGCGCGGCCGCTGAAAATCGTACCCGTTGACGATGAGCTGGTGCTGAAGGACAGCGCCATGGAACTGGATCTGTATAAGGTCCGGGATAATTCCCATTCCGATACGCTTCTTATGGGTTTCGTACCGGCGTATCACGTGCTGGTGCAGGCCGATCTCTATGATTCCAGCGGGCTGACCTACCCCTGGCTGGACAACCTGGTTAAGAACGTTGAGCTGCGCAAGCTGAAGGTCGAGAAGGAAGTTCCGATACACGGCGAAATTGAAAGCTATGACGACGTCCTGAAGCGCATGGGCTCAAAAACGCCGTAACAGGGCCATTGCCGTTCGGAGGTGGCTCAGGCGGCCGCGAAAGCCTCCGAAAGCCTTCGCCAGGTCTCATCCAGCTCTTCCGGCAACACGCGCGTTTCGCCGATGGTCGAAATGAAGTTCGCGTCGCCGGTCCACCGGGGCAGCACATGCATGTGGATGTGCGCCGCAATTCCGGCCCCCGCGCTCTCCCCGATGTTCATCCCCAGATTCAGCCCGTCCGGTCTGTACAGGGATCGGATGTGGCGCTCCGCAGCGCACGTCAGCATCATCATCTCGCCAGCCGCTTCCCGATCCAGGCTGCCCAGATCGGACACGTGAACGTACGGGACCACCATCAGGTGACCGGAAGTGTAGGGGAAGCGATTCAACACTACAAAATTGTGGCTGCCGCGAAAAACGATCAGCGATTCACGGTCATGTCTGGCAGCCGCCATGGTGCAGAAAACGCATCCCAATGCCGGGTCTCGATGCCCAGTCAGATACCGGTAGCGCCAGGGGCTCCAGAGATAATCCAAGCTGCCTACGCGGGGGAAAGCCCGGAAGGGCCGGGGCTGGCTTCCGGGTCAGGTTCCGTTTTATGGCCGACGTTTACCACGTCTTTCAGTTCTTTGCTGGGTTTGAAATATGGAATCTTCTTGGCGGGAACTTCCACCCGGGTCCCCGTTTTCGGATTTCGTCCCACGCGCGCTTGCCGCTGGCGCGTCCGGAAACTGCCGAAACCCCGGATTTCGATCTTGTCGTCTCCCCGCAAAGAGCGAACGATACTGTCGAAGATTGCTTCCACTATGACCTCGGATTCCTTCCGCGTCATCTCCACCACTCGCGAAACCTCTTCAATCAGATCGGCTTTGGTCATTCTCCACCTTTCTAGATTTTGCCAAACACCACAAGATAAAGCAATTAGCGGAAATAAGAATATCGATTGAAGCTGGCGCCGATCAACGTGGATCGCGGCGCGGCAGGTAATCTTCCAGACTGGCGCTGGCGGCGGCAGCTCGTTTCCTGTATTCATTCATACGGCCGTGTTCTTCAGCTTCCGCGAACGCCTTCAGGCTGAGCCCGATTTTACGCTCCGCCTCATTCATTTTGACGATTTTGAAATTCATTTCCTGCCCGGGCGACAACGGCGCGGTATCGGACTTCCGGCTGGACCAGCCCGGAACTTCGGAGAAATGACACAACCCTTCCACACCCTCGCAAATTTCCACAAATGCCCCGAACCCCGCCAGCCGAAGTACCTTGCCCTGCACCGTATCGTTCACATGGTGTTGCCGGAAAAATGTTTCCCATGCGTCGGGCTGCAACTGTTTTACTCCCAAAGACAGCCGCTTGTGAGTGGCATCGATGGCCAGAATCACAGCCTGAACCATCGAGCCTTTGCGCAAAATCTCGCTTGGGTGCTTGACCCGTTTCGTCCAGGAGAGATCGGAAATATGCACCAGCCCGTCGACCCCCTCTTCGATTTCGATGAAAGCGCCGAACTCGGTCATGTTCCGGACACGGCCTTCGACGACCGACCCTACGCTGTAGCGTTGTTCAACCGTTGTCCAGGGGTTTGCTTCCAATTGCTTGAGGCCTAAAGAGATCCTGCGATCTTTGATGTTCACTTCAAGCACGACGCTTTCCACCTGATCGCCCGGCTTTACCAACTTGGACGGGTGCTTCATGCGTCGCGACCAGGTCATCTCACTGATGTGAATCAGGCCCTCGACTCCGGTAGCGATTTCGACGAAGGCGCCGTAGTCAGTTACACTGACCACGCGACCCACGATCCGCATATTCACCGGGAACCGCTCGACCACGCCTTCCCAGGGATCGGGAAACAGTTGCCTGATGCCGAGCGAAACCCGTTCTTTCGCCGGATCATACTTCAGCACCTGAACCGTGACTTCCTCACCCAGCTGGAGCACTTCGGAGGGATGCGTGACCCGCCCGTAGGAAAGATCCGTGACATGCAGCAGGCCGTCAATCCCGCCCAGATCGACGAAAGCGCCATACTCGGTCAAATTTTTAACAATGCCGGTCAGCACCGCGCCTTCGTGCAGCGATTCCAGGGTGACGTGCTTGCGCGCTTCCACTTCTTCGAGGACCGCCAGCTTTCGTGAAACCACGGCATTGCCGCGTTTGCGATTGAGCTTTACGACCTTAACGGGAATGGTCTGTCCCGTGAACTGTTCGACATTGCGCACCGGGCGAACGTCCACCTGCGACCCCGGCATGAAGGCCCGGACCCCTACATCGACCGACAGGCCGCCCTTGATGCGGCCGACCACGAGCCCCGAAATGGTTAATTGCTGCTGAAGAGCGTTTTCGAGATGGTCCCAGACCTTCAGCCGAGCGGCCTTCTCATGGGAAAGCAGTACATAGCCTTCGGAGGTGTGGCCGCTCTCGACCATCACTTCGACGATATCGCCGGCCTGGACAGTCACTGCGCCGCTGGCGTCTGTGAACTGAGAAAGAGGCGCGACCCCGTCGGATTTATACCCGACGTCGATAAACACGTCGCTGCCGGAAATCTTGAGAACCCGCCCGTCGAGGACCTCATGACGGGAAGGCGGCGCCAGATGGCTGTAGTCTTCGAGGAGGTGTTGGTACTCTTCCGGATCTACCGTTGTTACCGAAGAATCGACAGCGCCGACCGTCTTATCCTCAGGCACCTCTTCGGGAAGTGCGTTAGCTCCGTCGGGTACTGCGTAAGCTCCGTCAGGCACTGCGTAAACTCCCCGGTAATGCTGCTGAAACTCCCCGGAAATATAGTTCAGCCCGCGGTCACGAGCTTAGGTAACTCCGGATTGTATCAACTATAGAAAGGCCGGCGGAAGTTGTCAATCAATCCGCGTTGGCAACCTGTACCCGCGGAGAGATCTGCCTCATGATGTCCATCACCATGGCGGGGTAATCCGTTCCCTGGTTATAGGTGGCGAGCTTGGCGGTCAGATCCTTACCCCGGTAGGCTCGTCCATGGGCCAGCGTCGAAGCGACTGTGTGAATCGCGTCCCCGATGCTGTTGAACGTAATCTTTCCATTGGCCCAGCCGAAGAGATTGTTACCTCTGGCATGGCGGCCGCCGCCGGATTCAACCATGGCCAGCGAAGGAAGCAACCGCCAGTCCAGATCGTGGGCATCGGCTTCGGCGACGAAGACCTCCGCGAAGTCCTGGTCCGGGCAGTGTCTGTCTTTTAGAAATTTGCGGAGGATGGACTCCCGCAGATCGAACTTTTTGCGATTCTTCGTAACGTCCTGGTCCGTATGGGCGGCACCTGCCGCGATTCCCAGAACTCCCGCGAAAATAATACCGGAGGGCAAAAAGCGCTTCATAATATGTCGTTCTCCTTGGAATGGATTCAGGTGGAACGGCCTCTCTGGAGCGGCCGAAACGGTGAATTACTACTACTGCGGTTAACGTGCGGACATAAGTAACATTGTAACAGACGGTTTACCGGCCATCCCGCAGGTCGCCAGGAAGGTCGGCGGGGGTCCCGCATGAATGAGATGTCAGTCAAACGCGCTGATAAACGTAGATGTCCTGATGCCCGTCTTCCGCCCCCGGTGAAAAAAGTAGCAGCCGCATGGAATCGCCGTGCAGCCGCTGCATGGTTCCTGCGACATGTTCCTCGGTTTCCCATGTCATGCCGTAATCCGGATCGTTGTAATACCCGTAGGGCGTGAAAGAGAAACCTGAATCCCGGAGCTCTCCCAAAATTCTGGATTGTTCCTTTACCCACCGCTCGCCGTAACGGGAAATATTATTTGCGCTGGTCATGCCCATGGTGGTGAAATGAACGACTCCGCCCGGCTTGAGAAGGCTCATCAGCTTATATTGCAGTTGCTCCAGCCGCGTCAAAGAGAGGTGGGTCTGAACGGACAGAAAGAAAACCAGATCTGAAGGAGCCGCTCGAAAGGCCTGGATATCGGGCGTCGATGTTACCCTGCCGACCTTGAACTCTTCTGCGCAAAACCTGGAACTTTCGTCGATGACATCACAAACGGTAAGCTTTGACGGATGGATCTTCTGCACCAGCAGCCGTGTGATTCGCCCGTAGCCCGCTCCGAACTCAAGCATGGATTGCACGTTATGCCATGTCTTCCCCGCGGCCGCAAGGCTCTCTTCGAGCTGAGCGACCGTCGAGCGGGCAGCGCTCATATAGTGGTCGATGTCCGCCTCGTCAGTCGAGTCCAGCATGAAATCGTTGTAGTGAATTTTTCCGGGAATGCCAGGAATCATTCGACCGCCCAACAGGGAGCCGACGGACGCACGCGCACTCCTCGCGAATTGATATGCTGTGCGATTCGCCTTGATTTTATTAAGCACCGACTCTGGAAGGACTTTTGTGTTCATAGCTGTCTCCAGTCTGGGGGAGGGGGTCCAAA
>JALYHT010000164.1 GCA_030776225.1 Acidobacteriota bacterium | reverse complement strand
CCGCCAGCACTTGATCCACGCCTTCTCCGGTCGCCGCTGAAATCGGCAGGTAGGCGGCAAATTCATAACGCTTCTGATACTCCTCCAATAGCGGAAGCATCTCGTGCTTAGCCGCGAGCGCGTCGATTTTGTTCAGCGCGATGATCACAGGGGGCGCCTTCGATCCGGACGCCCCGACTGCAATTTCCGCGGTTTCTTCTTCCGGCACTCCGGCGTGAATCTCTCCGCGTCTCAGGATGCTGAGCGCTTTTTCGTCTCCGTTGCTGAAGGGTTTCGTCACATCGACCATATAGATGAACACGTCGCGCTCCTCGAGAGATGCGCGCACTGCGTCCATCATGCGTTTGTTGATCGCGCTGTCGGACTTGTGAATACCGGGCGTATCGACGAAAACGATCTGGGCTTCCGGTAACGTAAGAACCCCCTGAATGGCGGTGCGGGTTGTCTGCGGTTTATCCGCTACAATAGCCACCTTTTGCCCCACAAGCGCATTGAGCAGCGTCGATTTACCCGCATTGGGACGGCCCAGAATTGAGACGAAACCCGATTTGTGAATTGTCATTTTCCTTAAGAGTGTTCCGTTTCCGCGCCGGGAACCGCCTCGGGTTCCTGTTTCGGATGTAACGGGCTCAACCTTACCTTCTCCACCCGCATCTCATCGCTCGCGAGTACTTCCACCCGCATGCCGTCGCGCCCGATGGATTCGCCTGCTTTCGGCACTTTTCCCAGCCACTCGGTCACAAGACCGCCGATCGTGGTGGATTCAATATCTTCGTCAGGTCTGAATTCCAGAATATCGGCGATCCTGGCGATATCGAAATTGCCCGACACGATATACCCGCCATTCTCGTCGCGAACCACATCCGAGTCCGGTTCGTGTTCGTCGCGGATTTCGCCCAGGATCACTTCAACCAGATCCTCCATGGTGACAAGACCGGCCGTGTTGCCGTATTCATCCACCACGATCACCATATGCGCGCCTTCCTGCTGCATCTCCCGCATAAGGTCGTTCACTGGCTTGGTCTCCGGAACGAAGCGGATGGGGCGCATCAATTCCTTTACCCTGCGCATCAGGCGGTCGCTTTCGGGAACTTCGAACATGTCCCGCACATGCACGAAGCCGATTACGTCGTCGATCGAACTCCGATAAACGGGAATTCGCGAATACTGCTCTGTCACCACCAGCTTGTGCAGCGCTTCCAGCGTTTCATCCGAAGCGATGGAAACCAGGTTGGGGCGCGCCGTCATGACCTCACGTACGACCTTATCGCCGAACTCCACCACGGACTGGATGAGTCTCCGGTCATCTTCCTGGATAAGACCTTCTTCCGTTCCCGCGGTAATCAGCGCTTCGATATTCTCGGCCGACGTTGCGGGCTCGGCGCGCTCCGCTTCCTGCGCCGTAATTTCAAGCAGCGAGTGCAGAAAGTTTAAAGCCGCTACCAGCGGCCGCATCATCAGCGCCGCTGCGGAATAGAACGGTATCAGATGCCCGAGCCACACTCCCGATGTCCGCCGGAAAAGCAGTTGCGGAATGATGTACGCGCACAGAATCATTGCCAGGAGCGACCCGGCCAGGCTTTCGAGCAATACCGGCAGTGTCAGATAACCACCATCGATTACCTGCGCCAGGGCCATCACCGTGAAGCAAACGAGGCAGATATGCTTCCACAGCGAAAAAGTGAACGCGCCCTCTTCCGAACGGAAATTCAGACGCGGTTCGAGGTTGGTTTTGAAATACTGGAGCGAAGGAAGATCCCTCGTGCGGAGCCGCATCCCCTCCAGATACAGGGTCTGGATGCACGTGAACAGCGTGAGGAGCAAAAGAAGAAGTAATACCGCCAGCAGGATCACTTAAGTCTCCCGCTCAATGAGTCCGGTCGGCAGGCCCAGTTTTCTGCGCCAGCGGACCTCGCTGCGCTTCATCTCGCCCGTATCGGTTTCATGGTCCATACCGAGCAGATGCAGCACCCCATGCAGCATTAAAATCCGAATTTCTTCCTCGGGCGCATGCCGCCACTTCCGCGCCTGTGCGCGCGCGCGCTGCATCGAAATGGCGATGTCGCCCATAAACAGGGCGCCCGCGCCGGTTCCGTCTGCCGGAAAAGAAAGTACGTCCGTCGGAGAATCTTTGCCTCGAAACCGGGCATTCAGCGCCTGAAGTTCCGCATCGTTAGTGATCAGACAATGGAAATCGCGTTTGCGCGCCACGCGACTGCACAGCACTTCGGCGAATGACTGCAGACTTTCAGAATCGAGTGTGGCCGGCTTGCGCCGGAAAGTTATCAGTGGGTCTGATCGCATCTTTTGCCGCTCAGGCCTGAGCCGGAGCGGTCGACGGCAATTGAGTATTCTCCGGCGTCGCCGCGGGTTCGCCGTTCCCGGAAGATCCGCCGGCGGCATCCGGCAGAGCGTCACCGGACAGTTTCAAAGTAAGCTGACGGCCCGCGATGGCTTCGTTGTGTTTTTCGTAAGCCCGCACAATACGCTGCACCAGACTGTGCCGCACGACATCGCGCTCGTCGAACTGAACAAACGAAATGCCCTCGACGTCCTTCAGAATTTCGATCGCATCCAGCAAACCTGAGCGGCGACCGTTCGGAAGATCGATCTGCGTGATATCGCCCGTAACGACCATCTTCGAATTGAACCCCTGGCGGGTCAGCACCATCTTCATCTGTTCCGAAGTACTGTTCTGCGCCTCGTCCAGAATGATAAAACTGTCGTTCAGCGTCCGGCCCCGCATAAAAGCAAGAGGCGCTACTTCGATGGACGCTCGTTCGAGCAGTTTTTCTACTTTTTCCGACTCCAGCATGTCGTAAAGCGCGTCGTACAACGGGCGCAGATACGGATCGATTTTCTCCTGCAGGCTGCCCGGCAGAAAACCGAGCTTCTCGCCGGCTTCAACCGCGGGCCGCGTGAGAATAATGCGTGTCACGCGCTTGCTGATTAAGGCCTGAATGGCCATCGCAACTGCGAGGTAAGTCTTACCCGTACCCGCGGGGCCGACACCGAACACCAGATCGTTGCGCTCTATGGCTTCCAGATAGCGGCGCTGCGTAACCGTTTTCGGCGCCAGCACCTTCTTGCCGAAACTGCGCTGCTGCCCGCTTTTGAAAAGCGAGCGCAGCGTGACGGCCGGGTCCGCCGCGACCACGCGCAGCAGACTGTTCAGATCGCCGTTCCTGAAGACCACGCCTTCGCGAACCAACGCGAAATAATCCAGAAGAATGCCTTCCGCGCGCGATACGGCTTCGGGC
>JALYHT010000163.1 GCA_030776225.1 Acidobacteriota bacterium | reverse complement strand
AGAAGTTGCCGCGCCGTATCGCAATACCCGACGGGTTTTTGGGAGTATCCATTTTGTTTTGCGCCTTCTTTACACATCCGCGTGGTTGCACTGCCTCCATAACTGCTCTCTGCACACCAACGCCCAGTTTATAAATGGGATGGGATCGGGTTGGCCGGGAGTTAAATAACGACTGAGCGGTACGCTGCTCGATTGCGGGAGGGGAGAAATCTCACCTGTTCCGGCGGGAGCAAACAAAAATATATCAAGCAGCAGACCTTATTCGTATCCTGAATTATTGCATCACGTATGAGTAAACACACTTCAGGATTAAACTGGGTAAATCCTCAGGCTAACACCCCGTGCAGGTAATCTCCCTGTTAACGACAGTTAACTCCCGTTGTCCAGTCAGTCGGATTTCTCTGAAGGCCAGCCCCAGAAAATTGGCCCATGGTGGTAGTCTTCCTGTTAACTTTCGGTGGATGAATTGGTGCCTTGTGATAGCCGGCAATGCGGGCTAAACTGAAATGTACCTCGGTTCGCCGCAGTTCGGGCGAAGCGTACCATTCACATCGAGCTCCGCCGCGGAATTACGGCGCCGTTCTCACGGCCATCCGTCAGGATTCCGTGGACGTCGTTTGTGGAAAAACTTCCACAAAACAAACACTTTGTGTTAGTTTTGTTTTTGTTGCCGGGCGGGGAACGATCCCTGTTCCGGTGGTGTGCGTGCGGCCCGGGGCCGTGAAGGATCAGGATCAATCATGCGTGTGGCTCCAATGACTAGCCGTTTTCTCGACGCTTGCCGGCGCCGGCCGACCGATGTTCGTCCGGTCTGGTTTATGCGCCAGGCGGGCCGGTACATGAAATCTTACCGCGATATTCGCGCCCGCCACACCCTGCTCGAAATCTGCAAACGCCCCGACCTCGCGGCCGCCGTCACCCTGCAGCCGGTGGAGGCTCTCGATGTGGATGCGGCCATCATTTTCGCCGATCTGCTGCTGCCTGTCGAACCCATGGGTCTCAAGCTCAGCTACCCGCTTAAAGAAGGCCCACACATCGACAACCCGGTGATATCGAGCGAGGACGTGGATGCGCTGTCTACGTCGAATACAGACGATCTGGGCTACGTTGGCGAGGCCATACAGCAAACCGTGCGCGCGCTTGCCGGCCGCGTGCCTGTGATTGGTTTCTGCGCCGCGCCCTTCACGCTCGCCAGCTATATGATCGAAGGCGGCGCGTCGCGCAATTTTATCCGCACCAAGCGCATGATGTACGGGGATGAAACGCTTTGGCGCCGTCTCATGGGTAAGATCGTGGATGTACTCGCGCCCTTCGCCATCATGCAGGTGGCCTCAGGGGCCCGCGCCATTCAGGTTTTCGACAGTTGGGTGGGCGCGCTGGCGGGCGACGATTACGTCCGCTTCGCACAGCCCTACTCCCGCGCCCTCATCGAACGCATCAAGTCGAGCGGCGTGCCTGTGATCCATTTCGGTACTGGCGCTTCGGGCTATTTTCGGGAACTTCATGCCGCCGGCGGCGATGTCATGGGCTGCGACTGGCGCATCAACATCGATCAGGCCTGGATGGATATCTCCTACCGCTCGGCCATCCAGGGCAATCTCGACCCCGTCGCTCTGTTCGCGCCCCTTCCGGAGCTGCGCAATAAGGTGCACGATCTGCTGCGCCGCACGGGTACACGCCCGGGACATATCTTCAATCTGGGTCATGGCATTCTGCCCGAGACCCCGGTCGATCATGTGAAGGCCGTGGTCCAGATGGTACGCGAATTCCGCCCGTAGCTGCCGGATGAAGGTCGCGGTCGTCGGCGGAGGCATATCCGGTCTCGCCTGTTCTTATTACCTGGGACGCGCCGGCGCAGAGTCTACCGTCTTCGACCCCAGCCCCGGCGGCCTGCTTGGGACCGAGCGGGTGGAAGGGTGCATTCTCGAAGCCGGCCCTGAGAGCTGGCTCGCTTCCAAACCTGCCGCCGAACAGCTTGTCCGCGACCTCGGCATGGGCGATCAACTGATCGGCTCCGATGACGAGCGCCGCCGCACGTTCGTCCTGCGCGACGGCCGTTTCGTGACCTTGCCCGAAGGCCTCCAACTGGTTGTTCCTACGCGACTGATGCCCGTGCTTAAGACGGACCTTTTCCGCTGGGCCACGAAATTTAAGATGGGCGCGGAAATCTTTCGCAGTCCTAAGACGCTGCCCGATCGCTCCGTCTCGGACTTCATCGCCGATCATTTCGGACCCGAAGCTGTCGATTACCTTGCCGAGCCCTTACTGGCCGGAGTGTACGGTGGATCGCCCGATCATCTCAGCGCCGTAAGTGTTTTGCCGAAGTTCGTCGAATACGAGCAACGCTTCGGCAGCGTCGTGGTGGGCGCGCTCCGCGAGAAGCGCAGGCCGGGTCAAGGTCAGAAGCAGCCGATTTTCAAGACGCTGCGCAACGGCATGGGCTCGCTGGTCGATGAGCTCCGCGAGCGCACTAACATTGTGCGCGCAGAGGTGGTATCGATCCAGCGAGCGGCAGATTCCGCATGGGCCGTATTTGCGGAGCGCGAATGGCGGGAGTTCGATCAGGTCGTGCTTTGTTGCGGAGCCAATCGCGCCGCGGCATTGGTCTCGCGGGTCGATGACAGGGCGGGGGAGTTGCTTGGGTCGATCCCATACGCCGGCAGCGCCATCTGGACTTTCGGCTACGGCGTTCACGATATCCCGCGCCCGCTGGACGCGTTCGGTTTCCTTGTGCCGCAACGCGAGCGGCGCACGATCATGGCCTGTACCTGGGTTGCCACCAAGTGGCCCGGCCGCGTGCCCGCCGGCACCGCGGTATTGCGCTGCTTCGCGCCCGATCCCGAAGTCTCCGGGGAAGCCATGCGCGCCGATCTCACCCGCATCATGGGCATCACCGCCGAGCCCCGCTTTGCGTTGAACCACCGCTGGCCCGATTCCATGCCGCAGTACACGGTGGGGCATTCCGCCCGCATAGCCGAACTGGAACTGCGCATCGCGACCATTCCTGGCCTGCACCTCGCGGGCAACGCATATCGCGGAGTGGGCATTCCGGACTGTATCCGAACGGCGAAAGAGGCCGTGGAAAGTATTCTCCGCTCCTCAGCGATTCCGGCTGCGCGCCAGAATCCGTAATCTCCGGTAATCCGCCCACCAGGCACCATCGTGAAACAGCGCCGGCCGCACGCGCGCTTCGATTTCCGCGGTCAGTTGTGCCCGCATCCGATTCGGAACCGGCTCGAACCACATTCCCGCGAACATTTCCAGCCATTCGCGGAGACCTTTCTCAGGATGGTCAAGCTTATTCCAGCGCTCAAGGGTCCACAGCGCTTCGACCTCGAACCCGTGCACTTCGAGCACGGAGGAATACTCCGTCGCGCTCGGAAAATACCACGGATTTCGCGACGCATAACCGGCCTCGGATAAAACCCCTTCCAGCGCCGTCACAATACGCGCGATATTGCCTTTGCCGCCCATTTCAAGCACGAAGCGTCCACCCGGTTTCAGCGCTCGCGCTACGCTCTCCACAACGCACCCCGCTTCCGGAATCCAGTGCAGCGCGGCATTCGAGAACACGGCGTTGAAAGTTTCGGCGGTCTGGAAATCGCGCGCCTCAGCCAGTACGAATTTCAGCTTCGGATAATTTTGTCTCGCCTGCGCAATCATCGAAGCCGAAGAGTCGAGCCCTGTAACGGAGACTCCGCGCTCCGCAATCCGCGCCGTGAGGTGCCCTGTCCCACATCCCAGATCGAGTATGCGCTCGCCTGGCTTCGGATCGAGAAGGTCGATCAGATCCCCGGCCGTTTTCCAGACAAACGAATGCCGATCGTCGTATAGCGAACTGTCCCACTGGTCTGATCTTGCCGCCATTAGTGCGCGGTTCCCGGCATGAGGACGAAATAATCGTAAATCGTGCGCGCAATCTCGGCGATGGCCCGCTCGGCGGAGTCCTCAGGCTTGTTCGAGGCTTTGGTGAAGACTGATATCGCCACGTGCCCCGCATCGCCTGGCAGCGTTATGAACCCGACATCGTTCGCCACCCCGCCCAGCGTCCCGGTCTTGTGCGCGACATCGGTATCCTGTGGCAGCAATCCCTTAATTCGCGATTTTCCGGTCTGGCAGCGGTCCATCATGTCGAGAAGCACAGCGGAGCTCTGCGGGGTCAGCAGATCGCGTTTCCAGATCCGCAGCAGAAGACCCGTCATATCCTCGGGAGTCGCGGTATCGCGTGGATCGAGCATTTCGGCCCGCCGCGCGCGCATGTGTTCCCGTTCCGGCACGGCATCGTAAAGCCTCTCCCAGATTTCGCGATTCCACTGGGCTTCGGGCGGGAGATTCTTTGCGCCCTGCCAGTCGGAAATCAGCAGCGCCGCCGAGCGGTCCACGCGAATGCCTCTGAAGCCCAGCGCGCGCATCCTCGCTGTCACTGCCGCCGGACCGCCGGCCTCGCGCAACAGCACATCGGCCGCCGAATTGTCGCTGATCACGAGCGCCAGTTCCATGAGATTCGCAATCGAAAGCGACACTCCGGGATGAAAAAACAGTTCCGACAACCGGCCGCTTCCCGGATGGAGATCCTGGGGGGTGAGCGACACCATAGTCTGAAGCGTCAGCTTGCCCTCGTCGACGAGAGACAGAATCTGCACGGCTACCGGGAGCTTGAACGCGCTGGCCATGGGAAAGGCTTCAGCCCCGCGTACTGCCGGGCGCCGCCCGGTTTCAATATGCACGGCGTCTACACCCACCACGCCATCGGTCGCGCGCGCTACAAACTCGATCTGTCGCTCAAGCCGCGCCAGCGATGGGTCGGTTGCGGCCGCGGCGATTGAGGCCGTCAGGAATATCAGACAAGCAGCGCGCATGTCTTGAGTGTAAGGGTTCAGACGAAGGGTTCAGGCAAGGCGTGTGAAGGTGGACACCCGGACGGGCTCCGCCAGCAACTCCGACGCGATGGTGCCGAATGCCTTCAGATGCGCAGACGCGGCGTGGCGGTCGAGGGCTTCCTGCGTAGTCCAGTTCTCATAAAAGAGAAAGTGGCCGCATTCTTTTGTGCTCACGTGCAGATCGTATTGGACACAACCCTCTTCGGGCCGCGTCGCTTCGACCATCTGCAGCAATTCCGTTTTCAAGTCGGCCTCGCGCCCGGCCCGGGCGACCATCTCAGCGATCACAGTTACCATGTCCACTGATGATCGCACCGGCTGTACCGGACTCTCGGGCTCTCTCGTAAAGTGGAGAGTAAATGACATCTCCGGCCTATCCCCTCGCCCGGAAGGCAGCCCGCAGAGTTCATCCCCATTACGCGCGACATCTCGCTGATCCGGAGAGTTCGCTGCAGCCGCCGCTTCTCCCCGATGTGGAAACCGTGGAGGCCATGATCGATGCCGCGTTCTGGGCCAGTCTGCGTCGCGAAGAAGGCTTCACGCCCAGGGTTTCTCTCGCCTTTGTGCATCCATCGATGCTGCCGCTTCCCCTCACGTTTGAAAAGCCAGTACCACTGGCGGCTCAACCGCTGACGCGCCTCGGCCCTGCAGTCGAGCGGCCCGGAATTCATCTCTGCGTTTCGCGCGAAAATGACGATCTCGTGGTCTGGGGCGCGGCCCGCAATCTGCCCCGCTTCTGCTTCGTACTCGAAGTTGTAGCCCCCGGACTGCTCATCCTGAAACACTCCCGCGGCGACGATTCCGGCAAATTCGTAAACGTCGCCGTCCTTGAGGGAGAGGAAGTCAAAGTCATCGACCAGCACGCAGCCCGCGCGTATGAGAGCGATTCGCCCGACACGGTCAACGTAACGATGCAGCTGGCCGTTTCCATGCGCGATCACGGCCGCGGCGGGACTTTGCTCATGGTCCCGTCACTTGCCGGGACATGGCGCGAGTCCATTCTCCACCCGATTCGCTACTCGGTGGCCCCGGCATTCCGCGGGCTCGTAAACCTCATGAATGAAGATCCAGGAGAGCGGTCCGGCCTCCGCTGGCAGGAAGCTTTGCGCCGCGCCATCGCGGGCATCGCGGGACTGACTGCCGTGGATGGAGCGACCATCATGACTGAGAATTACGAACTTGTGGCGTTTGGAGCCAAAATTATTCGGCCTCGCGGCCGTCCCAACGTCGGCAATGTTGTTATAACCGAGCCCATTGAAGGCGCCGAGCCTGCTGTGGCCGATCCCGGCCGGCTTGGAGGCACCCGGCACCTTTCAGCGGCCCAGTTTGCTCACGACCAACGGGACGCCATCGCGCTCGTCGCTTCGCAGGACGGGCACTTCACTTTTTTCGCGTGGTCTGCGCACGACCAGATGGTCCGCGCCAGTCGCGTCGAAACTCTGCTGTTATAGCGCTTACTGCTTCCGCTGGATCGTGAGGCTGGTAATCGTAACGGGCACCAGCGGCCTGTCGTTTTTCACAGTAGGTACCTGGGAAATCTTATCCGCCACATCCTGCCCGGAAACGACTTTGCCGAAGATGGTGAACGTGCCGGTCAGATAATCCGGTCTCCCCACTGTGATGAAAATCTGGCAGGCCCCTGTATTCGGCGTGCCGGTATTCGCCATTGCCAGCATCCCTGGCTCTTTAAAATTCAACGAGGGGGCGATCTCGTCTTTTTGATTCGGAATCCCGCATGGCGTGCTGCCGGTCGCCTTTACGTCGCCTGTCTGGATCATGAAGCCTTTGATGACGCGGTGAAACGTCAGCCCGTCGTAATAATGCCGCTTCACCAGGGAGCCCTTTTTGTCGAGCGTCGCTTTTGTGCCGGTCGCCAGCGCGACGAAATTCTTCACGGTATTGGGTGCTTTATCTTCGAACAGCTTTACGACGATCTGCCCCATCACGCCCTGCCCCAGCGATGTGTTGAACGTCGCGTAGAGGCCGGGTTCGTCGGGCGCTACGGGGCTCTGAGCAAATGACGCGACGGTCAACGTAAGCAGGGCGGGGATGGAGATCGAATGGCGCATCAGCATGAGTGTACCTTTGATGTAACTCCCGGCGCGTCGTCGAGCACAAAAGAAAAAGCCGGGATCGCTCCCGGCTTTTCTCGAATGAACCCTGAATCGATTTTTAAACTACGTCAACGCCCATGGAGCGCGCGGTGCCTTTGACGCTGCGAATCGCCGCATCCACGTCGAAGCAGTTCAGATCCGGCATTTTGATCTTCGCGATCTCTTCCACCTGGGCGGCGGTGATCTTGCCGACCTTGGTTTTATGCGGCTCGGCCGAACCCTTCGCGATCGCCACCGCGCGTTTAATCAGCACGGGAA
>JALYHT010000162.1 GCA_030776225.1 Acidobacteriota bacterium | reverse complement strand
AAGTTCGACCGCAAAAAGGCGCGGGCACGGTTTCGTTACAAACGAATGTAATTAAGCGGTCATAGAACTAGAGTCGATACGATTAAGGCCAATGGAAAAATGCGCGCACATTTCATTTTCTCTCAGGAGTGCGATTCTATCGCGCCTGTGCCCGTCGCTCGCCCACGCCTGACGGCGCAGTAACGATCTGGAAATTCGTGCCCGATACGCGCCAACCCGCCCCTTCGCGACAAATCCCGATCTCCCCGCGCACGTCCAACCTTGTCCAACCACCTTGTCGGACGATTTCACCGCGAGCGACGATGAGACGCCGTACCAGGCGGAGCGGTGGACTTACGAACCTCCCTGTCCAACGCCTCTCCCACCAGTGTGATGAACTCCTGCCGTGCCTGCCCTGACGCTCGATCTATGGGTTGCTCGACCGCGCTGTTGATCACGATGACCAGGCCACGCGACCGATCGATGTGCAAAGTTTGCCCGTAAATCCCCCGCCCCTCGAATGTGCCATCATCGCGGGTCCACCACTGATAGCCATACCCAGTTCGTTCGCCCGTTGAAACCTGTGTGCGAGTGGCATCCAGGAGCCAGTCCTCGGCGACAATCGCCTTTCCGTTGATGCGGGCTCCTTCGATGATGAACTGCCCGAAGCGTCCGTAGTCCCGCAAAGTCACAGCGATGCAGCAGCCCCCCTGCTCGTGCCCGACGTCATCGATCATCCACTCAGCGTCGCGCTCCATGCCATAGCCGCGCCAGATTTTCTCCGATAGGTATTCAGCGAGCGGCTTCCCCGTTGCCTCCGCGACCAATACACCCACCAGATTTGTCTCTGCCGTTTTGTACACCCACTTGGTCCCCGGTGGCGCCTCGCGCGGCAACTTACGGACGTAGCTCACGGTCATGTCCAACCCGGGGTCGGGAGCCTGCGAATACATGCGCGCCACGTCTGAGTCCGGGTCGGTGTAATCCTCGTTCCACTTCACGCCGGAAGTCATGGTAAGCAATTGGCGCACCGTCACCTCGTCATACGCGCTGCCGCGCAGGGCGCTGATATAACGTGTGACGTGATCGTCAAGGCTCCGGATGTAGCCGTCCTTCATCGCGGCCCCGACGAGCGTCGAGGTGATCGATTTCGCAACCGAGAACGAGTTCCACCGCGTCCCGGGACCGTACGGGGCAGCATACCGTTCGAGCCGCACTCTGCCGTTCTGCAGCACGAGGAGGCCGCGGACTCGCTGAGACTCCATGAACTGGTCGACGGAATACCCCTGCGCGCCGGTCTCGAACGCGGGAAGTGAGCGACCGCATTTCAGTACATGTGGCCGGGAACTCGCCCTCACCGTACGCGTCAGGAACATGGCATCCAGCGCGGCTATATATTGCTCGCGCTTCGCGGGAGACCATGTGAGGATGGCGCCCGCCCGCGACGCCGGCTCACGCGCGGGCGCGGACCGTTGCGCGTCTGCGACGATGACGCTCGCAACCAGACTGACAACGGCGATGAGAGAGAAGTACCTCCTGAACCAGCGCATTAAGATGCAGCTTCTCACACTGCGAAGCGGCGCGGTCTGGTTCGCCGGAATTCGGCTGCTGACTCGCGAAAAACCGCGAAGTGCGGAGTTCTTCATTCTGAAAAACTCCTCGTTGAATTTCGGAGCTTTCCCAATTATGAGTGGCTTAGTTTATCGGGGGCACGTCAGCGGGTGGCCCGCCCCCCCGCGACCAGGCAGTTGCAACACGTACCCGGTTCAGGAGATACGAACGACTTGCCCGGGCAGCATGGCATCCAGAGCGGCCCGCGCAGCAGGAATAAGGGGCGTCAGATCGCGAAGGCGGTTTGTCGGAGCACAGAGCAGCCCATGCCGCGGCCCGCGAGGTTCTGCTGATCCGGGATGTTCTGGTCCACGGTGATGATCACGTTGAAACCGGCGGACTCTGCCGCGAGCAATAATCGCCTGTTCTTCAGGCCGGCCAGATGAGCGTAGCGAGCTGTTTGGCAGTCGTGGCCGGCAAACGCATGGCGTAATCGCTCGTCGATACACTCGTCAAGAAGGAGGCGCATCAAGCACGCGAAAACAAGAGAGCTTTCGCTTCTTCCAGGGCCTGAACGGCGAGATCACGGGAAATCGTAGGAAACCCTTCGAGGAAATCCTCAAGACTCTCGCCACCCTCCAGATAGTCGAACAGCGTCTGCGCGGGGACGCGCGTTCCCCTGAACACGGGCGTTCCGTGCATGATGTCCGGATCTCGAACGATAACCTGCTCCATAAACCGATTATCCCGCAGACCCGCGATGCCGGGTCTGGGGGTAGTGTCCTAAAGGTGCACCTTTAGGACACTACCGGACTCTACCTGTAAACGTCTGATCGATGTCGGATACGCACGATTAGAACGCCTTCTGACGTGATCGTGAAAATCACCCGAAAGTCGCCCGCGCGAAGGCGGTAATATCCGTCCCAATCCCCGGAAAGCGCCTTTATATCTCCTTCACCGGAATCGCCATAACGAGTAAGCGCAAGCAGAATACGCATCGCGTTTTCCCGATCCACGCCCCGCAGTTCCGAGCGCGCCGAGTCCGGCCAGATAAACTTCACCCGATGCCGAATTCGCGGAGTAGTTCATCGTGGGACGAGACGCGTCCTGCCTTGACGTCCGCCCAGGCACGTCCGATGGCGGTCGCGTCCCCAATGGTGACCGGCTCGTCGTCGGCCGAAGCAGAAAGAGCGGCACGAAAAGATGCATCTCTCGCGAGGCGTTCCAGTGCCTGTCGTGCAGCTTCAATATCGCGCTCGGGAATGTGATCGACCATTTCGTGCAGGCCTTCGCGTGTCATCTCTCTCTTCAGCGTAACGTATCCGAGGTCCTCATCTGGGAAGTATTCGCCCGCCCTCCGATCGGATCACGCGCCACTCGACGAATGCACTGGACTTCGACGCTGCGAAGGGCGCATCGCTGATATTCGTTCACGCGGAAGATTCCTTTTTTACATCAACAACTTAACCCATAAGCCCACCCCAAAACTTGACACCCCGGACTACTCTGTAGCCAGGAACCTAAACCCATGGCAACCGAAGCTCAACTGCTCGCCAACCGCGAAAATGCGGCGGCATCCACCGGGCCTGTCACGCCCCAAGGCAAATCCCGCGTCTCCCGCAACGCCGTGACCAGCGGACTCTTCTCCGCCACCGGCTTCCTCCAACCCGACGAGCGCGACATCTACTCGGAATTCCGCGCCGCTTACGAAGCCGACCTCGCGCCCGCCGGAGCCATC
>JALYHT010000161.1 GCA_030776225.1 Acidobacteriota bacterium | reverse complement strand
GGGTTCGAGTCCCACCGCCCGCACCATTGAATCCTATATCATTCGAGTTTTCGTTTTGCCCATCGCGCCTCCGCGCCCTTCTTTGCGATGGCCTTCTTTTGTTCCGTGCTTAAATTCTCCGCACGCTTTCTGCCGCCCTTCGATCCGCCCAGTTTTCCGAGTGCGACCGCTGCGGGGTTCTTCACCTTTACCGGAATCGGGAATGCAATGATGTTCGCTTTCTCTGGCCTCGGCTCAGACTCCAACGGTGGATTCGGCGCTATGCTTAGGCGTATAGGCACGAAACCATTATGCCACGCGGCTTGCGAACTTTCCAGTCTGTTTCAATAGATCGTCCGTGAGTGCCGCTGCGGATCGGAGAAGTTCCCGGCACCGTGGTGTGCGGTTCTCTGGCATTGGTTCGGTGGTCGCTATCAGAAGATCAATTTGCTCAATGATGTTCTGCAACGCCTTCAGGGAATCGCGATCAGCTGGCATAGTTCAATGGTGCGCTCAAATTGCAGACGTCTGCAACCCCGATCTTTTTTCCGCAACGCACCTTTCAGGCACTACCCGTGAATCCTACCTGTTAACCTGAACTTATAGTGCGCTTCCCTGTCTGGGTCAACTGTGTTGTGGCCGCGTGCGGTTTGTTTGCGGCCGGTTTGCCGGCCCGTGCCGCCGACACTGTTGCCGTCCTTCCTCTTTTCAATATCGACGAAAAAGCGTCCCCGAATCTGGACTGGATCGGCGAAAGCGTGGCGGAAACCATCTCAGAGGCGCTTGGCAGCAGCGGGTTGCTGGTGCTGCAACGGGAAGATCGCGAGGAGGTGTACCACCGGCTTTCACTGCGTACGGGCGTTATTCTCACCAAAGCGTCTGTGCTGAAAATTGGCGAGGCGCTCGATGCCGGACAGATAGCCTTCGGAGAGTTTCGCGTGGATGGGGCGGATACCGCGGCCTCCACCTTGAAATCCAATACGCGTTTGACGGTACACATTATCGATCTGAAGAAGTTGCAGCAGAAGGCCGAGTTCGTTGAAAACGGCCCGCTCGAAACGCTCAGTCAGATGGAAACCAAACTGGCATGGATGCTGTTACGCCAGATCATCCCCGACAACGCGCCGTCTGAAGACGCCTTCTTCCACGACCGACCGCCTGTCCGCGTCGACGCCATGGAGAGTTACGTCCGCGGCCTGATGGCGCAAACCGAGGACCGGAAACTGAAGCTGTTCACCCAGGCAACCCGCCTCGACGATCGTTTTTCGCAGCCCAATTTTCAACTGGGCAGGATCATGTTCGCAAAAAAAGATTATAAGGCCGCCGGCCCATGGTTCAGCCGGGTGTCCAAAGGCGATTCGCATTTTCTTGAGGCTGCATTTCTGAAGGGAATCTGCAGGTATTACCTCGGCGATTTCGATGGCGCGATCGATCAGTTGAGGATGGTGTCGGACGAAATTCCGCTCAACGAAGTCTACAACGACCTTGGCGCCGCTCTTTCCCGCAGGAACGACCTTTCCGCCACCGATCATTTCCGTAAAGCTCTGGATGGCGATGAAAGCGATCCGGATTATTGGTTCAATCTTGGATACTCATTGTGGAAACAGAGCCATTTCACCGAAGCCGCGCAGAAGTTCCGGGCGGTTCTCGACCGCTCGCCGTCCGACCAGGAAGCCACCATCATGCTTGGCCGGTGCCTGAAATCGGAGGGGCCGCGGGCAGGCGACCCGAGAAGTGAAGGCCGCGAGCGCATCAAAATCGCGTTCGAGGATTCCGCATGGCGGCAGTTGCAGGCTGAGCTGAAGAGCAAGCACCAGGAGCGCTGACGTACGAATCCGCACGGCGCCTGAGCCGGGCCTGACATATCCTCGAAACATGCCGTGTCTGCTCGCATTGGTGGTGGTGGCGTTTCCGAGAATCGTCCTGATCCTGATGTGGTTGTTCTCGACGATGCTGGATCGCGCTTATCACGGTTTGCTTGTCCCGCTCCTCGGTTTCATCTTCCTTCCGATCACGACGATCGTGTACGCGTGGATGGTGACCTCGGGACTTGCCTTGCAGGGGTTCAATCTCATCATTCTGGTGATTGCAGTGCTTCTCGATGCCGGCGCGCACAGCGGCGGAGCGGGATATTACCGGCGCAGGCGGCTTTAGAGCAACCCGAGAGAGCTACTCCCGGCAACAGCCGCGCTTGCTCGCGCGAATGAAGCCTACCAGGTGGAGCGTATTCTCGTCCGACAGTTCCGCTTCGATTTTCAGCAGCGCTTCCTCGAGTTTCAGACCGGAGCGGTACAGCACCCGGTACGCTTTTTTCAGAAGACCGATTTGCTCCGTCGTGAAACCCGCGCGCTTCAGGCCCACCAGATTCAATCCGCGCGGCCGAATATCGAGACCGCCGTACAGAAAGAAAGGCGGGGCATCCAGATTGACTCGGGTCATGCCCCCGATCATGGCCAGCCTGCCGATCTTCGAGTACTGATGAATTCCTATGCCGCCGGAGATGAAGGCTTGATCTTCCACTTCGACGTACCCGGCCACCAGCGCGCAACTCGCAATCACCGTATTATTCCCGATGACGCAGTTATGCGCGATGTGCCCCGAGGTCATGATGTAATTGCCGTCGCCCACAAGCGTTACGGATTCCGGTTTCGTGCCGCGCGAAATCGTGTAGTGTTCGCGGATCTTATTTCCGTTGCCGATCCTGAGATAGCTGCGCTCTCCCTGGAAGTGCTTATCGAGCGGATCGGTGCCCAGCACAGTGGCGGCGGAGATTTCGTTATTATTCCCGAGCGTAGTCCAGCGTTTCACGAAGACATAGGGCTCAAGCAGGCAATCGGCGCCGATGGCCACATCCTGCTCAATAACGCAGAACTCTCCCACGCGCGTGCGGGGCCCGATCGAAGCCTCCGGATGCACACGGGCGCTTGATGCGATGACTGCGGAGGGATCGATCGGCAAGAATTTTTCCTGTGATGATTTTCTATATGATAACGGCGGGCGTTATTCTTCCTCGCCTGCCCGATCCAGACGTTTCTTCAGGGGAGCGAGGGCAAACATCGTAAACAGGTTCAGCAGCGACAATACGATCGCGATTTCATAACGGCCCATCGCGGCCGCCGCCCCGATCGCGCCGGTGTTCCAGATGCTGGCGGCGGTGGCGGTGCCATGCACGCTCATGCCTTCTTTGAGAATCGCGCCCCCTCCGACGAACCCTATGCCTGCGACCAGCCCCTGCAGCACGCGCGAATTTGCGGCGAGCGCATCCGTTCCTGAAGCCTGGCCCTGCATGATCAGGAGATAGCCGCAACTCGCGATGGCGACAATCGGAAAAGTCCTGATGCCGACGCCGTGCGCCTGCTTCTCCCGCATCCAGCCGGTCGGCAGTGCGAGCACATACGCGGTCAGGATTTTGATGGCAATATTCAACAGTACGTTCCAGTCGATTGGCGAAGTTGGCATCCTGATATTGTTGAGCTTATCGTTTTTCCAGACGGAGGGCAGCTTTTGGTGACGGGCGCGGCAGTCGGGCGGGAGCAGGGAGTCAGGCAATATCGCTATCTCGATCTGCTGATCAACATCTTTGTGGTCGTGCTGATCGTATCCAATTTAATTGCCCCGAAACTGGTGCCGATTGGAAGCATGCGCATCAGCGCGGCGCAGTTGTTATTCCCTCTCACGTATATCTTCGGCGATGTATTTACCGAAGTATACGGCTACAGCGCTTCGCGCAGGGCGATCTGGACGGGATTTATGGCCAGCGGAATTATGACCGCTTTTGGTTTGTTCGCCATCTGGCTGCCCGCGGCGCCCGAGTTCAAAAACCAGCAGGCGTACGAAGCAATCTTCGGAGTGGCGCCGCGCAATGTCGCTGGAAGTCTGCTGGCTTATTGGGCCGGAGAGTTTGCCAATTCCCTTACCGTGGCGAAAATGAAAGTCTGGACAGAAGGCAGGTATCTCTGGACGCGCACCGTGGGTTCAACTGTGATCGGCCAGGCGATCGACACCACGATTGTCGTGCTCTTCATCTTCTGGGGACAGCCGGCGCCTGTGCTGATCAACCTGATTATTTCCGGCTATGTATTCAAAGTCGCCTATGAGGTACTGGCCACGCCGCTGACTTACGCGGTGGTGAATGCGCTCAAGCGCGCCGAAGGCGTGAACTTCTTCGACCGGCGGACCGATTTTAATCCGTTCGCCGTTCGGGGCAAAGAAGTTTAAGCATCGAGCAACCTTCTGCATTCGCCGACGGCCATGTCTTTCCAGTGCCGGTCGAAATTCTCGCGTCCCATGAAAGACCGGGTCAACATGCGGTCGATATACATGGTTCCCAGAAGATAATCTATTTCATGCTGCAGAATGCGCGCATACCATCCGCGTGCCTCGATCGTCACCGGCTCGGCGCGTTCGTTCAGAGATTCTACCCTGACCGCAAGCGCGCGCGGCACAATCGCGGTGAAACCAGGCAGGCTCAGACAACCTTCGAAAAATTCGACCACGTTACCGGGTTCCACTGTCAGCCGGGGATTGATAATCACGTGCGGGTTGACCGGAGTGCGCAGTCTTTCGGTGGAATGTAAAACGGGAACTTTATCCAGATACTCCTGTCGATCCTCGATCACAGCGATCTGCAAACTCACTCCGACTTGCGGAGCCGCGAGGCCCACGCCGGGAGCGTTCCGCATTGTCTCGAACATCGACCCAATCAGATCCTGAGTCTTTGCAGAAACGATTTCGCGCTCGCTGAGTTCGCGGGCTGCATGTCTGAGCACGCGCTCTCCGGCTTCGCAGATTTTCAGAATCATCCGAATCAGTTTAGCCTCAAAAAACTGAATTGGAGGTCAAAGAACGAACAGTTTCTTCACAGTTCAGCCCGGAACTTTTTGACTTCCAAACCAAGGCAGCCCTGATAAACTCCTTATTTTTCTTGGACTTAAATTGGCATTCCACGTGCATAAGGTTGACCGGGACTCTATATCTAACGAAGCGTCCCTGAAACGGAGAATTCACAAGGATGCTTGGATGGATGATGGTATTCGCACTTATGGCCATACTGACGGCAGCCCTCGCACTGACGGCGAGTCCGGCAGCAGGCGTCATTTCCGTAAAACTGGCCACCCTTGTATTCGGCGTTTTATTCGTGGCGTGTCTTTTAACGAGCCTCGCCCGCGGTCGCGCCTGAAGGCGCATGAAATCCGAATCCGTCCGAATCGTCCTTGCGTTCTACCCGCTTGAAGAAGAACCCATAGATCGGGTCTGGAAGGCACTTCAACCGATAGCTGAGGTTTGCGTTTCACGGGCCAGTGGCAAAGGCGTGCCCGCTTTGTGCAGGCCCTATGAAAAACTCCGCCTGGAAGGCGAAGCGCTCGTCATTGCGCAGACCGGACCGGCCAATGTTGAAACAGTTGTCAACACCCTTCAGTCCGCCGGATCGCCGGCGATCTTCGTGGTGCGGCCCGAATCGTCGGAAGTTCTGGAACTTCCGGCCGGCGATTCCGGCGAAGCAGGCGATCCTTCCGGGCTTACCCGCAGAACCATCCTGGCCCGGTTACAGCGTTATAAAGCCGCGCTGTCCGCCGCCCGGCGGGATCTGGCGGAAGCCAATCGGCTGGAACATGCCCTGTCGCCGGCGGCGGAATGGATTCTCGACAATTCATATCTGATCAGCACCCAGATCGATGAAGTGCGACGGCATCTGCCGCGGGATTATTCGGCATGGGCTACTTCCGGCGCCGGACCCGGCGTCTATTCCGTGGCGCACCAGTTCGCCTCCCGCAACAATTATGCGGTGAACGACGCCGGCATACGCGATTGCCTCCGCGATTGCCAGCACGATCACCCCTTCACGATCGCGGAACTCTGGGCGTTTCCTCTGTTTCTCCGCATCGCGCTCATACGAGCCGTGACTGATCTCGCCGTCCTCGTGAACCGGGGTCAGCAGCATCGCGAGTCCGCTTATCTTTGGGCAAACCGTCTGGCCAGCAGCGCCCGTATGGGCGAAGGCGCTTTCGAGACCATGCTGAAGCATCTCGAAGCGGAACCGGTGGCGCGGCAGGCCCATTTCGTCACGGCGCTCGCCGAACAACTGCAGGATCAGGAATTGGCGCTGGGGCCGGCGCAGCACTGGATCGAGGAACGGTTTGGCAAGTCGCTGATCGATGTCGTGCGGGCGCAGCATACCCGGGAAGCGGCTGAAACCGTTTCCACCTCCAACGCATTCGGCAGCCTGCGCACACTCGCGCGCCTCGATTTCAAATCGGTTTTCGAAGATGTCAGTCCGGTCGAAGCGGAGCTGAGGAACGATCCCGGCGGCACATATGCGCGCAGCGATTTTCAGACGCGCGATCGCTGCCGCCGCTCGGTCGAAAGGCTCTCCCGATACAGCGGAGTCGAAGAACTCGAAGTGGCGCGGCACGCGCTCAGGCTCGCGGCTGCATCTGAGCATCCGCAGAGAGCGCACGTTGCCTGGTTCCTTCTGTCCGACGGCCTCGCGCAACTGGAAGCCGAATTAAAGGCGCGTATACCCGCGGGGAAACAGCTGCTGCGCTGGGCCTCGCGGCACGCCACGCCGGTCTATATCGGAAGCACCCTGGCGCTGACCGCCTGTTTCGTCGTGCTTTCCTGGCTATTGGCTCGCGAAGCCGGCGTCCACAGCCGTCCTATTCTGGTCGCTCTCGGGGCGCTCTCGATCTTCCCTCTGAGTGAATTGTGCGTGCAGATCGTCAATGCGCTCGTCATCTCCCTGATGCCGCCGGAGCCACTGCCCAAGCTCGATTTCCGCGACGGCATTCCCGCCACTGAGGCCACGCTGGTTGTGATCCCGATGATGCTCACCAGCCGTGAGAGCGTTTACACCGAAGTTGAAAAGCTGGAAGTGCGTTATCTGGGCAACCGCGACGCGCACATTTATTACAGCCTGTTCCCGGATTTCACCGATTCTGCACAGAGCAATGCCCCCAACGATGTCGAGCTTCTACAGGCCGCGCGCGACGGGATTGCTAAATTGAATACCCGATATCCTCTTCCCGCCGGAACAGCAGCCGCGCAGGAGAACGGCGATCGCTTCCTGCTGTTCCACCGGCAACGCGCGTGGTCGGAAAGCGAGCAGCGCTGGATCGGGCGCGAGCGGAAACGGGGCAAGCTTGAAGAGCTGAACGCTTTTCTCTGCGGCGCGGGGAACAAACAAATTCTCGATACGGGGCGCCTCAGGGTTCCGATCTCCTGGGTCATCACTCTCGACGCGGACACCCAGTTACCAACGGATGCGGCGCGCACTATGATCGAGACCATCGCGCACCCGCTCAACAGGGTTGAAATCGACCCTGTCACCGGAATCCGGAAACGCGGCTACACCATCATCCAGCCGCGGGTCGGTATTACCCTGCCCGGCGCCACCGCCACTCGGTTCACCCGTATTTTCGCCGATGCCACGGGAACGGACCCTTATTCGCAAACCGTTTCCGATGCGCAGCAGGATCTCTTTCTCGAAGGGATCTTCCACGGTAAAGCCATTTACGACGTACATGCTTTCCATGAGATCGTGGGCGACAGATTTCCGGCGGAGACGCTTCTCAGTCATGATCTGATCGAAGGGGCGCATGTGGGCGTCGGGCTGGCCAGCGATATCCAGCTCTTTGAGCAATTACCCGTCGATTACGGCAGTTTTGCGACTCGCCAGCATCGCTGGACGCGAGGCGACTGGCAGATCGCCCGCTGGACGCTGCGAACGGTTCCTTCCGCCTCCGGACAACCCGTGAGGAATCCGCTGAGCGCAATCAACCGCTGGCGCGTTGTGGATAACCTGCGGCGCAGCCTCGTTCCCATCGCCGCGCTTTTGCTCCTGCTGCTCGGCTGGCTCACGAAAGCCGCGCCGGGCGTGTGGAGTCTGGTGGTGGGCCTTGCCGTCGCGATCCCCGCCATGACGCCACTGCTCGACCGGGTGGCGCGGCGCCTGCAGGGTTCCGTGCATCGCTGGCAGGGCGCGGCGGATGAACTCTATCGCGCGCTGGTGATGATCTCATTCCTGCCGCATCAGGCATGGATTTCGGTCGATGCTGTCGTGCGCGTGTTTTACCGGCGCCGGGTCAGCCATCGGAATCTGCTGGAGTGGACGACTGCCGACCACGCGCATAGCGAGGCCGCCCGCCACCGGAATGCGACCCTCCGCCAGTTGAATGTAATCGCGGGGCTTTCGGCGCCGCTGGCCATTGTGCTGCTTCTTGAGCGCGAATTCGCACCCACGTCGTTCTTTGTGATTTTGTGGGCGGTATCGCCCCTGCTTATGCGCTGGCTCGCGAAACCCGGGCGTTCGCTCGCACGCAAACAGTTGAGCGCCGAAGAAACGCTTTTTCTGCGAGGCGTAGCGCGAGAGACGTGGCGCTTTTTCGACGATCTGGTCGGCCCGGAATCCAACTGGCTCCCGCCGGACAATTCGCAACTGGCGCTTCGCGTGGAGGTGGCCGAGCGCACTTCACCAACCAACATCGGCCTGTGGCTGACGTCCGCACTCGCGGCCCGCGATTTCGGATACCTCACAGCCGATGAATTTTCACTTCGTTGTTCCCGCACGATGGAAACTCTCGCGCGCATGGAGCGTTACGAAGGGCACCTGCTGAACTGGTATGACACGCGTACCCTCGAACCTTTGAGTCCGCGTTACGTTTCTACCGTGGACAGCGGCAATCTGATAGCCGCCCTGTGGGTGCTGCAGCAGGGATGTCACGACATTCTGCGCGCGCCGGTCGTGGGGCCGGCAGGGCTGCGCGGTCTCAACGACACGCTCTCGATCCTCGAAGAGAAATGCGGCGACGACCCCTCCGCCATCGTGGCCCTCCAGGCTTTGCGACGGCTGCTGCGCGGCTCCAAAGAAGGGCACGAACTGATCGGCCGCTATCGCATGGCTCTGGCCCCGATGCGAAAGGTACGCGATTCGCAGCGCTGGCACGTGGCCGCGACCGATGAGCGTTCCTATTGGGCGGCGCGCCTGAATGCGGAACTGGCGTCGTGGAACACGGTGGCGGATCGCTATCTGGGCTGGATGGAGACGCTCGCATCCCCACCCGATTCTTCTCTCCGGGCGATTGCGCCCGATGCTGTGAAATTGCGCCGGCGAGCGCTGCACCATATGCCGTCTCTGCAAAGTCTGGCGGGTAGCTCGCATGCGCAGATCGACTCGATTCTGGAATGGAGAGACGATCGCGATCTGCGCCCGGAACTCCGCGCATGGCTCGACCAACTCGCGGCCGATTACGCAACGGCCCGCGCGAACGCCGCCGATGCCGTGGCCAAACTGCGGGCAGTTATGGAAAATGCCGCGCGACTCGCGGACGGCGTCAACATGCGTTTTCTGTACGACAAACAGCGCAAGCTTTTCGGGGTCGGGTACGCCGTTGGCGGACCCAGAGAGTTCAGCAGCCACTATGATCTTCTCGCCAGCGAATGCCGTCTGTCGAGCCTGGTGGCGATCGCGAAAGGCGATCTCCCCGCCGAGCATTGGTTTGCGCTCAACAGGCCCTACGTATACACGGGCCGCAACCAGACCCTGCTTTCCTGGAGCGGCACTATGTTCGAATACCTGATGCCGCTGTTGTTCACCCGCAACTTTACGAACTCCCTGCTGGAGCATGCCTGTCAGGACGCTGTGCAGAGACAGATTGCCTATGGCAGTGAAAACAACGTCCCCTGGGGC
>JALYHT010000160.1 GCA_030776225.1 Acidobacteriota bacterium | reverse complement strand
ACTCTCGTCCGCGGCACAGTCGATCTCTGGTTCACAGAGAATGGGGACATCACGATTGTGGATTACAAGACCGACCGGCAGGTCCGCACCGGAGCCTACGCCCCGCAGCTTGCGCTGTATGCGCTGGCGATAGAACGGGCGTTGGGCAAGCGCCCCGCCAAAGCCCTGCTGCATTACCTTCGCCTGGATACTGTGGTCGAAGTGCCACTGGATTACGACCTCCAAAATCTCCTCCTCGAACTCCGTACGGCTCAGGACACTCTGCGGTTCGACCTCAACGAAGGCGCGCACTGCCACTCGTGCCAGTTCTACCGGAGTCTTTGTCCCGCGAACCTCGCCTCGTAAAAGACTCACTGACGCTTCAGCAGTTTCTCGAGCTTCCCGAACGCTTTCTCGATCTTCTGCTTCTTTTTCAGCACGCCATCAAACAGATCTCCGACGCGCGCAAACCTCTCGGGCGCATTCGCAATACTGAACTGCGAGGGGTGCAGCGAAGGTTTCACTTCATCCCAGGCCAGCGGCGTCGAGACCGGCGCACCCGGATAAGCGCGCGCCACGTATGCCGCCGAGATGGTTTTACTTTTTCCGATCTGGATATGATCGAAGTAAACCCGGTTCTTTTCCCTTGCCGTCACCGATCTGGGCCTCGTGAATAAATCCGGCCGCTCGCCTGCAAGCATCATCGCAATCACCTCGGCAAAGGTGCGCGCCTGCTCGTAGGTATATCGCGGCTCGATGGGAATGAAGATGTGCATGCCATCACCGCCGGTCGTCTTCGGATATCCTTCCAGCCCGATGTCATCCAGCTTCTGCCTCACCAGCAGAGCCGCTTCCACAATCTTCGTGAATGCGCACTCCTGCGGGTCCAGATCGATCAGTATGTAATCCGGATTGTCGAGCGACCCCACACGGCTCATCCACGGATTCTGATCGATACAACCCAGATTCGTCAGATAGAGCAGACTCGCCTTATCCTGGGCCAGCAGGTAGCGAATGTCTTCCACCTGCTCAGTGCGCAGCCACGACGGGTATCCCTCGGGCGTATTCTTCTGAAAGAAAAACGGTTCGTGTATTCCGTTCGGATAACGCTTCAGCGAAAGCGGCCTGTCTTTCAGGTGCGGCAGGAGCAGCGGCGAAACGGCGTCGTAGTAATTCAGTAAGTCGCGCTTTGTAAACCCGTCTTCGGGATAGTAGAGCTTGTCGAGGTTCGTGAATTTCAGGCTCCGGCCGTCGATGGTCGCCGTCACTTCTTTCCGATCGGGGGGCAGAAGCATGGGCGCGGCCACCTGCTCACGGCTCACGTCCCTCGAATGCTTATCGTTGCGCAACCCGAGATAAACCGGCGCGCGGAGTTTCCTGTCGCCCGTCCAGTTGGCGAATTTGATCTGGGCCACCAACTCCGGCTTCACCCACACGGTACCCTTCGGCGCCTTCTCCGTCTTCATGAACGGATTCTTCTCCGATTTCAGCGGTTCGAGCAGCGCCCATAATTCCGCCAGATTGCGCGTATTAAACCCGGTCCCTACATTGCCCGCGTAGTGCAGCTTGCCGCCTTCATAAAATCCCAGCACCAGCGACCCGAAATAATCGCGCTCGCCCGGCGTGTATCCGCCAATCACGAATTCCTGCTCGGCGGTCAGCTTGATCTTCAGCCAGTTTCGGCTGCGCCGCGATTCGTAAACGCTGGTGGCGCACTTCGCCATCAAACCTTCCAGCCCGCCTTCACGCGCCGCGTCCAGCAGACGCTCCCCGTCGTTCTCAAAATGCTCCGAAACCCGCAGCAGCGGAAATGGCTTGACGATCTCCCGCAGCAACTTCTTCCGCTCTATCAGCGGGACTTTCCGCAGATCGTACCCATCGAGATACAACAGATCGAAAGCGTAAAAATGCGCCGGATTCTTCTCCAGCATCCTGGCGATCGCGTTGGCGTCCTGCGAGTGAATCCGCGACTGGATGAGTTCGAAGCGCGATACGCCGTTTTTATCGAGCACCACAATCTCGCCATCCAGAATCGCCTGCCCGGCCGCGATGTAATGCGGGATCACCTGCAATTCGGGATACTGCTTCTCACATCGGTTGCTGTTGCGCGTATAGAAATGCAGGGTGTTTGCTTCGATAAAAGCCAAACCTCGCACGCCGTCCCACTTCACTTCGAAAATCCAGTCTTCGCCTTTCGGCAGTTTATCCGTAAGCTGCGCCGACATGGGAGCAAAGAACTCCGGCATGGGCGCCCTTACGGCTCCCTGAAGTTTCTCAGGGTGTGTCGCGACTACTTTTTTTTTAGGCGCGGTCTTTTTTACGGTCTTATGCGCGGGCAGATCCTTTGCGATTTCTTCCTGCGAACGGCCTGTCTTTACGCTCTGCGCCAGTTCTTCGATATCCCAGGGAGTCTGCGCCGCCTCGTCCTTCTTCTTGATGATCAGCCACTCATTTCCCTTCCCCCGGTTTTTCATGTGGACCAGCGCCCAGGTCCCGCTCAGCTTTTGACCATGCAGCTCGAACTTGAGATCGCCGCGCGCAATCTGCGCCATGCCGCTTTCTTCGCCGATCAGATCGAACGTCCCGCGATCCCACAACATCACGCTGCCCCCGCCGTACTCGCCTTTGGGAATGTTGCCTTCAAAGTCGCCGTAGGAAATCGGATGGTCTTCCACCATGGCCGCGAGATGCTTTACGGAAGGATCGAGCGACGGCCCTTTCGGGACCGCCCACGACTTCAGCGCGCCGTCAATCTCCAGCCGGAAATCGTAATGCAGCCGCGTCGCATTGTGACGCTGTATGAAGAAACGTCCCGCATGTACGGGGCTTTTTACGGGTTTTCCCGGCTTCGGTTCCGGCGTCTTCTCGAAATCCCGCTTGCGTTCGTATTCTTTGAGCGACATAAACGGCTGGAAATGTTCCTTATTCCATGTTATAGCTGGAGATAGACTATATGGCGACGAGCGTCTGGAAAGGTCATCTTACATTCGGACTGGTCTCTTTGCCTGTGCGCTTATTCACAGCCGCGCGCAGCGAAAGCCTCAGTTTCAACCAGCTGCATAAGACCGACAACTCACGGATCAAACAGGTGATCTATTGCCAGGCGGAAGAGAAGCCCATCCCCCGCGATGAAATCGTCAAAGGCTATGAGTACGAAAAAGGCAAGTACGTAGTCATTCAGGACGAAGATATCAAGAAGGTCGCCCCAAAGACCGCCAGGGTGATGGAGATCCAGGAATTCGTCAAAGCGGACGACGTGGACCCCGTTTACCTCGAAAGTTCTTACTACATCGCGCCCGATGAAGGCGGCGAAAAACCATACGCGCTTTTATTCGAAGCGCTCAAAGAGACGAAATATTATGCGGTCGCGAAGATCGCGATGCACAACCGCGAGCACGTCGTGATTGTGCGTCCCGGCGAGCGCGGCATGGTTCTGCACACCATGTATTACGCAGATGAAGTCCGGCGCACTGAAGAATTCCGCACCGATACCAGCAAAGTTTCGGAGCGCGAGATGAACCTGGCGAAAATGCTGGTCGAATCGCTGGCCGGCGCCTTCGAGCCCGAGAAGTATCACGATACATACCGCGACAATCTGCGCGAAATGATTCAGGCAAAAGTAGAAGGGCACAAGGTGGTGGAGACACCCGAGGCGCACATCGCGCCCGTGATCGACATCATGGAAGCGCTGAAGAAGAGTCTCGAAGCCCGTAAACCGCCCAGCACAGCCACAAGGGCGTCGGGCGAAGAGGAAACCACGGAAGCCGTCGTCGAACAGCCCCGGCGCAAGCGCGCGCCCCGCAAAGTTAAAACCGCTTAAGCAGGGCGCTTTTCCTGTAACAACTCTTTCAGCAGATCTTCCGCCCAGATCGCTCCCCGCGGATCGTCCTCATGCTTGAAGTAAACGTAAACGTCGCGGTTCTCCATCAAACCGCGCACGCGCCCGGAAATTTCAGCGCGGCCGGCATCCGAATAGTCGCCCTTTCGCAGGCGGAAATATGCGAAATCCGCGGTGAACACTTTCGGTATTTCGAGCTTGTCCGATTCGGCCAGGCACAGTGCGATATTACGCGCGGCGAGGCGTTCGTACACTTCATCAGCCAGCCATGAAGCGTGCCGGAACTCGAATGCGAACCGAATGTCGGTTGGCAGCAGAGGCAAATAGCTCTCCAGCCGCGCGATGTCGCACTTGAAACTCGGCGCGAACTGAAACAGCACCGGACCCAGCCGTCGCGCCGCCCGCAAAGGTTCGAGCGACTTCAGAAAGACATCGGTAAAACTTTCCGCGTCTTTCATCTTCATGATGTGGGTGAGCGTCTGGTGCGCCTTGCATGCAAACTGAAAATCGGGCGGAGTGGCCTTCATCCAGCCTTCAAAAACGCTGGTTGTGGCGATCCGCCGGAATGTGTAGTTGGCTTCCACGCTGTTGAGGCGGGAAGCGTAGTGCTCCAGAAATTTCTTCGCGGGCACGTCTTTGGGATAAAAATCCGGCTTCCACGCCGGATAGGCAAACCCCGAAGTGCCCGCGAAGAGACGCACAGTTATTTAATCGCGGCCGCCGGCGGCGCGCCTGGATTGGGAGCGGCGGCGGGTCCGAAGAAGCTTTCATCCATCTGCACGGATTCGCCCTTGCGCAGCTTTTCCACTTCCACCCGCGCAATCTCGGGCCGAAGTTTCTTCTCGAGGTCCGGTTTCACTTCCGCCAGCGGCTTCGTCACGCGCGACTCCACCACAATCAGGTGATAGCCAAACGGAGTCTTCACCGGTTCGCTGACCTCGCCGACCTTTGCCGCAAACGCCGCCTCTTCAAAAGGCATCACCATCATGCCTTTTTTGAATTCGCCGAGTTCCCCGCCCTTGGCGCCAGATCCCTGATCGTCCGATTCGGCCTTCGCGATGGCCGCGAAATCGCCCCCCGCTACCAGCTTCCGGCGGATCTCTTTCGCTTTTGCGAGCGCCTCTTCATCGGTCAGTTCCGGCTTGCCCGGAATCCCCTGCATAGGCGCGCCTTTCACCCGGATCAGGATGTGCTTACCTTTCAAAACCTCATAATCTTTCTTGTGTTCGTCGTAATATTTCTGGATCGCCGCGTCGTCTACCTTCACGTTCTCCTGCATCGCCAGAAACATGGCCTGCGCGAGCAGGTTCTGGCGCTGGAAAGCCAGCTCGTTTTTAATCTTCGGCTCCTGGTCGAGTTTCTTCTTTTCGGCCTCGGCGGCGAGCACTTTCACCTGCACAATCTGGTCGGCAAAAGAGCGCTTTCCCGGGCCCCGGGCGTAAGCCTGATACTGCGCGGGAATCGCGTTGACCAGGTTATCGTACTCGCCTTCGGTAATCTTTTCATTGCCGATCGTGAGGACGACCTTGTTTGGATCGGCGGGTTTCGGCGAAGGCGCCGCGGAGGGCGCGGCCGGCGCGATTGGCATGGACGGCGCCTGGCCAAATAAAGTAGTTGCGGACAGAGCCAGAATGGCTGTATAAACTTTCACGCTCTCAGTTTAGCGCGAGGTTTTTCGCTCAATCACGCCGTTTCGCCCGCCGGTTCCACAATGGCCGACATCGACCCCTTCGATCGAGGCAGTCGCCAGTCGCGACCGTAACCCTGCACCTGATCGCGCGCGAATTCGGCTTCCGGAAGCTCGCAGGTCATCAGCACGGTTCGACCGACCGAATCCACCTCCTGCGCATGCTGTAAAGCCTGCTCCACCGTGAAAATGAAGATTTTCTGGAGCATTTCGATCACATAATCGTACGTGTGATCGTCGTCGTCCAGCAGCACCACGCGATACAACGGGTTCTTTGCCGTCTCACCCGTGGTCTCGGATTCTGGCCGGGTGATCCGCGGAGTCGTGATGGTTTCGCCGCTGGTAATGGTGGGGGGCATGCCTGCTCTGCGAACAAATTCAGTATGCCATTCGGGATCGCATAGGACACTATGTCCATGGCGCGCGCCCCGCGAAAAATTGAACCCAACCGCGAGTACGATCCCTTCGCGCCGCTTTACAATCGCCACTGGGGCGCCGATTATCGCGCCGATGTCTTCATTCAATGAGGAAACGAAGCTCGCAACCTGCGAGGTCACCACTTTCGATTCCGAAAACGCACATTGGCGCCGGGCCGACTTCACTCTCCACCAGACCTGCCATACAATCGGCGCGGCGCAGGCCGAACTGCTGAAGGCCGGCTTCAAAGACGTGACGCTCTATGACGCGCGCGACGCGGGTATGTCGGGCGATGCAGGCTATGCGCGCACGTTTTTTCTCGCGATCGCCTGAAGAAGTTCCGTTATGAGTCCCGCTACCCGCGCGCCCGCACGCCTCCGGCGATAATCGTTTCCAGCCCCCCGGCCGTGCGCACCCGCAAAAAACCCCGCTCGCACAAACCCTCCGTAACGCCCGAGATGCTTCGGTCTCCCAGAGCCACATCCACAGCTTTGCCGCTGACATAACTCGAACGCGCCTCGAACTGTTTCAGAATCGTTTCTCTCCCGCGCTCGGCGAGCAGCGTCGTGAACCGTAATGCTTCCGTAAGCACGCGGTTGAGCAGTGCCTCTTTCGAATGGTCGCGGCCGGTTTCGAGCCGCAGCGATGTCGCAATCCCGCGCAGATCCTCCGGAAAGGAAGTCTGGTTCACATTGACCCCCATACCGGCGATCAACGCCCCTTTTCCACCCGGGGCATCTGCCGCCTGGACCATGATTCCCGCGAGCTTCTTCTCGTTCAGCAGCAGATCGTTCGGCCAGCGCAAATCGGAGTTGACGTCCGCAACGTCATCCACAGCCCGTTGAACCGCTAATCCAAGGGCCATGGTCAAGACGGGCAGGGCGTCCGCCGGCAGCGCCGCACGCAGAATGATCGACAGATAAAGACCGCCGCCCGCTTGCGAATGCCAGGAATGTCCATGCCTTCCCACGCCTGCCGTCTGCTCTTCCGCCACGACGGCCGTGCCGTGCGGTTCCCCGCGCGCAGCCAGGGCCAGCGCCTCTTTCATCGTCGAGGTTGTGGAACGGAGCCGCAGGATCAAAGCAACTCCAGCCGAAAGCTGATATCCACCGCCTTCGCCGAATGCGTGATTGCGCCCGCGGAAACAAAATTGGCTCCCGTCTCCGCATAAGAGCGGACACTGTCAACATCGATGCCGCCCGAAAGCTCCACGGTTGCGCGCCCGTCGACAATCCCAATCCATTCTGCCGCCTGCTGCGGAGAAAGGTTATCCAGCAGCAGATGCGTCGCTCCATTTTGGAGCGCTTCGTTCAGTTCATCGATGGCGCGTACTTCAATTTCGATCGGCAGCCCCGATACGCGCGCATTTTCGATAGCCTGCCGTACGCCGCCGGCAGCCGCGATGTGATTGTTCTTGATCAGAATCGCGTCGAAGAGCCCCATCCGGTGGTTAGTGACGCCGCCCGCCGCAGCCGCCGCCTTTTCCAGTCGGCGCAGTCCCGGCGTCGTCTTGCGCGTATCGAGTACTTTACACTTCGTGCCCGCTACAAGGGCCGCAAACTCGTGGGCCAGCGTCGCCACGCCGGAGAGCCGCTGCAAAAAATTCAAAGCCACGCGCTCGCATTCGAGCAGAGTTCTGGCCGGGCCCCGCACCGTTGCAATTTGGGTTCCTTCGTCCAGCCGGTCGCCATCTTTGTGCAGCAATTGCAACTCTTCCACGCCGCCGCGCGCCTCATAAATCAGCGGCAGCACCGACAATCCGGCCAAAACCAGCGGAGCGCGCGCGAGGAAAACCCCGGAGGCACGCCGATCCGCCGGCACGCACGCCTGGGAAGTTACATCGCCCGCGCCGATATCTTCAGCCAGTGCGAGCCTGACGATATCCAGCGCTTCACCCATTCAGACTGTCCTCGACCTTTTTCAGCTGCGCTTCATACTCGGCGAGCTTAGCCCGAATGGAATCCACCACTTTGGCGGGCGCTTTACTGAGGAATACTTCGTCGGAAAGCTGCCGGGTCGAATTCGCGATGTTCTTCATCAACTGCTCGCGTTCTTTTTCCAGCCTCTTTTTCTGCGCCTGCATCTGACCTTGCGGAACATCGATGGAGAGATCGAAATCGGGCGTCGAGCGTACCGCGCCTGTCTTCGGAACTTCGCCGACCGTGAATGCCACCCCAGACAGCCTCTGCACCGCGCGAAAATCCACCTCACGAGAGATAAGACCTGCGAGCGGCAGTTTCGGGTCGAGACTCAGATCGGCACGCAGCCCGCGCGCCGCCGTCACCACGCCCTGCAACAAACCGATCTCCACTTCCGCCAGGGAATCGTGACGCGCGGGGTCGAATTGCGGAAAGGCGGCCAGCGAGATCGAGGTTTCCTGTGGAGCCCCCAGCCGGTGCCACAGTTCTTCCGTCAAAAACGGCATTACCGGATGCAAAAGGCGCAGCAGGCTCTCAAACACAGCCAGCAGATTCCGCCAGTCTTCGTTGAGCCCGGAATTCTCCACGAATTTAAGCTTCTTCAGCTCGATATACCAGTCGCAGAAGTCGTCATAGATGAAGTGCCAGACGGTCTGCGCCGCTTCGTGATATCGATACTGATCGATCGCGCGATTCATCTGCTGCGCGCATTCGTTCAGGCGGCTGAAAATCCAGCGGTCTTCGATGGGTGCTCCCGCCGCGGGCCGATACGCGTTCACGTCGTCCGCCATGTTGGCCGCCAGCCCGGACTCTATGCCGCACCGCTCCATGTTCACGAACAAAAAACGCGCTGCGTTCCAGATTTTATTGGCAAACGCCCGCGCGCTGTCGATTCGATCCACCGTGAAAACAATATCGGTGCCCGGCGCGGCCCCGCTCAGCAGCGCCATGCGCACCGCGTCGGTGCCGTATTTTTCCGTCACCACAAGCGGATCGATGACGTTCCCTTTCGTCTTCGACATCTTTTGTTTATCGGCATCGCGCACCAGGCCATGGATATAAACCTGTTTGAACGGCACGTCGCCCAGGAACTCGATGCCGAGCATCGCCATTCTCGCCACCCAGAAAAACAGGATGTCGAAGCCCGTTATCAGCAGCGTGGTCGGGTAGAAATGTTTCAGATCTTCCGTCGAATCCGGCCAGCCGAGCGTCGAGAACGGCCACAGTCCTGAACTGAACCAGGTATCCAGCACATCCGAATCCTGCCGCAACGCACCCTGGCATTTCGGACACGCGGGCGCGTCTTCACGCGATACGATCGTTTCACCGCACGGGTCGCAATACCACGCCGGAATGCGGTGTCCCCACCATAACTGCCGCGAGACGCACCAGTCGCGGATGTTGTGCATCCACTCATTCCAGGTCTTGACCCAGTTCTCGGGGATGATTTCGATGCGCTTCTCGTCGACCGCCGCAATCGCCTTCTCTGCCAGCGGCTTCGTTTTTACGAACCACTGCTTCGAAACCAGCGGCTCAACCGCGGTCTTGCAGCGTTGGCACGTTCCCAGGCTCAGAGCGTAATCCTGCACGCTTTCGAGCAGCCCGAGGCTTTCCAGATCCTCCACCACGCGCTTGCGCGCTGCGTAGCGATCCAGCCCGGCGTACTTGCCGCCGGCCGCGGTGATGGCGGCGGCTTCGTCGATCACCTTAATGGTCGGCAGGGCATGTCGCTTCCCCGCTTCGAAGTCGTTCAAATCGTGCGCAGGCGTAATCTTCACGACGCCGGTGCCGAACTCAGGGTCCGCAATGTCATCCAGAATGATGGGGATTTCACGATTCAGTAACGGCAGGCGTACGCTGCGTCCGTGCAGATCCGCGTATCGTTCGTCTTTCGCGTTGATCGCCACAGCCGTATCGCCCAGCATGGTCTCCGGTCTTGTCGTCGCCACGACCAGATAACGGTCGGAGCCGACCAGGGGATACCGGATATGCCAAAGGTGCCCCGCGGTTTCCTCATGGGCCGTTTCGAGATCGGAGATTGCGGTCTGGCACCCCGGGCACCAGTTCACCATGTACTCGCCGCGATAGATCAGGCCTTTTTCGTAGAGACTGACAAAGGTCTCACGCACCGCGCGCGATAAACCCGGATCGAGCGTGAAGCGCTCGCGCGACCAGTCGCAGGATGCCCCCATCTGAATCATCTGGCGCTTGATCGTTCCGCCAGATTCGGCTTTCCACTTCCAGACGCGGGCTTCGAAAGCCTCGCGCCCCATGGCGCGCCGGTCCCCGCCCTCGGCGGTCAGTTGCCGCTCAACCACCATCTGGGTGGCGATACCGGCGTGATCGGTGCCGGGCAGCCACAGGGTGATATCGCCGCGCATACGATGCCAGCGGACCGTGACATCGATCTCGGTATGCTCCAGCATATGCCCCATGTGCAGTGAGCCGGTGACGTTCGGCGGCGGGATGACGAGCGAAAAGACGGGTCGGCCGGGCTCCCATTTGGCGCGGTAAATGCCGCTCTCAACCCACCACTGAGCCCAGTGCGGCTCAAACAGCCGTGGCTCATACACTTTTTCTAATTGCATGGAATATTCAGTTTAAACGCCGGGCAGCAGTATATTTGGATGCCGATGTGAACTCTGGCTGCTTTGCCGACGCAGGACGCCGCCGCTTACTGCACGATCCTGCTGTCGCATTCGACGATGGCTTTCCGGGCTTCGTCCAGACGCCGCGCGGTTTCGGATGTCTGCGGACGCCAGTTCTTCCAGCGCGCGGCATTCTTCTGGAACATCAGGCGCGCCCACCCATAGTTACGATTCGAGAAGAGCATCCGGCCATAGATCTGATCGAGATCGGATGCCGCCTCAAGGGCCCCCAGAGTGGGATTCCGGACCGCCAGCAGCTTTTTACTAAGCGGCTCGCCTTTCTCGATCAGCGCCGCTGCGGCATCCGCTTTGCCGTTCTGAAAGAGGTGATTCGCTTCAAGATCCAGGGCCGCAAGTCGATTCACAGTCTCTGCGTACCATGATTCCGCAGTCGCATCCTTTTGAATCTCTTTCGCCGGAGGGGCGGCCGGGCCGCAGGCCGAAATCAACAGAATCGCAAGAAGCGCAGGCTCCCGCGGCTTCATAGTTTGTTCAGCAAACCGGCGAATTGATTCAGGTTATTGGGGTCCGGCAGCAGGGGGTGTTTCAACTCCTCGCCTCTTAGCCGCGTAAGCACGGCAACGGCAAAAAAATCCGTGGCCCCGGCGTTCTTTGCGATCCGCTCCCAAACGGGTAAAGCGGCGGCGCGCTTACCATCGAGCACAAGCGCGTAGCCGAGCCCCAGTTCCCGCAGGTTTGCGAGATTGGGGGAGAACATCGAGGAGGCGCGCATCTCCCACTCGATGGCGGAAGCCGACGGCAGCGACGCAAAACGGGCAAGAAACACGCTCGGATTTGTGATTCGGGCGCCAACCGCGGCGGAGTCTTTGGCGGCCTGCGCGCGATCGTTGCCCAGCAGATCCCATATAGCCAGCTGTGCGTTCAGATCGGCTCGCAGGGGCGCGGACTGGGTTTCGGACGCCGCCGTCCGCGCCAGGGCGAATGCTTCCGAAGCGCGGCCCGTGCGAAAGAGCCAGTCGCCCGCAAGCAGCGAGACCGCACCGGCGTTGGATTTGGCGCGGACGGCGCGGAACTGCGCAAAAATCTCATCGGCGTCTTTTTTATAACCCGCCTGGAACTTTGCCCACGCAGCCTTGTAAAGATCGCCCCCCTGTTCAAAGCCGGGTTGCCGCTGGTAAGCTTCCATATAATCGGCCGCGGCTTCTTTGAATTTCCGGAAAAAATAGTTCACATCGCCAAGGGAATCCCGCGGATTTGCCTCTTTCGGACGAAGCTGGTCGTATTCCCGCAGGGCCGCAACGGCTCCCCTGTAATCGCCCGCGTAAGCGCGCGCATAGCCGAGGGAGTTCCACACCAGGGGATCGTCAGGGGATGACGCCGTAACCTTCATCCAGGCGGAGGCGGCCCCACTGAAATCGCCCCCCCTGGTTTCAATTTCGGCGAGAGAGCGCATGAGAGAAAGATCTGCCGGGACAAGCGTGGCCAGCTCCCGCATGGCCGCAATGATCGCCGGGCCGTCGCCCTGCAGTCGCGCGGCTTCGAGGTCAACCAGAGCCCGGTTGACATTGTCGAGTTTGCCGCGGCGCGCACTGCCGATATCCCGCACGACCGCGTCGCGATCATTGTGCGAAGCATCCGAACCGATGAGGGAGACCCACGCCTCGCCGAAGTCGGAGTCGAGAGAGATTGCCTGCCGCAGCAGATCGGGAGCGGCAGCCAGGGGCAACTCCAGAGCGGTGGCATAGGCGCGAAGAGCTTCCGGATGTTTCGTGATGGGCGGGGCGGCCCGCGGTGAGAAGCGGCGCGCAAGCTCGACGATGGCCCCGTACGGGGTATCGCCGCTTGCGGAGACGGTAAGCAGCGTCTTACCTTTCGACAGGTCCTCTTCAGATGCCGTAATGCGGACCGCGCCGCCGACCCTTTCGATATAACCGGTTATGGCACGATTGGCCCCGGCGAGCAGGGCTTCCGGATGTTCTGTGGAAATCCCGGGAGCTACGGCGGGTCGCTGGCCGAGGGTGGCAAGAGTGCGCCGCAGAGCCGAAGCGGGCAGCACAGGGCCGTCGAGCGCATTCGAGAGAGACACCGGCAGTGATTCGCCGAGAGCGCGGCCCATCCAGTCGAGCGCGGGATCGCCGGAGAGGTTTTCGAAACGCAGAATCGCGTAGCGAGGCTGTGGCTGCGGGGCGTTGCCGTCTTTCCGGTTACAGGCGGTCAGGGCCAGGCAGGCTATGAAAAGTATTCGTCTCAGGCTAGGCGTGCCTCATTTGAATACATCCTTTAGCTTGCCGAAGAAACCTTTCTTCTTCTCCTGCGGTTTATCCGCGGCAGGGGTGCGCTCGTCCGTGATGTGGGAAGGCAGAGAGCCGTCATTATCCCGGCGAGGCAGCGCCGGCTGGATGTATGGCTGCGGCCCGAGCGGCGGGGGCATGCCCGGCTGTGTCGGTATATCCCAGCCGGAAACGGTGGTGCGGTCCCCTTTTCCGCCATGAAGCGGGCAGGCACCCACAGGCTCGGTACCCGCAATGAAGACCTCCGGGTGCTGCACGGGACACTGCGCTGTTGCCGGCATACCGGATTCCGGATCGATGGTAACGGTGACCACTCCGTTCGGCGCTTCGAACTCTTTGGCATCGGAATATCTGCGCACCGTGAGGGCGCGCTTCATGAACTCTGTCCAGATGGGCAGAGCGGAGCGGGCGCCTTCGATATCGAGTTCGCGATTGTCGTCGAACCCCACCCAGACGACGCAGAGCAGATCGGAAGTGAATCCGGCGAACCATCCGTCGTGCGAGGTGCCCGTTTTACCCGCCGCCGGAACCGTGAAGCCGCGCGCGCGAACGCCCGCCTGGCTCCATCTTCAAGCCTTTTGTTTATGCCGCCGCGATGAATACCGCCGTGGCCGGAGGCACCCGCACGCTGACT
>JALYHT010000159.1 GCA_030776225.1 Acidobacteriota bacterium | reverse complement strand
CCGGCGAACCGTTCCGCCTGGATGCGGGCGACTTCCGCTGGGTACCGTTGAATGTGCGCCAGACGCCGTCCGAGGTCGATTGCTATTTCGAGGTGCTGAAAGGCAGCCCTACAGTGCATATCGAATTGCTGCCCCTCGGGGAGTTTCGGTTTTTTGACCGCGGGCGCCCGCATGACACCTTAGCAGCGACTCCAGACGGCCGGACCGGCGAGTTCCGCCGAGTTGTGGATGCCCGCGGGCAGTATGCCGTCGTGATTGAGAACGCGCGCCGCGCTCCCCCGGCGACCGTGCGGCTTCGGGTGGAAACGAATCTGAACCCCGGAACCGACCTTGCCCGCACTCTTCCGCCCGGCCGCAGACTCGCCGTCGTGCTGATCAGCTTTGGCGTTTTTTTTACGACCCTCGCATGGTCGGGCAGGAAGCTTTTGCGCGCCGCGAGAGCGACACCTGACACAACATCGGAAAATCCACCGGCGCTATGATGAAACTGCTGGTTGCGGCGGAGGCCCATGGATACCGTTGAAGCGCCGCCAAAGCGGCAACGTTTTCCGAAGTGGCTGGTGCCGGTTATCGGTTATGCCGTTTCAGCCGTCTCTCTGATCTGGGTCTTCTGGCGATTTCCTTTCGCGCAGCTTTCCGATCATCTCCGCACCCTCGAATGGAGTTGGGTCGCGCTCGCCGTGCTGCTCGAATTTGGAGTCTATTTCGTGGATGCGTGGCGGTGGCAGGTGCTGCTGCGGCCGGCGGGTTCGCCCCCATACCGTTTGTGCCTGCAGGCGATTTTCGTGGGAGTGCTCGCTAACGATATTCTGCCCGCCAAAGCGGGAGAACTGGTCCGATGCTTCCTGCTCACTTACGAGACGGAAGTTCCGCTCTCGCTCGCCATCACCTCGGATGTGATTCTGCGAATCATGGACGGCCTCTGGATCGTGATTGCGTACCTGACGATTACTTTTCACATCAACGCGCATGCCGACGTCAATTACGGAATGTGGGTCTTCGGTTCCGGCGCCGTTGCCCTCGGACTGCTGCTTCTGTTCGTTCTGTTTCACCGCCAGCATGCGCACCACTTTGTCAGCACGAAGAGCTGGGCGGTCCGGTTTCACAACCTGCTGGAGGAAATTCATCGGCTCGGCCACTGGCGTGAACTCGGCATATCGATGGCGCTCGGCGGCCTGTATTGGTTCCTCCAGGTGCTCGCGGTCTGGGCTCTGACGCGCGCGGATCGTTTCGATCTGGGCCTGAGCGCCGCCGCATTCCTTCTCGTGGTGAAAGCGGTGCTCACTCTGGTTCCGAATGCGCCGGCCAACATGGGCGCATACCAGGCTTCGGTGATGTACGCGTTCACTTTCCTGCTGGTCGAACGTTCCAATGCGCAGCCGTTCTCTGAAATCATGTTCGGCTTTCTGACTTTGCCTGTAGCGATTGGCGGCGCGGTCGCCGTTGTCCTGGCCGATATCGATATTTTCGCGTTGCATCGTCACGCGCACCACGCGCATTCGAAGCGTTGACCGCCTGTGATTCGCTGCCTGATCACCGACGGCACTTTCGCGACGCGCCCCTCGGCCTGGCTGGCCCATGTGGAATATTGGCTGCAACAGGAAATCGAGCTTCTGCAGATTCGCGAGCGGGATCTGTCGGCGCGCGATCTGGCGGAACTGACGCGCGCGGTGCTGCGCCTCCCCAATCCTCACGGGACTCAAGTGCTGGTGAATGACAGGGCGGATGTCGCTGTCGCGTGCGGCGCGGCCGGAGTCCATCTGCGCGACAAGGCTCCGCGCCCGGCTCTGTTCAGGAAACCAGGCTTTCTGGTGACCGTCTCGTGCCACAAAATGGAAGACGCCGGCGAGACGGAGGGCGCGGATTACGTGCTGCTCGCGCCCATCTTCAGCCCGCTCTCGAAACAGGATTCAAGGCCTGTGCTGGGCACTGCGGCGATTGCGGAATTCGCGCGGCATTCTTCCGCGCCCGTGCTGGCGCTCGGCGGGATCACGCACCGGAATGCCCAGGCCTGCGTGGATGCGGGGGCAGCGGGCATAGCGGGTATCGCGTATTTCGGGCGGTAGCGTGAGGGTGCGTACTTACAACCAGATACCCCACCGCAACAGACTGCAATAATTGGCTGAGGTCTGCCGATGCTCGACGACGAACTGCGAAAGCTCGATGCATACTGGCGGGCCGCCAATTACCTTTCCGTCGGCCAGATCTATCTGCAGGCAAATCCGCTGCTGCGGGAGCCGCTGCGCAAAGAGCACATTAAGCCCCGCCTGCTGGGACATTGGGGTACCACGCCCGGCCTGAACTTCATCTATGCCCACATGAACCGGGTGATAAAGGCGCACGACCTGAATGCGATATATGTGTGCGGACCCGGGCACGGCGGTCCAGGCATGGTCGCCAACACCTGGCTCGAAGGCTCTTACTCGGAGATTTACCCTTCCATCTCGCAGGATGAAGAAGGAATGCGGCGGCTGTTCCACCAGTTCTCTTTCCCCGGCGGCATTCCGAGTCACCATGCGCCCGAAACTCCCGGCTCAATCAATGAGGGCGGCGAGCTTGGTTACTCGCTGCTGCATGCCTATGGAGCCGTGTTCGACAATCCGGATCTGCTCGCCGCGTGTGTTGTCGGCGACGGAGAAGCCGAGACCGGGCCCTGCGCGGCAAGCTGGCATTCGAACAAGTTTCTGAATCCGGCACGGGATGGCGCCGTGCTGCCGATCCTGCATCTGAACGGCTATAAGATCGCCGGGCCAACTGTGCTGGCGCGAATCCCGCGCGCCGAACTGGAAGCTCTGTTCACCGGCTATGGATACAAATGCTGGTTCGTGGAGGGCGACGAACCAGCCGCGATGCACCGGAAAATGTCCGGGGCCATGGACGCGGCAATCGGCGAGATCCAGGCGATTCAGCAAAACGCGCGCGTGAACGGCTTTCACGGACGGCCAATCTGGCCACTCATCGTATTGCGCTCACCGAAAGGCTGGACCGGGCCGAAGGAACTCGACGGCAAGCCTGTGGAAGGCACGTTTCGGGCCCATCAGGTACCGCTCGATGCCGTCATCGCGCGCCCGGATGAGTTGCGGATGCTCGAAGACTGGATGCGCAGCTATAAGCCGGAAGAATTGTTCGACGAACGCGGCGCGCTGCGCTCCGAATATGCCGCGCTGGCTCCCACGGGCGAGCGCCGGATGGGCGCGAATCCGCACGCAAACGGCGGACTGCTTCTGAAAGACCTTGCGCTGCCGAACTTCTCCGATTACGCGGTCGAAGTGAAGCAGCCTGGCGTGTCCACAGCCGAAGCGACGCGGGTGATGGGTACGTTCATACGCGACGTGATCCAGCTCAATTCAGCATCGAAGAACTTCCGGATCGTCTCGCCCGACGAGACGGCGTCGAACCGCTGGAATGCCGTGTTCGACGTGACGAGCCGGGAATCCACCGCGGAAATCATCCCGACCGACGACCATGTGGCGCCGGACGGGCGCGTTATGGAAGTGCTCAGCGAACACATGTGTCAGGGCTGGCTCGAAGGTTACCTGCTCACGGGACGCCACGGGTTTTTCTCCTGCTACGAAGCCTTCGTGCATATCATCGATTCGATGTTCAACCAGCATGCGAAGTGGCTGAAGGTGACGCGCAAACTGGAATGGCGCCGCCCCATTGCGTCGCTGAACTATCTCCTGACGTCGCATGTCTGGCGGCAGGATCACAACGGTTTTACGCATCAGGACCCTGGCTTCATCGATCATGTCGTGAATAAGAAAGCCGAGATCGTGCGGGTCTATCTGCCGCCCGATGCGAACACGCTGCTTTCGGTAACGGACCACTGCCTTCGCAGCCGCAATTACGTGAATGTGATCGTTGCCGGTAAACAGCCCGCGCTGCAGTGGCTCAACATGCCGGACGCGATCCGCCACTGCACGGCCGGGCTCGGCATCTGGGAGTTCGCAAGCAACGACGGCGCGAGCGAGCCCGATGTTGTGATGGCATGCGCCGGCGATGTTCCCACGCTCGAAACTCTGGCGGCTGTGGACTGGCTGAGGCGAAAGATTCCGGACCTGAAAATACGCGTCGTCAACGTGGTGGATCTGATGACGCTTCAACCGCCTTCGGAGCATCCGCACGGCATCACGGATAAGGAATACGATTCGCTGTTCACGGCGGTTAAGCCAATCGTCTTCAATTATCACGGCTATCCGTGGCTGATCCACCGGCTGACTTACCGCCGCAAAAACCAGGAACTCCATGTGCGCGGGTACAAGGAAGAAGGCACTACGACCACCCCGTTCGATATGTGCGTGCTGAATGAAATCGACCGGTTCCATCTGGCGACCGACGTGATCGACCGGGTCCCGAAACTGGCCGATACGGCAGCCCATCTGCGCCAGGAACTGGCGAACAAGCTGACGGATCACCGGCTCTACATTCGGGAGCACGGGGAGGATATGCCGGAGGTGCAAAACTGGCGCTGGCCTTCCTGAATGCGGATCCTGGTGCTCAACGCGGGGAGTTCGTCGCTCAAGTTCAACCTGTTTGAATCAAACAGAGAAGTTGTTATCGCGAAGGGTGAAGTCGAGCGCGTCTCCGATATGGCCGACGCTCTGGCGTCGGTGTTCCAACACCCTGGCACTGACAGGGTGGATGCGGTCGGTAACCGGGTGGTTCACGGCGGCGATCGTTTTTACCAGTCGCTCGTCATCGACGACGCGGTCGAGAAGGGGATTGAGGAGCTGAGCGTTCTCGCTCCCCTGCACAACCCTCACAACCTCGAAGCGTTTCGCGCCGCAAAGCGCCGCCTGCCCGGCGTTCCGCAGGTCGCGGTGTTCGATACGGCGTTCCATCACAGCCTGCCGCCGCGCGCGTATTTATACGGCCTCCCGTACGAGTACATGACGGAGAAGAAAATCAGGCGCTATGGATTCCACGGGATCTCACACCGTTATGTTTCAGAGAAATTGGCGGAGATCGGGCAAACCCCGCGCGGCGATTACCGGATCATTTCGTGCCATCTGGGCAATGGCTGCTCCGTGTGCGCCATTGAGGGCGGAAAATCCATCGACACCTCCATGGGGTTCACCCCGCTCGAAGGCCTGATTATGGGGGCACGAAGCGGAGATGTGGACCCGGGCGCCATTCTGCACCTCATCGGCCATGAGCATGCCGACCCTGCGCAGCTTCTCCACACGCTGAACAGCGAGAGCGGACTGCGGGGCATCTCGGGCGTGTCGAACGACATGCGCGATGTGCTGCAGGCCGCGCAATCGGGTAACGAGCGGGCGTCGCTCGCGGTGGACGCATTCTGTTATCGCGTGCGCAAGTACATCGGGGAGTATCTCGCGGTGATGAACGGCGCGGACGCGCTGATCTTCACCGGAGGCATCGGGGAGAACGCCGCCGGGATTCGGGCGCGGATCTGCGAGGGCATGAGCTCTCTCGGTATCGCCGTTGATCGCGCGGCGAACGAAAAGGAGAGTAAAGAGGCGAGGAAAATCGGGCACTCCGCTGTGAAGGTCTGGGTGGTGCCCACGAACGAAGAACTGCTGATTGCGCGCGATACGCTTCGATGCGTTCTGAAGTAGCAGGTGTGCGAGATAATTCTCTGCATATGCGCAGCCTGGGTTTTACTAGGTTCTGGCCGCTGGCCCTGGCTCTGACTCCTTCGCTCATCGCACAGAAAAAGCCCTTCGATGTCAGCGCCCTGCTGCAGTTGCAGCGGATCGGCGACCCTCAGATTTCGCCGGACGGCAAGACCGTTGCCTTTGCCGTCTCGGTTCCCGACGTCCCCAATAATAAGAATCTCCACAGCGTCTGGTCGGTCCCGCTGGAGGGAGCCGGCGGGTCCGCGCGTAAACTGGCGGACCTGGCGGATCGCCCCCGCTGGTCGCCCGATGGCAAGCGCATCTTCTACGTTTCCACGACAGGCGACGTCTCTCAGATCTGGAGCATGAATCCGGACGGCTCCGGCGCTTCGCAGATCACGCACCTCGCGACCGAAGCCGCTGACGAGATGGTTTCGCCCGACGGCAAATACCTGCTGATCACCAGCGCAGTTTTCCCGGAATGCACGACCGCCGGCACGAGCGGTTCGGTCACTTTTAACGAAGCCTGCAACCAGCAGCGCCTGGATGCCGAGAAGCAGTCGAAAGTCAAAGCGCGTCTGATTACCGGCCTGCTCTACCGTCACTGGACCACATGGGAAGGCGCCCGCCGAAGCCACCTGCTTTCCGTCTCACTGGCGGACGGGAAAGTCGCCGACCTCACACCCGGCAATCGCGAAGTCCCGCCCTTTTCACTCGGCGGCCCCGACGATTACGCCGTTTCGCCCGACGGCGCTGAAGTCACCTTCGCGATGAACAACGACGAAGTACCAGCGGCAGGGACAAACAACGATCTTTTCGTCGTGCCGATCGTGGGCGGCGAGATCACGAGGATCACGATGAACCCGGGCGCCGACAACTCGCCGCAGTATTCGCCCGATGGCAAATACATCGCGTTCCGCTCGCAGGCGCGCGCCGGATACGAAAGCGATAAGTGGGGTCTTATGGTTCTCGAACGGGCCACGGGCAAGCTCACCAGCCCCACCGACGCCATCGACCGGGCCATCAACAGCTTCATCTGGTCGCCCGATTCGCGGCGTCTCTTCTTCACTGTCGAGGACCGCGGCCGTCAGGCGATTCAGTTTATCGGCGTGGAAGGCGGCGGAGCGCGAACCGCTATTGCAGGCAACAACAGTCTCGACGACATGCAGTTCACAGCGGACGGCAAGACGATCGTATTCACGCGTCAAAGCGGCGACGCCCCGGCGGAAATCTGCAAAGCCTCATCCACCGGCGGCGCGGCCACGCCGCTGACGCACCTGAATGACAGCGTACTCGCGCAATACCAGCTCACCTCGCCCGAAGATTTCCGGGTCACTGGCGCGGAGAATACGCAAGTGCAGAGCTTCCTCGTGAAACCGCCGGACTTCAACCCCGGGCGGAAGTATCCGGTTCTGATGCTGATTCATGGAGGACCGCAGGGAGCATGGGGCGAGAGCTGGACGTATCGCTGGAACGCGCAGGTGTTCGCCGCCGCGGGCTACGTGGTGGTGATGCCCAACCCGCGCGGTTCGATCGGCTACGGCCAGAAGTTCACCGACGATATCAACCAGGATTGGGGCGGCAAGCCATTCGACGACATCATGGCGGTGACGGACCATGTGGCCAAATTGCCATATGTCGATCCGGACCGCATGGCTGCTGCCGGGGGCTCTTACGGCGGCTACATGATCGACTGGATGCTGGGCCACACGGATCGCTTCAAGGCATTCGTCTCGCACGCCGGCGTCTACGATCTTCCGGAGGAAGCGCAAGGCACCGAGGAGCTTTGGTTCCCGCTCTGGGAGTTCGGCGGCATGCCGTGGGATAACCGGGAAGTCTACGATAAATGGTCGCCAAGCCACTTCGTAAAGGATTTCAAAACGCCCACGCTGGTGATCGCGGGAGAACTCGATTTCCGTATCCCCTATACCCAGAGCCTGGAACTTTACACGGCGTTGCAGATGCGCAAAGTCCCCTCCCAATTGCTTATTTTCCCCGATGAAGGGCACTGGGTTCTGAAGCCGCAGAACAGCGAACTTTGGTATAAGACGTTTCTCGACTGGGTGGATGCCCATACCCGCAGGTAAACCGATCAATTTATGAAAGCCACATTCCTGATAGCTGTCGCGCTGCTGATCCTCGCAGTGCCGTCCTGGTTCTTCTTCACTGCCGCGCATACGGGGATTGAAGTAACTCCCGTTGTGAAGGTTATTGGTTTCGCGACGCCCGTGCACGTGCATCTTACGAATCCGCACGGCATCCGCTCGATCGGCGTGGCTGTCGAGCAGGATGGCAAGTCCTATCCCGCGGTTCAGAAAGACAGCAAGGCGCTCGACTATAACTTTGAAGCGGGCAATCGCTCGCAGAGCGCGCTGCACGATGGCAAAGCGCGGATCGTAGTCAGCGCGGTATCGAACGACATGCGGCACAGGACGGACTCGATAGCGCTGGATGTGGATGTCATGACCGCCCCGCCGCGTGTGGTCGCGGATGGCGTCCAGCACTACATCAATCAGGGCGGTTCGGAGATGGCCACGTTCACGCCTTCAGGCGCGTGGACCGAAGCGGGCGTGAAGGTCGGCGATTATACGTTCCGCAGCTTCCCGCTTCCGAAACATCCGGGGCAGTACTTCAGCCTTTTCGCGCTACCGTCGCACCTGCCGATCGACACGCCGATTTCCGTCTATGCGGGCAACCCGACCGGCGCCATGGCGAAGACGACGTTCTGGTACAAAGTGTTTCCAAAGAAGTTTCGCGCCAGCACCATCCCGCTCGAAGCGATGAATATCGACCGCATCGTGAACCAGATCGACACACAGAACAAAATTCCCGGCGATCCGGTCGAGCGTTTCGTATATATCAACAGCGTGATGCGCAAGGCGAATAACAAAACGCTGGCAGACCTTCGCTTACAGAGCGAGCCGAAATTCCTGTGGACAGGAGCCTTTCTGCCCATGGTCGATTCCACGGTGGAGTCGCGCTTCGCAGACGATCGCACTTACACGTGGAAGGGCAAGAAAGTCGATGAGCAGACGCATCTCGGGTTCGATCTGGCCAAGCTGGCCCACTCGCCCGTGCCCGCGTCAAACGACGGAAAAGTAATCTGGGCCGAGGATCTGGGCATCTACGGCAACTGCATTGTGATCGACCATGGGTACGGACTGCAGAGCGTCTATGGGCATCTGAGCGAATTCCTGGTCAAAAAGGGAGACTTGGTCAAAAAGGGCCAGACCATCGCCAAAACAGGGTCAACCGGGCTTGCGGGCGGCGACCACCTGCACTTCACCATGCAGATCGACGGGGTTCAGATCAACCCCGTCGAGTGGTGGGACCCCCATTGGGTCAAAGACCGGATCCTGAGCAAGATGGGCGAAGACATTGCTGCGCCGGCAGAAGCAGGCCCGCTTGCGCCTAAGAAAGTGGTTCACCGCCGTAAACGGCGTTAGTTCGTCGTTGAAGAACTGCTGGTGCTGGTAGTCGATTTGGTTTTTTCTTTGCCGTGTTTGCGCTTTGATTTGGTTTTGGTTGACGCTACATCTGTCGATGTGCTGGTGGAGTCGGCAACTGTAGAAGCAGTGTTCGATTTGGTTTCGGTCTTCTTCCCGTGATCTTTCGTCACGGTGGTGCTGGTGGTATCCGACGAGGTTGAGACCTGTGCGAACATCGCGGCTGTCGATAACAGGGATACAAAAATGAGTTTCTTCATGTCTAAAAAAACAGCACGAAAATGGCCATATGTATTCTTCTTCATGATTCTCTGCACGCGGGGCCAAAGTGCGGAACTGCACGTTGCCGCGGCGGCGAACCTTTCCAAAATTATGGGTGAACTCGATTCCGCTTTCGAGCGCAAGAGTTCCATCCACATCGTGAACAGCTTCGGAGCCACAGCCCAGCTTGCGCAACAGATAGCAAACGGCGCGCCTTTCGATGTCTTTCTGGCGGCCGACACGGCACATATCGATTCACTCGTGCAAAAAGGATTTGTGGTTGCGGACAGCCGGAGTGTTTACGCCCGGGGCCGTCTGGTGGTCTGGGCCCCCCGTCATCCCGAGATTCGGAACTTGAACGATCTGGCGAACTCCGGGTTCCGGGCCATTGCCATCGCAACTCCTTCTCTCGCTCCCTACGGCGCCGCCGCCATCGATACCCTGAAGCAGGCCAACCTCTGGAATGGGATTCAGCCGAAGGTTGTGTACGCGCCGAGCATCGCCATCGCCAAACAGTTCGCCGATACCGGGAACGCCGAAGCGGCGTTTACCGCGCTCGCTCTCACCATCGGCCAGACGGGTAACCAAATCACAATCGACGAGAAACTGCACAAGCCGATCGATCAGGCGGGAGGTATTGTCAAAGCTTCGAAGGAGCGGAAGAACGCGCGGGCTTTTATGGCTTTCCTCGCCGGGCCCGAAGCGCGCGAAATCTTCCGCCGCTTTGGCTATCTTGTGCCCTGATGGAACAGTACGCCCTCAGCTTCATTCCAGAGCGCCGCGTCTGGTCGCTGCGCGAACTGAGCGACGCGATCCGGAGCGCTATGGAACGCGGTTTCGCCAACATCTGGCTTTCCGGTGAAATCTCGGGCACGAAGCTCGTCCCCAGCGGCCACTGCTATTTCACGCTCAAAGACGCGGACGCGCAGATCAAGTGCGTCTGCTGGAAGCTTGCTTACTGGCGGCTGAAGTTCAAACCGAAAGATGGCGTGCAGGTACTGATCCGGGGCCGCGTGGATATTTATGAACTGCGCAGCGAATATCAGTTCGTGGTCGAAGCCATCGAGCCGCAGGGCCAGGGCGCGCTGCAGCTGGCGTTTGAGGAGCTGAAGAAGAAGCTCCTTGCCGATGGGTTGTTCGAGGCTTCCCGCAAGCGGCCGCTGCCTCGCTTTCCAACGCGCATCGGCATTGTCTCCTCTCCCAAAGGAGCGGTGATTCGGGACTTCGTTGAAATTCTCTCGCGCCGGTTTCCCGGCCTGCACGTGCGCCTGTTCCCGGCTCGCGTGCAGGGCCCGGGGTCTGTGGAAGATGTCTGCCGGGGCCTGGACTTTTTTTCCCAGACGCGCTGGGCTCAGATTACCGTCATTGCGCGCGGCGGCGGCTCGCTCGAAGACCTCTGGACGTTCAACGAAGAAGCGGTGGCCCGCGCCATCGCCGCCTCGCGAATCCCCGTCGTTTCCGCCATCGGCCACGAGACCGACGTCACGATAGCCGACTTCACAGCCGATCTGCGGGCCCCCACGCCTTCCGCCGCCGCGGAGATGGTTGTCTGCACCAGACAGGAACTGCTCGATCGCATAGAGGGCTGCCGGAGCCAGGCTGCGCGCGCCGTGCGTTACGGCCTTGCCATCCTCAGACGGCGTTTGCACGACCAGGCGATCGACCGCGCACAGGCGCTGCTGCACAGGAGCCTGGGTCGCCGCACGCAGCGCATCGACGATGCCGCTGAGAGGATGCGGGCGGCTGTGCGCAAGCAACTGGCGGCAGGAGAGCGAACCCGACGCACGCTTGAAGAACAGCTCCGGTTTTTCGATCTGCGGCCGCGTCTGCGGCGCGACCGCGGACGGCTGAACGAGGCTTCTGTCCGGGCGGCGTCACTGATGCGCCTGCACATGACGCAGCGCCGCCGGCGTCTTGAAACCCTCTCGACGAAACTCACGCAGCTCGACCCGCGCCTGATACTGTCCCGAGGCTATGCGATCGTGCTGAACGACGGGGGCGGCATTGTCCGCGGGGCCGCGGACGCGCCTGCCGGAACCGCAATAAAAGTTCTGCTGGAAAAAGACACGCTCACCGCGAAGGTCACCGGCTCTCCAGCAGAAGAGACTCATTGATCGCGATCGCGGCTTTCGCGCCTTCGGCCGCGGCGACAATTACCAACTGCACGTCGTGAGTGGCATCGCCGGCGAGGAACAAGCCAGGCACGTTGACGAAGCCTTTCTTATCGGTCTCGATGGTTCCCCGCTTGTTGAGAATGCAGCCGAGGCCTGTCGCGAGGTTGCAGGCCTGCGATTGCCCGGTCGAAAAAAAGAGCGCGTCCCGCGCGATGGTCTCTCCACTCGCGAGAATCACTCCGGTCATGCGACCTTTGGCGCCTTCCAGCCGCGCGATCTTCTCTTTGCGCACCGCAATGCCATGGCTGGCAAGTTTCTCCAGATCGGCTTGTGAAAGCCTCGCCGGGCCATCTGTAAACAACATGATGTCCTTCGACCAGGCGGTCAGATCCAGAGCCGTACCGGCTTTTTTCGAGTACGCCGCGATCCTGCCATCGCGATGTTCCCAGCCATCGCAGTAAGGGCAGTGGTGGACGCTCAGGCCATAGAAGTCATCGACATTTGAAATCGGGGGCAGCTTGTCGGCGACGCCGGTGGCGATGAGGAGTTTGCGGCCCCGGCAGGTTGCGCCGCCCTCGAGCACGATCTCAAAAACGCTGTCGACGGCGCGCGCGTTTGTAACGGTTACGGTCTGGATTTCGACTCCGTAGCAGGTGACTTCATCGCGGGCCCGCTTGAGAAACTCCTGAGGCGGAATGCCATCACGCGTCAGGTAACCGTGCATGGCGTGGGAGCGCCGGTTGCGCTGCCGGAGGTTGTCGCAGACGAGCACGCGGCGGCGGGCGCGCCCCAGCACGAGGGCCGCGCTCAAGCCCGCGGGACCGCCGCCGATGATGATTGCGTCGTACATAATTAATTCCTGGCGTGTTAACCTGGCCAGCAGTGGCCCCCGCCGGAACCTTTATCGCACGAATTCGCAACGGAGCAATCCTGATGCCGCCGGCTCTGCTGGAATACTGCCGCCAACAAAACTGGACGCTGTTTCACTTTCGCATCGCGGGGGAAGACCAGTTGACCCTGTTGCCCATTCTCCCCAAGGATGACTCATCCGGCGAGTTTCAGGCAAGCCTCGATCCCGAAGGAACTCTGTGGATTCCGGCCGAGGTACGCCGGCTGGTGAAGCTGCGCGAGCAGAGCGTCATGGTGC
>JALYHT010000158.1 GCA_030776225.1 Acidobacteriota bacterium | reverse complement strand
GCGACCCTCGCGGGCCTTGCTCTCGATCGGGGCGGCAACGTTTGGGTAACCGGTTTCACCGAATCGTCCGATTTCCCCGGTCTCAACGGCGTCGCGAATATCGATTTCGCTCTCGAACTCAACGCCGGCGCTACCGCTGTGCAACAAATCCTTCCACTCCTTCCGAAGACGCTCTCGCAGCCGCCCGCCTTCGATTCCGACGGCAACCTGCTCCTGCTCGGCGCCGCGGGCAATCTTCTCCGTATCAACACCGCCGCGCCGTATGCGAACCCGGCTGTCTTCGCTGTGGCCAATTCCGCGGTTCCCGTGGCCCTTGGCAACGTTGGGATTCAGGGCAACCTGATGACTCTTTACGGCACGGGCCTCGGACCGAGCACGCCCGTCGTCGCCGCGCCGGATGCCACGGGCGCCTGGCCCACGGAAATCGGCGGTTTCAGCGTTCAGTTCAGTGGCCAGGGGAAGGTCGTTTCTGCGCCGCTTCTTTTCGCAAGCGCGGATCAGATAAATTTTGAAGTCCCGGCTGGCGGGCTTTCCACGGTCGTGGTAGTCACGCCTTCTGGCAAACTGCCTGCGATGACGATGAACGCAGCCGCCTCGCTCGGCGTTTTTGGCGTCCTGAATGCGGATGGTTCGATCAACAGCGCCTTCCATCCCGCGCAACGAAGCTCGATTGTTTCGCTTTATCTCACAGGCCTCAGCCTGTCTTCGTACGGCGCGAGGGACGGCGTTGTGTCACTATCGGCCAACCCGGCCTTCACCAATGTGGTTGAGGTTTTCTGGAGCCAGGGCGGCGCCTCGCTTCCTGTGTTCTATGCCGGCACCGCGCCGGGTGAGATCGACGGCCTCAATCAGATCAATGTGCAATTGCCAGGTTCGCCGAACCCGGTTCTTACGGTGGAGGTCCCAGCCTCGGCGTACACGTTCTTTCACGGAACCTCGAACACATTCACGGTCTACACACAGTAGTCGGTCGTGGTTCGGCTACAATTGCGTAGAATGCCCAGGCGTAAGCCCGTTCCCGTCCCCGAAATACTGCCACAGTACACAAGTTTCAAGCTGGAAATAAGACCTTCGAAGATCCATCGTTGGGGTGTGTATGCGGCGGAGAATATCCCCGCGCGCCGCAAGATTATGGAATACACCGGCGAGCGCATCAGCCGGAAAGAAACGCGCCGCCGCAGCGAGGAACAGGGGCGCATGATCTACCTGTTCACGCTGGACAAATACTGGACGATCGACGGCGCCGTGGGCGGGAGCGGCGCGCAATATATCAACCATTGCTGCGATCCAAATATCCGGACGGTGATCCAGCGCGGCCACATTTTATATATGAGCCGCCGGGCCATCCGTAAAGGCGACGAACTCACCGTCGATTACCACTTTGCGAAGGACATCGAGGAAGTGCGCTGCAAGTGCGGCGCGGCAAAGTGCCGGGGCACCATTAATCTAAAGTAGCGGGAGGCGATAAGTCAGCGCACCTGCTCCAGCACCATCTGAGGCGCTTTGTTTTTTGGCGCTGTCTCGACGGGTTTCAGCGGCTCGGGGCGGTAATCCCCGACCCGCGGAGGCCGGGCGTCCGGCTCGAGCATCAGCACTCTCCTGTCCGGATAATAAGCCAGCAGCTTCCTGTCTTCTTCATCGCCCAGATCGCGAGCCCAGACGATTCGGGAGCCATCGATATCGGCCGCGTTGTAAACCCACTCATCCTGAAAAATGTGTTGGGGCCAATAGCGCACCAGTACAAGCAATTTTCCAGGAACGGCATCCAGACGACGCGCTACATCCCTGCGACGTTCTGCTGTGCGCTCGGCGCCGGAGGCATACGCGCCGTATAGAAGCACGAATTGAGCACAGCAGAGGCCAACGACAGCACGCGCCGCCGCCGCGCCGCCACGCATTCGGCTGAGCCCTCGCAGGCCTTCCACGCTGACGAGTACAAACACGCAGGTCAGCGAAGCGATGTAATGCGTCAGGAACAACGGATAAAAATTCGTGCCGAGTGCGAAGCCGACCAGCGTAAGCGCAATCCACGCGTCAGGCCAGCTTCGGATGCCGATAACAAATATGAGGATGGCAATGTAGAGCGGCGGATAAAGAAAAAACCGGTAGTAGCGGATCCGGTAGACCAACCGCTGGAAGTAGCTTTGCGCCGTGTCGAACTCGCGGGTATTAAAGAATGCCCGCTGCATTTTGTAGTCGAGGTCCTGCTCCCGCGTGAGCGCGCCGTGCGGCACAGGGCGCGGCTGGAAGGTCAACGAAGCCGGCACGCCGTAGCGATACTGGCTGAGAGCATAAGGCAATTTCAGCCAGTCGCCCGTGACCTGTCGGTTCTGAACCATGGTGGTTGCCACAGCGGGTAGGCAGACGAGCGCGGCGATCAAGCCGGGTTTCATCATGCCGCGCCAATCCGGCAGCAGAAAAAGAATCGCGCTGAGCAGCAGGAATACGGATTCAAAGGGACGGCTGAGCAGATGCAGCGCCAGCCCCGCGCCGAGCAGTGCGCCGTACCGAAGAGAATGCGTGCGCCGCAGCCTGGGCAGCGCACCGAAAACCAGACAACCCGCCACAGCTGAGTAGGCGCCGCCCCAGTAGGAATTTGTCCACGGATTCAGCGGGCCGAATTCCAGCACGGCGAAGATACCGCCGAGAAGCGCCCATACGGGCGTGGTCCAGCCGCGCAGCATCCAGTAGCAGAGCCCGCAAAAGGCGGCCGTCGACATCAGCACGCCCGCCCACGGTGTTCCGAAGATCAGCCATCCGAAGGCTAGCGTCAGACCCTGCCCGATCGGATAAATCGAACTATAAGTCGGCCGCTGCAGCGCAAAGAACGTTTCGAAGAATTGCGGTTGCGCATGCGGAGGGTTCGCAAAACGGAAGTGGCGGAGCGTGTCGGCAACCAGAAGGTGGCTAAACTCGTCATACACCGCGGGCACCGGCACGGGGTGGTGCGAGAGCAGGACCAAACGGAGGCATATGGGAGCAGCGGCCAGTGCCGCCATACAGAGCATGGGGCGATGCGCGAGCCGACGCAGCAGAGGCGCCAAATACATGCCGCTCCATTGAAAGACCGTCAGGAACACAGCCAGCGTCAGTAGAAGGATGCCGGTTGTGGAAAGGCCGATGGGGTTGGAAGGAATCAGTTCTGTCGATAGCTTACCCCACCTTCGGGCCACATCGGCCGGTATGGCATGATTCCTGCTTGAGACAACTGCGGTGAAGAACGCGAAAAAGACGATCGCGACCCTGTTGCTCGCCTGCGCTGCTTACGCGCAGGAAGCCGCGCCGGTCCCGGTGCCCGCCGTTCCCGACGAGGCAGAGGCGGTTTTCCGCTCGGACACAAAACTGGTTGAAGTGCACGCCACTGTAACCGACAGCAATGGCCAGTTATTGACGAACCTGCCGCGGAGCGCTTTCAAGATCCTCGAAAACGACGTTCCCCAGGAAATCAGGGTTTTTAAGCGGGAGGACGCGCCCGTATCGCTCGGGCTGATTATCGATAACAGCGCAAGCATGCTGGCGCGGAGAGACCAGGTCGCGGCAGCGGCGCTACGACTCGTGCGGGCCTCGAACAAAGATGACGAAGTCTTTGTGATGACGTTCAACGACAAGGTTGCGCTTGTCCAGGATTTCACGCACGACATCTCGCAACTGGAAAACTCTCTGAAAAAGATCGAATCCACGGGAGCTACGGCCATGCGCGACGCTCTGTCGCTCGGGCTGGAACACCTGAAGCGCCTCGCAAAAAATGATAAGAAGGTGCTGCTGGCGGTCACCGACGGCGAAGACAACAGCAGCTTCAAAAATCTGGCTAAGGTCGTACGGGCGGCGCAGCAGGACGGCTGTCTTCTCTACGCAATCGGCCTGTTGACGGAAGAGACCGAGCGCTCGACCATCGCCGCGAAGCATGACCTCGATACCCTGACCCTGGCTACCGGAGGCGAAGTGTTTTATCCGAAGGACCTGTCGGAAGTGGATGGCATCGCCGAGCACGTCGCAAGGGACCTGCGCAACCAGTACACCATCGCGTACAATCCGACCAATCAGGCGCAGGACGGGACCTTCCGCCGCATCAGGCTGACGGTGGACGTGCCGGGCTCTTCCGTGCAGTCACGCAGCGGTTACTTCGCCGAAAAGTCGCAGTAGACTGTAAAATATCCTACATACCTTCCTTATCTGAGTTTGCGGCCGCCCCTGGCGCGTCTTTTGCCGGACGTGTAATCGAAGTCCGCCCTGAAACGCCTAAGCCACTCACCCCCGTGGAATACTTTCCCGCGCTTACGGGGCTGCGGTTTTTACTGGGCCTCTGGGTGATACTGCACCACTTGACCGGAAACAGGATGCTGCTCGATCAGTGGAACCGGTCGTTACCGGTCCCGGCGCAGAGCCTGATTCGCGGCGGCTATCTCGCGGTGCAGACATTCTTTCTGCTGTCGGGCTTTGTGCTGGCACAGAGCTACGCGAAGACAAGGTGGAACAGACAGACTCTGACCCGCTTTGCCATAGCGCGCCTGGCGCGGATTTACCCGGCTTATCTTCTGAGTCTCGGAATCATTTCCTGGTTCGCCGTCGAATTTGCCGTCAGGCCGGGACATACCCTCGGGCAGAAATTCCAGGTGATCTGTGATTATATTTTCCTGCTGCAGGGTTGGCGCGAGTCGCTCACAATAGGCTGGAACACGCCCGCGTGGTCTCTTTCCTGCGAATTCTTCTTCTATCTCTGTTTCCCGTTGCTGCTCGTGTGGCTGTGTAGAGGCGGGCTCGCGAAAGTCTTTGCGGCTCTGGCCGCATGCTTTGTCATTCCCATCCTGCTGGCGCATGCGGAGGTCCCTCCGTACTGGAAGCCCATTCATCACCTCTCGGATTTCGCCGCCGGCATTGCGGCCGCGCGTATTTATGGCGCGCTCGCCAGGCCGATCCGCGCGATCCGGCTCTTCGGCTTCTGGCTGTCGGCGACCGCGATTGCGGCTGGCGCGGCCATCGTTATTTTTCCGCATGTTCTCGATGGCACGCTCATGAACCTGAACACGGTCCTGCGGCCACTGAATGTCGCGTTGCTGATCGGTTTTGCCATGGGGGGAGGCTTCCTCGCGCGGGTGCTTTCCTCTCCGGTCGCGGGCTATCTGGGAAAGGTGAGTTATTCCATGTATATACTCCACGTCCCTCTGCTGTGGTGGTTCAGCCAGTACACGACTTATCGTTACGGGTCCGCGGCCCCGGCCTGGATCGGCTTTCTTTTTATTGGGCTGGTCATCGGATTTTCGATAGCAGCCTATGAATTCGTGGAAGTCCCCGCGAACCGCCGGATACGCGGGTGGAGCGCTGCGCGCGGGGCACCGCAGAATGCGCGTGCGGCGGCCGCTGCGTAGAGGGCTTCCAGATACCGCTCCCCACGCATCTAAGTGTGCGGGGGGAGCAGGCTTACACCAGGACTGCTGAAACGATACGCGTCATATTCGCCATCTGGCACGACTGCGATATTGCCGCTGGGGTGAAGGTGAACCCGCATCGAATAACTCGCCTCCGAGTGGAATGTTTGTTCTGAATTCGATAAAGTCACGGCGTGTTTCACGAAGGCATTCCGTTAGAGAACAAGTTAAATCGGGTAAAAATTTCCCCGTTGTTCTAAAAGTAGAAATAATTCTGCCCTGTGAAAAAATCTTTTGTTTTCTAATGGACAGCAGCTGAATTTTACCGATTGTAGCGCGGATATCCATCAGGACGGCCCTCGTTATGTGAATGGAACCAGTGTTACGGTGATTCCCAGTCCCCATTTTTTAGTGTTACGGTGAGCGCCACTCAGGATCAGGTACAGTACGCTGCGGCATCTCCGGGCGCCACCCCCGGTCAACAGCAGGGCGCCGAACAAACAGGGACAGCGCCGGGCCCAAAGAAGGAGCCAAATAACCCGCCTTGTCAACTGATTGCTCCTGGAGGCAATTACAACGTCGGAGCGAACCAAACTGCGCCCGCACCTGAGAGTCCTCGATTTGCCTGAGTTTGCGCATATTACGGACAGTGCACTCGAGGCGCTTTCGGGGAACGGTTCAACTCTGTGTTCTCTAAGATTGGATCATCTTAGCGAGATCTCCGACCGAGGATTCGCCCATCTACACACATTCAAGCGATTGCGCTGGCTGGCAGTTCAGAGTTGCCCTGGGATAAGCGTCGACGCCGTTGCCGCTCTTCGGAAAGCCCTTCCGGAATGCGAAATTAGTTTTAAGAACTGACCTCGGCCCGTGATGACAAACAGTTACAGCGACGCGCAGAACAACGGCAACGTGCTGGGCCAGAGACTGACCGCGCCGGGTCTGGGGACGATCAATACCTCGTACACCTATGACGCGGTGAATCGATTGTCGGTGGCGGCCGAGAGTTCGTCCAACCCGTCGAATCCGCCCTGTCCGGACAGCGG
>JALYHT010000157.1 GCA_030776225.1 Acidobacteriota bacterium | reverse complement strand
GCTCCGTACCATGCCTGAAAGCGAAGGAAATCTCCACACATGAAACTCACAAACGTATTCTGTGCCACGCTGCTCGCGGCGGGCTCCCTTGCATATGGCGCTAAAGATCCCATGGTGGGCGGCGCGGCAATGTATCCGACCAAAGATATTGTCGACAATGCCGTGAACTCGAAAGATCACACCACTCTGGTCGCTGCCGTTAAGGCTGCTGGCCTGGTAGACACGCTGAAAAGCCCCGGCCCCTTCACCGTCTTCGCGCCGACCAATGAAGCATTCGCAAAGTTGCCCGCCGGAACAGTGGACACCCTGCTGAAACCTGAAAACAAAGACATGCTCACGAAAATTCTCACCTATCATGTGCTCCCCGGACGCCTCGGTCTGGCCGATCTGAAAAAGGACATCAAAGCCGGCGGCGGCAAGGCGGAACTGAAGACAGTTGAAGGTGAAACCCTGACATTCATGATGGATGGCGGCAGGATCACGATCAAAGACGAGAAAGGCGGCATGGCTGCCATCACGATCCCGAATGTTTACCAGTCGAACGGCGTAATTCAGGTGATCGATTCTGTTCTGCAGCCTTAACCGGACCGTTTAGAAGGCGCAATGAAATCGGGGGCGTTCCCCGGGCACCCTCGATTTACATGTGTCCAGATTACGGAACGAAGCCGATTTTCTTCAGGCTCGCAAGCGGCTCCATTTCAGATTCAAACTGCAGCAGCATCGCCTTTTCATAACCGTCCTCGAGCACGACGGCCACCGGAGGCGTGTCGAATGGAAACTTCATTTTCAGCGGAACGAGGTCTTTCGACACAGCACCTTTGCCCGTCAGTCCCGCCTTACCGAAGAACCAGTCCGCAAACTGCGGGTTGGCGGTGGGCACTCCGATAAAACGCACGCTGCCCAGATTCATCGCCGCAAATTTTCTCGCGGCGGCGAGGCAATGCAGGCATTGCGGATCGAAGAAGAAGATCACTACCTTGCCTTCTCTGAGCGAGACAGGCTTGCCGTCTTCGGCCGTGATCGTGGCCGGGGCCTGCGCGCCTGTGTGTCTGGTCAACGCGAAGCCATAGGAAGCTCCCGCGAAAATGGCAACGGCGGCCAGCAGCATCGCTGCCGGGCGAATTCCACCCGGGCGCCGCGCCCATACCCCGGCCCCGATGGCCAGCAGCATAAACGCGAGGTCGCCGGCGAAGAAGCCCGGCCCCACGGCTCGTTTCACCCAGGGAAAGCAGGAGCATTCGGCGCCTCGCAGCTCCGTGTAGTGGATTCCGATGAAAATCATGAAGGCGGCCAGCAGGAGCGTGCTCAGAACAGCGCCCCACCGCCGGAATCGCGGAATTAACAAAAGAATACCGGTAAACGTTTCGAGCGTCCCCACCCCGACTGCCGCCGTCACGCTCAGCGATTCCGGCACTTTCGCCTGTGCCAGCCGCGCCGCGGCGCCTATGGGATCGGTCAGTTTCCACAGCCCTGCCGCCAAAAATACCAGCGCAATTAAAACAGCCGCTGTCCAGTTTAACGCGGAGCGCCAGACATCACGACCCATGACACTTTTTATACTTCTTGCCGCTTCCACACGGGCATGGGTCGTTGCGCCCGACCTTCGGACCGCCATTCGCCACTGTCTGATTCGCCGTTCCCGAGCTGTTGGCGCCGGCAAACTGAAGCTCTTTCAACTCCCGCTGGTGCTGCTTCTGGATATTGCGCGTCATACCCTGCACCGCGCTCTGCGCCGCCATCCGCTGCTGCTCTTCCACCTGGCGCGCCACTTCGAGCTTGCGCTGCTCTTCGACAGCCTCGTCTTCCTCGTACTCGGAATCTTCGTTCGCAAACGGCAGCGCGCCCGGATTCTGCTCGAACCTCAGGAAGTAAAGATACCGGACCGTCTCGTCTTCGATCCGGTCCATCATGTCCTGAAACAGCGTGTACGATTCTTTCTTGTACTCAACCAGCGGGTCTTTCTGGCCGTATCCCCGCAGCCCGATTCCCTCTTTGAGGTGGTCCATGGAGAGCAGGTGGTCTTTCCACTGGTCGTCGATCACATGCAGCATGATGTTGCGCTCCGCTTCGCGCAAGAGCGAAGCCCCCACCAGGTCTTCCTTCGCCTGATAAGCCGCCTGCGCCCGCTCATATAATTCCAGATCGACCTGATCGCCGTTCATGCCGCTCAGATCCGAGGGGTTGAGCCGCACCCCGAACTTCGTCAGCATCTCCGTCTGCAGCGTTGGCAGATCGTACGCGCTGATATGCGCGCCTTCGGGGCAGCAGCGGTCGACCATATCGCCGACCACCCCTTTGGTCATTTCGAGCACGCGCTCTTTCTGGTCGACGCCTTCGAGCAACTGCCGCCTCATGCCATAGACGGCCTGCCGCTGCTTGTTCATCACGTCGTCGTATTCGAGCAGATGTTTACGCGATTCGAAGTTCTGCGCCTCAACCGCCTTCTGCGCGGCCGCGATGCGCTTGGTGATCAGCTTCGACTCGATCGGCACATCCTCTTCCATGCCGAGCCGGAGCATCAGGTTCTGCATCCGCTCGCCACCGAAAATGCGCAGCAGATCGTCCTGCAGTGAAAGGAAGAAACGCGAACTGCCGGGGTCGCCCTGCCTGCCGGCTCGGCCGCGAAGCTGGTTATCGATACGCCGCGAATCGTGCCGCTCCGTCCCGACGATATGCAGCCCGCCGAGCGCGACGACTTCGTCATGCTCCACCGCGCACTGCGCCTTCACCTCCTGGAGCATGCGGTCCCAGTCGGCCCTGAACTCTTCGCGATCCGGATCCTTGCCCAGCTTCTTCATCGCGTCCCGAGCCATCGAGTCCGGATTGCCGCCCAGCAGAATATCGGTACCGCGCCCGGCCATATTGGTCGAAACCGTCACCGATCCCTTGCGGCCCGCCTGCGCCACAATGTGCGCTTCCCGCTCGTGATTTTTGGCGTTCAGCACCTCGTGCTTCACGCCATTTTTTTTCAGCAGCGCCGCCAGCCGTTCCGATTTTTCGACCGAGATCGTACCCACCAGCACCGGCTGCCCGCGCTCCTGATACGCTTTGATTTCCTTCGCGGCATTGCGGAACTTCTCGTCCTCGGTCCTGTAGACTACGTCCTGGTTTTCGATACGGATCATCGCCCGGTTGGTCGGAATCTCCGTCACTTCCAGCTTGTAAATCTTCTCGAATTCCGCCGCTTCCGTTTCGGCCGTACCGGTCATACCGGACAGCTTCCTGTACATCCGGAAATAATTCTGGAAACTGATCGTCGCGAGCGTCTGGTTCTCCCGCTCGATCTTCACGTTTTCTTTGGCTTCCACAGCCTGGTGCAGGCCGTCGCTCCATCGCCGCCCCGGCATCAGACGGCCAGTGTGCTCATCGACGATGATCACTTCCCCGTCTTTAACCACGTAATCTTTGTCGCGCTGGAAAATCGCATGGGCTTTAAGCGACTGCTGCACGTGCGTGAACCACTCCACGTTGTCGCCTTCGAACATATTGCCGATACCGAGCAGCCGCTCCACATGCAGCACGCCTTCTTCGGTCAGCGCCGCCGAACGATGTTTCTCGTCGACCGTGTAATCGCCCGTCGTATACTTCTCGCCCGGCTCTTTGCCCTCGATCACTTCGCCCTTCTGGAGGTGCGGAATAACCTTATTCGCTTTGTAATACTTATCGTTCGACTCTTCGCTCGGGCCGGAAATGATCAGCGGCGTCCGCGCTTCGTCGATCAGGATCGAATCCACTTCGTCGACAATCGCGAAATTGTGCACGCGCTGCACGCAGTTCGCGAGGTTGAACTTCATGTTGTCGCGCAGATAATCGAACCCGAACTCGTTATTGGTCCCGTAGGTGATGTCGGCGCCGTAGTTTTCCTGCCGTTCCCGATCGTCGAGATCGTGTACGATCGTCCCGACCGTCAGGCCGAGAAAACGGTGGATGCGGCCCATCCATTCGGCGTCGCGTCTGGCGAGGTAATCGTTCACTGTGATGATGTGAACGCCCTTGCCGTCGAGCGCATTCAGGTAGGAAGGCGCGGTCGCCACCAGCGTTTTTCCTTCGCCGGTTTTCATCTCCGCGATGCGGCCTTTGTGCAGCACCATGCCGCCGATCAGCTGAACGTCGAAATGCCGCATGTTCAGCACACGCCTGCCGGTTTCGCGGACGACCGCGAAAGCCTCGATCAGGAGATCGTCAAGAGGGCTTCCCTGCCCCAGCCGTTCCTTGAATTCGATTGTTTTCGCCGCCAGATCAATATCGGAAAGTTTCTGGATGGAAGGTTCAAGATCGTTAATTGCGGCGATGACCGGACGCATCGCCTTGACCTCGCGCTCGTTCCGGGTGCCAAAGATTTTGGCTAAGACTACGTCAACCATATATTAGGATTCTCTTTATTTTAACGCGCGTGGGGCTATGGAGTGCGGATCGTCCCGGTGGTATCAAACAGGCCGACTCTGCGCTAATTCAGATCGAACTGACGCCGCCCCGTCTTGTCCGGCGAGAGCAGCTCCGCCCGGATTCTTCTCAGCGGCGTCTTCGCATCCGGATCGGCCATCCATAAATCCCGGTCGCTCAGGGCCCGCGTCAGCGCCAGATCGGAAACCGGATCGCACACGCGCGCGAACACGATTCGCGACCCCATAAGATCGGCGCCGTTGAATACCCATTCGTCATACCAGCTATGGGCAGGCCCGTAATGAACGAAGACAAGATGCCTGCCCGGCTCATTTTCAAGCTGTCGAATGGCAAGTTCGCGCGCGCTCGGCTCAGGAGCCAGCCCCGCCAGTATATTGCCCGCCCATCTCGGCAAAGGCGATCCCGTTGCTCTGGCAGTCAGGCCCGCGCTTAATAAAAAGACGGCCAGAGCAAATGCGCCGGTAAGCTGCCTCGAAACGGCGCGCCCGCGTCCCCGCCCCGCAATCCTCATCTGACGCCAGCACTCCACCAGCAGGTAAACGATCAGCACCGTCTCAGACCCGCTCTGCTGCGGGTACCAGGCGTGATATGCGGCATGATCCAGGATGAACGGCGCCGATGCGCAAATCCATGGAAAAACCTTGCGCCGGCGAACGGCAAAAGCCAGAAAAAGTATCGTGGGGCTTAGAAACGGTCCTATGAAAAACCGCCAGAAATCCCGCAGCCTTCGCCGCTCCGAATTCCACAGCAAGGCTGGCGAATAGCGGCGCATCCAGAAGGCAAGCTGGTCTTTATAGTTCGCCTCCAGTTGTGGATTCGAAAAAGACGCAACCAACACGGCCGGCTGCACCCAGTAAGACTGCGGAACCCCGTACGCCCGCCGATAAAGCGCATAGGGCAGGTCGAGCGCATGGCCGGTCACGCGCTGGTTATAGAACGCCAGCCCGCCCGCGCCGGCGAGCACTACCAGCAGAATCGCGGCAATCGATCCGATAGTAACGGGGCCGTTACGGGAACGCCACTGCCGGCGAATCCGCGCAATTTCCATCCATGCGATCACGCCGGCCCAGAGCAGCGCCTCCGCCGGCCGGCTGGCGAACAGAATCACAAGACCGAATCCCGCGAGAGCGCCGAGCCCAGCTGCCTCCTTGCCGCGCGCGATCCGCTTCAGCCGGTTCAGAGAGCCGAATACCAGCGCTCCGGCCACCGCCGCCACGGCTCCGCCGAAATAGCTGTTCATCCAGAATCCGAAAATTCCGAACTGTAATGCCGCTACGGCGCTTCCGAACAATGCCCATTGCAAAGGCAGAACCGGGGCAAGCGCCCAGTAAAGCGCTCCGCACATAAGACCCGCACTGAACCATACGCCCCACCAGGGATGCTTCGCGATGGTCTGGCCCGCGGCCAGCACCACACCCTGCGCCGGTTGATATTGCGATGCATAAGTCGGGCGAACCAGCTCGTACTCCGTCTCGAAGTGCCGCCATTCGGGAGGCGTCGGATTGGCGAGGCGGCCATGCGACAGCGTGTCTCCGAGCAGAAGGTAACTGAATTCGTCGTGGACGCGGGGCTGAGGGATCGGGAATACCGGAAGCAACAACAACCGAACGAGCATCGGGAACAGAGTTGCCGCCAGAAAGGCCAGACGCGGACGTCGCGCCAGCGCGCCGGCATGGCATTCAAAAGCCCGGAAAAACCGCGAACCCAATCCCGGAAAGAAATACGCCGGAAAGATCGCGATCGCGGCAAGGATTCCGCAAAAGATTTCGAGATGCCTCGTACTGTAAAAGATTGAGTAGGTCATCTCAGGGACCTTTTGGGCTGTTTATGCCGGACTTGCTCACAGCGAGCCGGGCTTATACACCCCGGATGACGGGAAAAAGTCACGCAGATGCGTGTCTTAGTGTTTCTTGTCGTCTATTATATAGACCTTCTCGTTGGGGGAGGCGAATTTCAGGCGCTGCCGAATCTCAATCTCCTGCTCACGCGGATCGCTTTGCAGACGCTGTATGCGGTCCTGCTTTTGCTCTATTTCGCGGTGCAGTTGCTCGTTGCCGGCTTCAAATTCACGCACCTGCCGCCGCTTCTCCACCAGACTGGAGACACCATTGGGACCACGCAACTCAACAAATGAATAACCGATCCCGCATAACACGATGGCTGCATACGTTGTTCTGACGATGGAGATCTTCATCGAGTTGTGGAAACAATATACCATTGGATGTACGTGATATTCCAGAGAAATGACGGATAAAATCGTAGTATTCAATACTTGCGGTTCGGCGGAGGAAGCCGAGCGCCTGGCGCGCCTTCTGATTGAGCGTCGAGTCGCCGCCTGTATCACGGTAATTGCGCCGGCCAGGAGCTTTTACCGCTGGAATGGCGCGGTTACCAGCGCCATGGAATGGCTGCTTCTGATCAAGACTTCAAAGGCCTTATTTTCGCAATTACAGGCGATTCTGGAATCGAACCACAGCTACGAAGTCCCGGAGATCGTCGCCTTGCCCGTTACCGAAGGCTCCGGCAAATATCTCTCGTGGCTCACGAGCGAGCTTCCTGCTGCCGATATTGAGTAACATGCTGAATCCTTGTTTCGGTAAATCCACCCCTGAAATACGCGCGCTGATTTTCGATATGGATGGGGTCATTATCGACTCCAATCCTCTGCACTGCGCCGCCTGGTCTGAATACCTGCGCCGCTGCGGCGTCGAGATGACTGAAGCGATGCGACTCCGCATGTACGGCAGGCGCAACGACGAAATCATCCGCGACTTTCTGGGAACCGATCTCTGCGACAGCGAGGTTTTCGCCCACGGCGCAGCCAAGGAAACGCTCTATCGCGAGATGATGCGCGCGCACATCGAAACCTCGCTCGTGCCCGGCATCCGGGAATTTCTCGAACGATACCGCAACCTTCCGCTCGGAGTGGCGACAAACGCGGAGAAGCCCAATGTGGATTTCGTGCTTGACGCCACCGGTTTGCGGCACTACTTCCGCCTCGTGATCGACGGTCATCAGGTGTCGCGCGCAAAACCCGATCCCGAAATTTACCTTCGCGTCGCCGGGTCGCTCGGCGTACCGGCTGAAAACTGCGTGGTTTTCGAGGATTCCTATACTGGAGTGGCAGCCGGACTTGCCGCGGGGATGCGTGTCATCGGCCTCACCACAACTCACTGCGAACTTCCGGGGGTATCCCTGTCGCTCCCGGATTTCCTCGCTGCCGGCCTCCAAGCCTGGATGTCATTAAATTAATGATGTACGCAAAAATGATGATGAGCTTCAGACATGGGCTCGCCCGTGACGTCAAAAATCGGTTAAAGGAATTGTGTTACACTGACTCTGATACAAACGAGAAAAAGAGAAGACAAGGAGTAGCAACCTTTAGATGGCATTGGTGGCAGAAGCAAAGCGGCAGATTGTAGCCCGGAATCAAAATCACAAGTCAGACACCGGGTCGCCGGAAGTGCAGATCGCGTTGTTGACAGATCGTATTACGCAACTGACTCAGCATTTCAAAACTCACCAGAAAGATCATTCTTCGCGCCGAGGCCTGTTGAGCCTTGTAGCAAAGCGCCGCAGACTGTTGACTTACCTCAAGGTCAACGGGCCCGAGCGTTACAAGAGTGTTCTCGTTAAACTTTCCATCCGCCACTAGTCAAGCCGGGTTTTTACTCTAAGCAGTGTTTTACACTCGCCCCTTGCGGACCAGCGTGTTTCTATCCCGGGCTTCTTATACCGGGTGTCGCGGCCTCAGGCCTGTGCAACCGGCCCTCTGCGGGCTGTTGCGCGGATTCCCTCCTGTCAACTCCCATTTCGTTCGGAAAACCATAGATTCGGCCGATATTTCGGCAGACAAGGATGTTCGGGGAACGTAACCCAACACTCACACATGAAAGTACACAAATTTGAAGTCGATATCGACGGTCGCAAGCTGACCATCGAGACGGGCAAAATTGCCAAACAGGCCGGCGGTTCCGTGGTCGTTCGCTGGGGAGATTCGGTGGTTCTGGTAACCGCAACCTCCGCGTCCAAACCGAAACCCAACCCAAGCTTTTTCCCTCTCACCTGCGACTACCGCGAGTACACCTATGCGGCAGGCAAAATTCCCGGCGGTTACATCAAGCGCGAAGGGAGAATGTCCGAAAAGGAAACCCTCACCAGCCGCATGATCGACCGCCCCATGCGCCCTCTCTTCCCCGAGGGCTATCTGACCGAAACCCAGATCATCGCGATGGTTCTCTCGGCTGACCCCGAACACGATCCGGGCGTTCTCGGCATCGTCGGCGCGGGCGCGGCTCTCGCCATTTCAGACATTCCGTTCCACCACCTCGTCAGCGCCGTACGCGTCGGTATCGTCGACGGCAAATACGTCGCGAACCCCACCTACACGGAAACCCGCGCCTCCAAACTCAACATGATTGTGGCTGGCAGCGATCAGGGCATTGTGATGGTGGAAGCGGGCGCGCAGCAGGTTTCCGAAGAAGAAGTTCTGGGCGCCCTCGAACACGGGCACGAATCCTGCAGGAAAATTATCGAAGTGCTGAAGCAGCTCGTCGCGGCAGCCGGCAAAACGAAAAAAACTTTTACCCCCAAAGAGCTCGATGCCTCGCTCGTGGCTTCCATCGATAAGAAGATCCGCGCCGAACTGATCGACGCTCTCGATACCCGCAAGTACGAAAAGCTCGAAAGCTACGCGCGCGTCGATGCCCTGCACGACAAAGTCGTCGAAGAAGCCGGCGACGAGCACAAGGATGAAGCGGACAAGGTTTTCAAGAGCCTCAAGGAACGCGTGTTCCGCGATGAAATGCTGGATAACCGCCGCCGTCCCGATGGCCGCGCCTTCGACGAAATCCGCGATATCTGGGGCGAAGTGGGAGCCCTGCCGCGCACCCACGGCTCCGCTATCTTCACCCGTGGCGAAACGCAGGCGCTGGTAACGGCCACGCTCGGCACGAAAGACGATGAACAGCGCGTCGAAATGCTGGAGCCGGGCGAGACCTTCAAGCGCTTCATGCTGCACTACAATTTCCCGCCGTTCAGCGTCGGCGAAGTGGGCTTCATGCGTGGCCCCGGCCGCCGCGAAATCGGCCACGGAGCTCTGGCTGAACGCGCCATTTCCGCCGTGCTTCCCGATGAAGCGAAATTCCCCTACACGCTCCGCGTGGTCAGCGACATCCTGGAATCGAACGGTTCCAGCTCCATGGCGACTGTCTGCGGCGCGAGCCTTGCCCTGATGGATGCCGGCGTACCGCTGGCGGCGCCCGTAGGCGGCGTGGCCATGGGCCTCGTGAAGGAAGGCGATAAATACGCCATCCTGAGCGATATTGCCGGCGCCGAAGATCACTACGGCGATATGGATTTCAAAGTCGCCGGGACCAAAGAGGGCATCACTGCCCTCCAGATGGATATCAAAGTCCCCAACGTCACTACGGCGCTTATGAAAGAAGCGCTCGAACAGGCGAGGCGGGGGCGGCTCTTCATCCTTGATAAGATGAGCGGGATCCTTGCTGACACCCGTACGGATATGTCCCCGTATGCGCCGCGTATTTACACGGTCAAGATTCCGCAGGACAAGATCCGAGACGTCATCGGACCGGGCGGCAAAGTGATCCGCGGCATCATCGAACAGACTGGCGTCAAAATCGACGTCGAGGACGATGGCACGGTTCACGTCGCATCCAACGATCCCGAAGCCGCGAAGAAGGCGCTGCAGATCATCGGCGACCTCACTGCCACCGCCGAAGTGGGCAAAACCTATCTCGGCAAAGTGGTGCGCATCGTTGATTTCGGCGCGTTCGTTGAAATCTTCCCCGGCACCGACGGTTTGCTGCACATCAGCGAAATCGCCGAGAACCGCGTGAAGGAAGTTCGCGACGAACTGAAGGAGGACGATCAGATTCTGGTCAAAGTCCTCGGTCTCGAAGGCAACAAAATCAAGCTGAGCCGTAAGGCGGTTCTTCGCGAACAGCGCGAAAAGCTGAAAACGGGCAAAGAATAAACAGTTTCATTTTCTCTGGTGGGAGAATGACGGCGGGCCTTTCGGGCCCGCCTTTTTTATTGCCCGCCCGAAACCCCGGTCGCAACCGCCGCCCGCGCATGTACTCCGCGGAAATACTGCACCGTCAGATTCATCCCTTCTTCAAATCCCACCACCGGATTCCACCCGAGAAGCGCCCGGGCTTTGGTGATGTCGGGCTTCCTCTGCTTCGGGTCGTCCTGCGGCAGGTCCCGATAGACCAGCGCCGCGCGGCTGCCGGTCATGTCCCGAATCAGATTCGCGAACTCCGCGATGGTCATCTCGTGCGGATTGCCCAGGTTCACCGGATACTCCTCGGTCGAAAGCAGCAGCCGGTAAAGTCCATCCACCAGATCGCTGACATAACAGAAGCTGCGCGTCTGCGAGCCATCGCCGAAAATCGTAATCGGGTCGCCCTTCAGCGCCTGATCCATGAAGGCCGGCACTACGCGCCCGTCGTTCAGCTTCATGCGCGGCCCATACGTGTTGAAAATCCGCGCAATACTGGTCCGGACGCCACGGGCGCGGTGATAAGCCATGGTCAGGGCTTCGGCGAACCGCTTGCTTTCGTCGTAACACGACCGCGGCCCCACCGGATTCACGTTGCCCCAGTACGTCTCCACCTGAGGGTGCACACTGGGATCGCCGTAACTTTCCGAGGTCGATGTGACAAGGAACTTCGCTTCTTTTTTGTGCGCCAGTTCCAGCATGTTCCGCGTCCCGATCGAACCCACGTCCATGGTTTCGATGGGATATATCAGGTAGTCTTTCGGGCTGGCCGGCGAAGCCATGTGGAGGACAAAGGCAACATCGCCTTCGATGTCGAACGGCGCCGTCACGTCCTGCATGCGGAACTGGAAGCTGCGGTTGCCGCTCAGATGGGCGATGTTACGTTCATCGCCCGTCAGCAGATTGTCGAGCGCAACGACCTCTATTCCCTCCGCGAGAAGACGATCGCACATGTGCGAACCGACGAAACCCGCGGCTCCCGAAACCACGGCCCGCTTCAATGCTGTTTTCCGTCTGAAAAGTGAAATATCGATAGCACAACCCGAATGTAGCACTGTCGAAGAAGAGCATTGTCCGAAAACTGACAATCCGCAGGCTGCCAGTGTGAGCGCGGATTCAGTTCACTTATTGCCGGGAGGGGAGACTGGCGCCAGGCGCGCCGAATACGCGCGCGAAAATCGCGTCCACATACTTCAGTTGCCGCTCAAGCGAGAACGTTTCGGCCAGCTGTTCCCGGCTCAGCAGTCCCGCAATCTCCGGATCCGCCTCAATCGCCGCGCGAAAATCGCCGTCGTTATCCCACGCCTCCATGGCGTAAGTCTGCACCTTCGTATACGCCTGTTCCCGCAGCATACCCGCCGCGGCCAGATCCAGCAGTAACTGGCCCGAAAACACCAGCCCTTTCGTGAGATCCAGATTGCGGCGCATGCGCTCCGGGTAGACAAACATCCTGTCCACCAGGCTCGTCGTCTTCTCCAGCAGATAATCCGTCAGGATCGTCGAATCCGGCAGGATAATCCGCTCGACGGAAGAATGCGAGATGTCGCGCTCGTGCCACAGCGCGATATCCTCGAACGCCGCCTGGGCATTCCCGCGCACCACCCGGGCCAGCCCGCAGATCTGCTCGCTGGTAATCGGGTTCTTCTTGTGCGGCATCGCGGAAGAGCCCTTCTGTCCCCGCGCGAAATACTCGGATGCCTCCCGCACTTCCGTTCGCTGCAGGTGCCGGACTTCGAGCGCAATCTTTTCGAGACCGGCGGTCAGCGTGGCGAGCGCCGCCACAAACCAGGCGTGCCGGTCGCGCTGGATCACCTGCGATGCCACCGGCGCCGGGGCCAATCCGAGCCGTTCACAGATCTTTTCTTCCACATCGGGCCCGATATGCGCGAATGTCCCCACCGCGCCGGAAATCTTGCCCACGCGCAGATCTTCCGCGGCCGACTCCAGCCGTCTTTGATTGCGCCCGGCTTCCTCATACCAGATGGCGAGTTTCAGGCCAAATGTTATCGGCTCCGCGTGCACGCCGTGCGTCCGCCCGATCTGGACCGTGTGCTGAAATTCGAGAGCGCGGCGCTTCAGCACCGCCCGCAGCTTCGCCACCCCCGCCAAAAGAATCTGCGCGGCCTGCCGGAGCTGCAAAGCCTGCGCCGTATCCACCACGTCGTTCGAGGTCATGCCGTAGTGGAACCAGCGCGAGGGGCCCGTGTGCCCCGCCGCCGCCATCGATTCCGCCACCGCCGTGGTAAACGCAATTACGTCGTGCCGGGTCTGGTTTTCGATTTCAAAAATGCGCGGTACCTCGAACGAGGCGTGCTTCCGCAGCAGCACAGCATCTTCTTTGGGAACCACGCCCAGTTCGGCCAGCGTCTCGGAGGCGGCAAGTTCCACCTCCAGCCACTGCCGGAACTTATTCTGATCGCTCCACACGGCGCCCATCTCGGGACGCGTATAACGGGGAATCAATACGCAAAAACCTCGGTTTGTTTCTTTTGTTCCGCAATAACAAGGCGTGGCGAAAGGCCCCGCCGTAACAGCGATTGTTCAGCGCCCATCCGAACAATCTCGGGATGATTGTTGTGCTCGCTCAAGTGCCCCAGAATGAGTG
>JALYHT010000156.1 GCA_030776225.1 Acidobacteriota bacterium | reverse complement strand
AAGGTCGTACTGTGCCTGTTGCACAAGCCAGCCTTCCTCGGTACCGCCGAAAACTTTGGACAGCCTGACGGCCATTTCCGGCGATATGCCGCGCCTTTCGTTGACAAGTTCGGAAAGCGTGTTGCGCGTCACTCCAAGGGCGGTGGAGGCGTCCGTGATGCTTACCCCTAAAGGCTCGATGCACTGACGCAAAACGATGCCTCCGGGATGTGGTGGATTTTCATGGTCATGGTCTGGTTCCTTTCAGTGGTAATCGACATAATCTACGTCCGTAGCGCCATCATCGAAACGGAAAATCACGCGCCAGTTGCCCGGACGGTCACGGCCCAAAAGCCTTTCATCTGACCTTTCAACGGATTATTCTCTGAATCAGGAAATGCAACTATTTCATCCAGCCGAAGCGCTCCGCGATTTCCACAACCGGACCGCGTGCGGCAATGTTTCCGTTTCTGAAGAAAGCCGCGTCGTCCGTGAGGCATCGCGCGAAAGCGGTGTCGTGGGTTACCAGAATTTTAGCCTGCGGCAGGCTCTCGAGAAGAGCCGCCAGACTGCGTTGTGCCGGGGGGTCGAGGAAAGTGGTCGGTTCATCGAGCACCAGCAGGCGGGCTTCCGTTGCCAGAATGCCCGCGATGGCGGCGCGTTTCTTTTCACCGGCGCTGAGGTGCCAGGGAGACTTACCGGCGATCGGGAGCAGGCCCACGCGGTCCAGCGCGGCGCGGGCGCGTTCCAGGGATTCGGCCGCGGGGACACCGGCCGCGAGCGGGCCGAAGGCGGCGTCGTCGAGTACGGTGGGCATGAAGAGCTGGTTGTCGGAATCCTGAAACACGAGTCCCACGCGGCGCCGGATTTCGCGCAAATTGGATTCGGTTAAGGGAAGGCCGTCGATCACAACCGAGCCTGAGCCGCGCAGAATGCCATTCAGGTGGTGCACGAAGGTGGTTTTTCCGCTGCCGTTCGCGCCCAGTAAAGCGACAGTGGCGTCACGGGCGAGATCGAAGTCTATGCCATCGAGCGCGCGGGTGCCGTCTTCATAGGTGAAATGAAGATTGCGGACCTCAACCATCCCTCCCATGACTTACGGGATCAACCGCACTGCGACAACGATGACGATCGCCATGGCGAGAAAGCGCATGTCCCCTGCGCGAAACGTACTGGAGGCGGAGACTGGCATATGGCTTTCAAAGCCGCGTGAAAGCATCGCGCGATGGATAGCCTGCGCGCGCGCATAAGCGCGGGCGAAGAGCACTCCCGCAGCCGCGGCGGAGTGGCGGAAAAGCAGGGCGCCGGGGGATCCGCCGCGCGCAGCGCTCGCCTGGCGCATCGCGCCCCCTTCTTCCATCAGCACGACCAGGTAGCGATATAGAAACTGCATCACCTGCAGCAGGAACCGGGGAGCATGAAGGAATTCGAGGCCGGCGATGAGGCTGGGCATCGGCGTCGTCGCGATTAACAGCAGGGCTGTGAGAGACGAGAGCCATGCGCGCGTCAGCAGCAGGAGCGCGCGATCGGGATCGCCGGCCAGGGCCGTAACGAGGGCGAAGCAGAAGGCGAAGGGCAGCACGGCCGCCGCGGAGAGGAGGATGGCTTTGAGCGGAAGGCCTGCCGCGGCGGTTATGGCGATCAGCAGCAGGGCGTAAAGCCCGCAGGCGGCGGAGGCGCGGTGTTCGAGAGTCGCAATCGAGATCAGCAGAACGAGCGCTGCGGGGATTTTGGCGGCGGCATGACGCCTGTGGAGTGAACTGCGGCCCTGGCTCCAGCGCTCGATGCGCGCGTGGCGCAACTATGCGCCTTCCCGTCCGAGAGCGGGCCGGGAAGCGGCAAGCGCCCGGCTCAGCGCGAAGCAGAGGGCGTAGACGATGACCATGCCGGCCAGCCCCGCAACCGATTTTGCGAGAAACGGCGAGGCGATGAGCTGGACTTTGTATTCGGCCAGAGGAGAAGTCAGCAGATTTCTGGCGTGGGCCGCTATGCCGGTCTGGAGCGCGAGTTTCCCAATGCCATCGGGCTTCGTCGAAGCGAGGAAAACGCCGGCAGCCGCGAGCACGAGAGAAGCGCCGGCGAGGGTGCGGCGGAGCGCAACGGTTAATCGCCGGGGGCGCAGAACGAAGCCGGGTTGAATTCTTTCGAGCGCCTGCATCACGGCAAGCGTGATAGCGCCTTCGATGAGGGCGGAGATCAGAAACAAGCCGGCCGAAATACCCAGGATTGCGGGCGGCATTTTCACGCCGGAGCGCAGCAGTTCCCCGAGCGCCAGGGCCGCGCTGGCGAGCAGTGAGAACATGCCGCCGAGGAAGATGCCGGACCTCCGTCCGCGCAGCAGTACATAGGGTAGATAACCGGCGACGACGCCCGCAATAGCCATGTTGAAGACATTAGCGCCGAGCGCGAGCAGGCCGCCATCCTGAAATACAAGGGCCTGCGTGGCGAGAATCGCGGTCATCACAATGGAAGCGGCAGCCGGCCCCAGCGTGAATGAGAGAAGAGCGCCGCCGACGAGATGTCCGCTGGTACCGTTGCCGACGGGGAAATTGATCATCTGCGCGGCAAAGATAAATGCGCCCATCACGCCCATCAGGGGCACTTTGTGGTGGTCGAATTCGCGTTGCGCGCGGCGCGCGATATACACGACCGCCGGCGCCGCAACCGCATCCAGTGTGCCCCAGACCGGAATGCTCAGGAAGCCGTCGGGAATGTGCATCGGGATATTTTCACCGTAGCACGTTCTTTAAGATCGTGGCTCCCCGCGGCGTTGACGAAGGGCGGGATCAGGGTTGACGGCGCGGGTGAGTGGATAAATGAACCTCGAACCTCAGCCGCGCCAAATCCGCGCTGGTGTGCGCTTCGTCTTTGAGTAAAGGCAGTGTGACGCCTTCTTCATCGGGATCACGTGCCTTCAAAGCGAGGAGCATATCGTTAAGCACCCCCTGGGAGCGGGTCCACTCAGCCAGAAGTC
>JALYHT010000155.1 GCA_030776225.1 Acidobacteriota bacterium | reverse complement strand
AGTATCACCTGGTCCCCGTTGCACTGACACGAGGCGTGTTCCACCCAAAGTGTTGTTATCTGGAAGGCCCGGATGGTGATTTACTCGCCATCGGAAGCGGCAATCTCACATTTGGCGGATATGGCAGAAACCTTGAAGTGCTGGATTTGCTCTCACCCGAGGCGTCGCCCGATGTGTTCCGTGAGTTTGGGGGCTTCCTAAACGCCTTGCGCCGACGCACGGATCTGCAATGTCCGGAACCGAAGTGGATGGACATTTTTGCCAACTGTGCGTTCGTGGCAGCGGGGAATGCCCCAAGTGAACCGGACCGGTCGGCGTGGCTTGTCCACAGCGTAGACAGGCCAATAATCGATCAAGTCAAAATCCTGCTGGAGCCTCGCGGTCCGATAGAACGATTGACTGTGCTTTCGCCGTACCATGACCCGGATGGCCGGGCCATCAGAACCCTTGCGGAGGAGACTCATCCTCACCAGCTTGCGATTGGGTTGGAGCCCCTCGTGACGCCGGATCGACTGGCAACGGCTCTGTCTTTGATGGCCGACTGCGATTTGTTGCACTGGCACAATACGACGAAGGGTTACTCCGCGTCTGAAGTGATTGCCGATCGTGCGTAACTCGCGGTGTGTATTGCGAGCCCATTAAATGGCCGGGTCTACGAGTCGGAAGACAGAGGCTATTGTGAGCTCACACCTGTACGCCGCGGCGGACCCAAACGGTTATACTTCAGGCTTATGGTATTCACCGAGCGGAGAGTGATAGTTGGACGTTGCGCTATCCGCTTCTTGACCGGGGGCAATAATGCACTCGATGGTTACAAAAATAGTTACAATCGGTCTGGGTGAATTTCCAGCAACCGATATAAACTAATGTAAATAAATAGTTTGGGCCCTTAGCTCAATGGTTAGAGCAGCGGACTCATAATCCGTTGGTTGCAGGTTCAAGTCCTGCAGGGCCCACCACATTCACGGTTTTCGCTTTCGGAGATTGCGGCAGCAGGTAACTATTCGCTACTTTCCGGTGTCGTATCTCAATCGAGGTAAATGGAGTTGCCTCTCCTCTAAACAAAGTCATGTGGATCGTCCGAATCGCGCTGTCTCGTCCCTATACGTTTATTGTGCTGGCTTTGCTGATCCTGCTGGTCAGCCCTCTGGTCATTTCCCGTACGCCAACGGATATTTTCCCCAATATCGATATCCCCGTCATCGCGACCATCTGGAGCTTCGCGGGGCTTAGCGCCGAGGACATGGAAGGCAGGATCACGACCAACATCGAGCGCAACATGACAACCACGGTCAGCAACATCGAGCATATTGAATCGATATCGCTGAAGGGCAGGTCGATTATCAAAGTATTTCTGCAGCCGGGAGCCAGTGTGGATGCGGCGAATGCCGAACTGACATCCATCTCGGCGTCTCAGGTGCCCAGTCTGCCTCCCGGGGGCTCGCCGCCCTTCATCGTTGTTTCCAATGCGTCAACCGTCCCTATCCTGCAGCTGGCGCTATCGAGCGCGACGCTGCCGGAATCCCAACTGCAGGATCTGGGGCAGATTTTCGTGCGGACACAATTGGTGACGGTGCCCGGCGCAGAGCTTCCGTTTCCTTACGGCGGTAAGCAGCGGCAGGTGAATGTAACCCTGAACACGGCGTTGCTGCAGTCGAAAGGCCTTTCGCCCCATGACGTGGTCACGGCGCTGGGCAATCAGAATGTCGTATTGCCATCCGGGACCGCGAAAATCGCGCAGTTCGAATACGATGTGGAGCTGAATTCCACGCCGCCCACCGTAGCGGAGCTAAACGATCTCCCCATCAAACACGTGGGGAGTTCAACTATTTACGTAAGGGATGTGGCGACGGTATCGGACGGTTTTGCGCCGCAGACAAACATTGTGCGGCTGGACGGGCAGCGGGGGTCGTTGCTCACTATCCTGAAGAATGGCGATGCTTCAACGCTCGATGTGGTGCGGGGCGTCAAAGATATGCTGCCCTCGATCGGGAAGACGCTGCCGCCCGCGCTGAAGGTTCAGCAACTTGCCGATCAGTCGTTTTTTGTGAGATCGGCAATCAACGGCGTGGTCCGGGAAGCGGTTATCGCGGCCTGCCTGACCGGGATCATGATCCTTATTTTTCTCGGAAGCTGGCGAAGCACGCTGATCATCGCGATTTCGATCCCGCTTTCGATTCTGGTATCTATCTGCGCGTTGAGCGCCATTCACCAGACGATCAACATCATGACGCTCGGCGGCCTGGCGCTCGCGGTAGGAATTTTGGTGGACGACGCCACAGTCACGATCGAGAATATCGAGCGCTATCTGGAGGAAGGCCACGGTCTGCATACAGCGATTCTGGAAGGCGCCGCGCAGATCGCGATGCCGGCGCTCGTTTCAACGCTCTGCATCTGTATCGTGTTCCTGCCCATGTTCTTCCTCAGCGGCGTAGCGAAATTCCTTTTTGTGCCGCTGGCCGAAGCGGTGGTGTTCGCCATGCTGGCCTCGTACGTTTTTTCGCGCACACTGGTGCCGACAATGGCGATGTACCTGTTGCGGGTAAAACAGCATGGATCGGGTGAGACGCCAGCGCGCAATCCTTTTACGCTTTTTCAGCGCGGGTTCGAGCGCCTGCGCCTGAAATACCAAATACTGTTGACGACTTTCATCTACCGGCGCTTCATCTTCGTGCCGGCGTTTCTGGCGCTCTGCGCGTGCGGCTTCTTTCTGTTTCCGTGGCTGGGACAGGACTTCTTTCCTTCAAGCGATAACGGCCAGCTCCGGCTCCACTTCCGCACGAAGACAGGAACCCGGATTGAAGAGACGGCGCGGCTCAACGATTTGATTGACCAGACGATTCGGGCCACTATCCCTGCCCGCGAACTGGACAGCATTGTGGACAATATCGGCTTGCCGCAGAGCCGCATCAATACGATGTACGACAACAGCGGTCTTGTGGGCTCGGCAGACGGCAATATTCTGGTATCGCTGAAAGAGAACCATAAGCCGACACAGCAATGGGTCGCGACATTGCGGTCCCGGCTGACCCGTGAATATCCGGATACGATGTTCTATTTCCTGCCGGCGGATATGGTGACGCAGATTCTCAATTTCGGACTGCCGGCGCCCATCGACGTGCAGGTGGTGGGCGCGGATATGGAGGGCAATCGTGAATTTGCCGACCAGATTCTGCCGCAGATCCGGCAGGTGCCGGGGATTGTGGATTCACGGATTCAGCAACCGTTCGACCAGCCGAAACTCGAAGTGGCGGTCGACAGGACCAAGGCCGGGTACGCCGGCATCACGGAGCGGGATGTCTCGAACAGTCTGTTGGTCTCACTGAGCGGCAGCGGTCAGGAGACGCCTACTTATTTCCTCAACCAGCGGAGCGGCGTGCTTTACAACGTAATCACGCAGTCCCCGCAATATACGATTCAGTCGCTTCAGGATCTGCAGAACGTTCCGATCACGGGGTCGGGCGCCTCGCGATCCGAAATTCTTGGGGACGTGAGCACCATATCGCGCAGCTCGGGGATGGCTGCGGTCAATCACTACAACCACAAGCGCGTGATCGACATCTTCGGTTCCGTGGAAGGCCGCGATCTCGGGGCGGTGGGCAGCGATGTGACGCGCATCGTGAATGCGGCGCGCAAAAATCTGCCGCGCGGTTCGGATGTCATTCTGCGAGGCCAGCTGCAAACGATGCGGACGTCTTATATCGGGCTGGCGGCCGGGCTCGGGGTGGCGATCATTCTGGTCTATCTGCTGATCGTGGTTAATTTCCAGTCGTGGCTGGATCCGCTGATCATTATAAGCGCTCTTCCTGCGGCGCTGACGGGAATCGTGCTGTTTCTCTTTCTCACGAATACTCATCTGAGCGTGCCTGCGCTGATAGGTTCCATCATGTGCATGGGAGTGGCGACGGCAAACAGCATTCTGGTGATTTCATTCGCGAAGGAACGGCTGGAACACCACAATGACGCGCTCGAAGCGGCGATCGAAGCCGGCTTCACGCGGTTTCGTCCGGTTCTTATGACCGCATTGGCGATGATTACAGGTATGATCCCAATGGCGCTCGGGCTGGGCGAAGGCGGCGAACAGAACGCGCCGCTGGGGCGCGCCGTGATAGGCGGCTTGCTCTGCGCGACGGTGGCGACACTGTTTTTTGTTCCGGCCGTGTTCAGCCTGATCCATAACCTGCGCAGGAATAAAGGCTCGCAGCCCCCGGCGGAGAGCAGACTGCAGCCCGCACACCGGTAAACATCATGAAAGTTCAGGAGCATTCGGGGACAAGGCAGGGAGGCAACACGCATCTTCAGAACAACCAACAGGACAACCAGCAGCGGCATGGGGTTGGATTCCTCTTCCTTGCAGTACTGCTGCTCGTGCTGGGCGCCATCGGCTGGTTTGTTTACAAGGGGATTCACCGGCGTGTTTCCACCGAAAACGCTCTGGTTCAGGAAACCCATCGGTCGTCTGTATTGACGGTATCCGTTGTCCACCCGAAGCTCTCAACACAGGCTCATCAACTGAACCTGCCCGGGAACACGCAGCCTTTGATCGATGCGCCGATCTATTCGCGAACCAGTGGCTATCTCAGGAAGTGGTATGCGGATATCGGCACGAAAGTCCGGGCGGGACAGCTGCTGGCGGAGATTGAAGCGCCGGAGGTGGACCAGCAACTGATGCAGGCGAGATCCGAGTTGCAGACGGCGCAAACGAATTTCACATTGTCGCAGACTACGGCTGGACGCTACAGCGCGCTCTTGCAAAAAGGCGCAGTGGCACGGCAGGACGTCGACAATTCCGTGGCTGACATGAACTCGAAGAAGTCGATCGCCGAATCCGCCGCTGCGAATGTGAAGCGCCTCGAAGAGCTCCAGCGCTACCAGAAAATCGTCGCGCCTTTCGATGGCGTGATCACCGCGCGCAACACGGACGTGGGCGCGCTGATCGATGCGGGCGCGGGCGGCACAGGTAAAGAACTTTTTCATATCTCGTCCACCAGCCGGCTGCGGATCTTTGTCAATGTGCCGGAGGAATATGAAAGAGCCGCCGTTAACGGGTCCACCGTAACGCTGACCCTGTCCGAGTTCCCCGGCAGGGCCTTTACCGGAATAATTGTGCGGAATTCCCATGCGATCGACCCAGCCTCGCGGACCCTGCTGGTCGAAGTGGATGTGAACAACGCGAACGGCGATCTGCTGCCCGGCGCCTACGTTTCCGTGCACATGAACCTGACAGGCAGTTCGGTCAGTGCCATGACGATCCCGGTCAATACCGTGCTGTTTCGCGCCGAGGGATTGCGCGCCGCGGTGGTGCGCGACGGCAAGGCCCTGCTGACGCCTTTTCAGGTGGACCATGATTTCGGCGATTCGCTCGAAGTGGTCGCGGGGCTGAAGCCGGATGAAAATCTGATTATCAATCCACCGGATTCTCTGGTATCGGGTACTCCTGTACGAATTGCCGATAAACCGGCTCAATAAGTCACTTCCTTAAACAGGTCTTTTGCTCGTGGGAAACTGGGTTTCAACTGAATGAAGCAGGTCCTCGCTGTTTGCGGTTCACCGGACGACTGGAAGCCTGACAATTCGACTCCTTACGAGGAGGCTCTCCAGGCGGCCGGTATTGAACCTGTTTTGATTGCTCCCGGGGATAAAATTCCCTCCGCTTTTCCAGGTTTGCTGCTGATGGGCGGATCCGATGTGAACCCGGCGCGCTACGGAGCGAGCCGGCATCCCGACACCGAAACTTCGGACGATGCGCGCGACGCACTGGAGATTGAGCTCATTCGACAGGCACTTGATTTCGATATTCCTTTGCTTGCCATCTGCCGCGGCGCCCAGATCCTCAACGTCCAGCATGGGGGCACGCTGATTCAACACCTCGCTTCGACGGACCGGCACCGCCGGCGCACACCCGACCGCGCCTTGCCTGTACACAAGATACAGATCGCCCCGGGCACAAAGCTGGCGGAAATCGCGGGGATCTCCCTGATTCAGGACGTGAATTCGCGGCACCATCAGGCGATCGACAGGGTAGGTGAGGGTCTGGTGGTGAGCGCCCGGGATCCCGGGGACCGGGTGATCGAAGCGGTGGAACGTCCCGACAAGCGCTTCGTCATCGGGGTGCAGTGGCATCCGGAAAATCAGTTTTTTTCAGATGAGCGGCAGGCAAATTTATTCCGAAAATTTGCGGCAATGCTTTAAACAACCCATTGATTTCCCTGCGCATTCGGAGCGCTGCTATGATAGTCGGTTCCAATGAGCTCAAAAACACCCATTACAGTTGCGCATGGCGACGGCATCGGACCTGAAATCATGCAGGCCTCCCTGCAAATTATTCAGGAAGCCGGCGCGGCGCTCGACATCGAAACCATTGAAATTGGCGAGAAGGTTTATCTGCGTGGCAATACGGCGGGCATCGACCCGAGTTCGTGGGAGTCGCTGCGCCGCACCAAAATCTTCTATAAAGCTCCGATTACGACTCCGCAGGGCGGCGGGTTCAAGAGCCTGAATGTAACGGCGCGTAAACGCCTGGGTCTTTACGCGAACATTCGGCCGTGCGTGGCATATGCGCCTTACGTGGATACCAAACATCCGGGCATGAACGTGGTCATTGTCCGCGAGAACGAGGAAGACCTCTACGCGGGCATCGAGTATCAGCTTTCGAGCGACGTGATGGAATGCCTGAAGCTGATCTCGCGCCCGGGGACCGAAAAAATTGTGCGGTTCGCCTTCGAGTATGCGAAACAGAATGGCCGGAAGAAGGTCACCTGTTTCACGAAGGACAACATCATGAAGATGACCGACGGTCTCTTCCATAAGATCTACGACGAGATCGGCGCGGAGTATCCGGACATCGAGAAAGAGCACTGGATCGTCGACATCGGGGCTGCCAAGCTTGCCGATACGCCGACCGCTTTCGATGTGATCGTAATGCCGAATCTCTATGGCGATGTGCTGTCGGATGTGGCGGCGCAGATTGCGGGTTCAGTGGGCCTGGCAGGCTCGGCCAACGTGGGAGTCTCGGCTTCGATGTTCGAAGCGATCCACGGCTCGGCGCCCCGGCGCGCGGGACAGAATCTGGCGAACCCATCCGGGCTGCTGCTCGGCGGCGTCATGATGCTGGTTCACATCGGTCAATGGGAAGCGGCGGAGCGGGTACACAACGCATGGCTGCGCACTCTCGAAGACGGAATTCATACCTACGACATTTACGAAGAGAGCGTGAGCAGACAGAAGGTCGGGACGAAGGAGTTCGCGCAGGCCGTCATTGCGCGGATGGGGAAAAAGCCGGAGAAGCTGACGCCCGTTTCTTACGCGGGCGCCGCTTCTAAACGCAGAGAATGGGCGCCCAACCCGGCGCGCAAATTCGAAAAAATCGAAATCGTCGGCGTCGATCTGTATATGGGTTCGAATGGCAGGAACCCGAAGGAGTTCGGCGAGGCGCTCAATAAGATCGAGCACGAAGGCGTGAAGCTCAGAATGGTGGATAACCGCGGGACCATCGTATGGCCAGGCGGCATGTCGGAAACTTTCGTGACCGACAGCTACCGCTGCCGCTTCCAGCCCATTGGCGACCACTCCAGCCAGGCGGTGACCCATGCGCAGATCGCGGCGCTCTATCAAAAAGTCATAGCCGCGGGGTATGACATTGTGAAAACCGAAACATTGCGGACATTCGATGGCCAGCAGGGCTTCACGCTCGCGCAAGGCCAGTAAGCCGACCTCGTCCGCCCTGCCGCCTGTGGTCTCTATCATCATGGGCAGCAAGTCGGACTGGGAGACGATGCGGGTGGCGAGCGAGACGCTGCATGAATTCGGCGTCCCGCACGAATGCCGGGTTGTTTCAGCACACCGTACGCCCGAACTGATGGCGGAAGCGGCGAGCACGGCCGAAAGCCGTGGCATCGAAGTCATTATCGCCGGCGCCGGCGGGGCTGCTCATCTGCCCGGCATGACTGCGGCGCATACGATTCTGCCGGTGCTCGGCGTGCCTGTCGAAAGTAAAGCGCTGAAGGGTCTCGATTCCCTCCTCTCGATTGTGCAGATGCCGGCCGGAGTGCCCGTTGCCACCCTGGCGATCGGGACGGCGGGCGCCAAAAATGCGGCGCTGCTGGCGATCTCCATACTCGGGAACAAACGACGGCCTCTGCGCGAGAAGCTGAGGGCGTTCCGGGAGCAGCAGAAGCGCAGGGTTCTCGACGAGCCTCTCGGTTGAACATATTTTGAAAACAGTGCTTCCAGGCGCGACTATCGGTGTGCTCGGCAGCGGGCAACTGGGGCGCATGTTTGCGATCTCGGCGCGCCGCATGGGTTACCGGGTCCACACCTATTCGCCGGACCGGGATTCGCCGACGGGGCAGATCGCGGACGTGGAAATCGACGCGCCATACGAAGATCTGGATCGGGTTCGCGAGTTTGCTTCGGGCGTGGATGTTGTGACGTTCGAATTCGAGAATGTGCCCGCGCCAACAGCCCAGGCAGCGGCCGAATGCACTATGGTGCGGCCCGCCGGCAGCGTTTTGCACACCACGCAGCACAGGCTTCTCGAAAAGACTTTTCTCCACGATAACGGTTTTCCGATCACACGCTTCGAGCCTGTCCGCGAATTAGCCGATCTTCGGCGCGTGATGCCGGATTTCGGCCCGGCAATCCTGAAGACCGCGGGCTTCGGGTATGACGGCAAGGGCCAATTCCGGGTCCGCACACTGGCGGAAGCGGAAGGCGCCTGGAAGTCGATGGGGCGGCAGGAAGCCGTGCTCGAAGCAGTGGTGGATTTCGAGGCGGAATTATCCGTGGTGGCCGCGCGCGGAGCCGACGGCCAGTGCATGTTTTATGCGCCGGCCTGCAATCACCATGTCGCGGGTATTCTGGATGTTTCATTCGCGCCGGCTCCCTTTGGACCCGGGGTCGCGAAGGAAGCTGTCGCAATTACGCGCGGGATTCTGGAGAAGCTGGATGTTACGGGCGTCCTGTGCGTGGAGTTTTTTCTGCGGCGCGACGGAAAACTGTTGATCAATGAACTGGCGCCGCGTCCGCACAACTCGGGGCATCTGACGATCGACGCCTGCATCACAAGCCAGTTCGAGCAGCAGTTGCGATCCGTATGCGGGCTGCCCCTGGGGAGCACGGAAATGCTGCGCCCCGCCGCAATGGCGAATCTTCTGGGCGATGTCTGGCAAGACGACGAACCGCGCTGGCAGGCGGCGCTGGCCCTGCCGGAAGTGAAGCTGCATCTTTACGGCAAATCGGAGCCGCGGCCCGGCCGCAAGATGGGGCACCTGACCGCCACCGCTTCCACTGCTGTATTGGCTGAAAAACTGGTTCGGGAAGCTCGCGCGCGGCTTTGCGCAATCGGCCACGCGCAATAATCTGGACAGAATGCCGTCAAAACGGAGCGGAGCCAGGCGCGATGCGTGGATCTTTCTCATTGGCCTGTTCAAGCTGTTCAAGGGCCTGAGTCTGCTGATTCTCGGCATCGGCCTGCTTCGTTTGCTGCACAGGGATGTGGCAAGCGTGGCGCAGCACTGGGTCGAGGTGCTGCGGGTCGACCCCGATAATCGATTCGTACACCGCGCGCTCGCCAGAATTTTCAGGGTGACCCCAAAGCAGCTGAAGGAACTCAGCGTCGGCACGTTTATCTACGCTGGGATCTTTCTGACGGAAGCCATGGGTCTGCTGGCGCGAAAGCGCTGGGCGGAATACATGACGCTGGTCAGCACAAGTCTGTTTATTCCGCTCGAAATATACGAAATTTTCCACCGCTTCACCTGGCTGAAAGTGGGAGTGACGGCAGTGAATCTGCTGATTGTCTGGTACCTCGCCGCTCGACTGAAGCCGCGCACAGGCGTCTTCAGAAACAGCGGGGCGTATTTATTTGTCGCGGCGCTCTTATGCGCCCCGGCTTTGTTGTCCGGCGCGCGTTCGCCTGTCTTCCGGAACGACCCCGTGCCCGCGGATCTGCTCGAAAAGATCCGGAAGACCACATGGCATCCGGGATGTCCCGTGGGGCCGGAAGATCTTCGCCAGCTCACGTTAAGCTTCCACGATTTCGAAAACCATACCCGCCTCGGTACGCTCGTCGTGAATCGCGAACTGGCCAACGAAGTCGTGCGGCATTTCGAAGCGCTGTACCGGCACGGATTCCGGATTGAGCGGATGACCCCGATAGAAGACTACGGCGGCGATGACGAAGCTTCCATGGCTGCCAATAACACGTCCGGATTTAATTGCCGCGATGCCACCGGGAAACCGGGCGTTTTCTCCAACCATAGCTGGGGCCGGGCCATCGACATCAACCCGCTGACGAATCCTTATGTGAAAGGCGACAAGGTCCTCCCGCCGCAGGGCCGCAGGTATCTGGACCGCACTAAGGACGTTCCCGGTTCAATCCTGAAAGACGGCTTCGCTGTGCGCGAGTTTGAAAAAGCCGGATGGACCTGGGGCGGCCAATGGCCCGACCGGCAGGACTACCAGCACTTCGAAAAACCGGCGCGACACAAATAGCTATGGGCTCGGGAAATTCCTTCATCTTTCACGATCCTTCAGGACGGCGCTGGATGAGATTCCAGCGGATCGCCGGGACAGGTCTGATCCTGCTCGGTCTTTTTCTCGCGCTGGTGGTACTGGTGTCCTTCACAGGGGCCCAGTTACCGGCGCTGGGGCTGCCGGCTGTCACGCAGATCAGTGAAGTGCCTGCCATTGTGCGGGGCGAGCCGATCAACGCACCGTTCCGACTGCCGAAGCCGCGCGGGCCGGTGAAGTATGTGCGCTCGCAATTCCCTGCCCTCCACCTTCGCCCCGCCCCGAAAGCCGTCGAAGGCGCGCCTCTCGTCTGGGGGTTTTACGTCAACTGGGATCCGGGCAGCATGGTCTCGCTGCGGCTGCATGTAAATCATCTGACGCACCTGGTGCCGGAGTGGCTGACGCTTCAGAATGGCAAAGGCGATATCGACGACCAGAGCGATCCGATTGTGATTGCTATAGCGAAACAGGCCAAACTTCCGGTTATCGCGCTGCTGACGAACTATCGCGATGGCTGGCAGCCTGCCGATGTTTCGCGCGCGCTGAGCCACCAGGAAAGCCGCAAAGATCTGATTGAAAATATCCGCTCCAATCTGGCGGAACATGGCTTTGCGGGCGTCAATATCGATTTCGAGGAATTGCGCACGCGCGACCGGGAACCGCTCGTCCTGTTCATGACCGAGTTGTCGCAGACCCTGCACAAATCCGGCTACATCGTCTCGCAGGATGTGCCGGTGGATGACGATACTTACGATCTGAAGCGCCTGGCCGCGGTCAACGATTACCTTGTGCCGATGATTTACGACGAACATTTTCAGACCGGCGAGCCGGGGCCGGTGGCCTCCGAAACCTGGTATGAGAATGAACTGGACAGGCTGGCCACGGTTCTGCCTCCGTCGAAGCTGATTGCCGGTTTTGGCAATTACGGTTATGACTGGACCATCGGCGGCAAGGGCAGTGAAGAGAAAACCTTCAACGACGTGATGGCCGCTGCGACGCTGAACAGGAGCCCGGTGCAGTGGGATAAGCCGACGGGAAATCCCGTGGCGCGCTATACCGTGAACGGGAAACAGCATGAGTTGTGGTTCCTCGACGCGGTGACGGCGCTGAACCAGATCATTGCGGCGCGCGATGAAACGTATCGCGGGGTGGGGTTGTGGCGGCTGGGCGCGGAAGATCCCGGGTTATGGAAGGTGCTGACTCGCGAGGCGTGGCCTGTCGATAAGTTCAACACTGCCGCACTGGAAACTCTGGAGGCGAGCCAGCAAGCCCCGCGGCACGATGGCGAAGGAGAAGTGCTTCACGTCGCTGAAACGCCGCACGGCGGCGCCCGACGCGTTTCCCCACCACCGACCGATCAGGACGATTTCACCGAGCGGTACACGCAACTCCCGACCCCCTGGGTCATCGACCACAGCGGCGCAAGCGATCGGAAGGTCCTTTGTCTGACCTTCGATGACGGGCCGGATCCCGAGTTCACGCCCCGGATTCTCGACGTGCTGAAGTCCCGCCATGTGCCGGCCACGTTTTTTGTGATCGGCGTGAATGCGGAAAACAATCCTGCGCTGGTGCGCCGCGAGTATGCCGAGGGCCATCAGATCGGCAACCATACTTACACCCATCCGAACGTGGCCACCATTTCGCCCGAAAGAACGACGCTTGAGCTGACCACCACGCAGCGGATTATTGAAAACCTTCTCGGGGTTTCGACCAGGTTTTTCCGGCCTCCGTACAATGCCGACAGCGAACCGCAGACGCCTGAGGAGATCATCCCCATCCAGCGCGCGCAGGAAATGGGTTATGCGACCGTGGCGGAGACTATAGACCCCCGCGACTGGGAAGCGGGGGTTTCAACACAGGCGATTGTGAATGAGATCCGGAACGAGATTGCGAACGGTCATGTGATCCTGCTGCACGACGCGGGCGGCGACCGCACTGCGACGGTAAGCGCCCTGCCGCTGGTGATCGACCGCTACCAAAAGCTCGGTTATCGATTCGTGACGATCGCGGAACTGCTCGGAAGAACCCGCGCGGATGTTATGCCGGCGCCGGCTGCGCAGGAACTGCGCTTCGCGCGTCTCGAAGGCCGCACGCTCGGGTTTCAGGCGCGCTTTCGTCAGGCTCTCGGTATTTTGTTTCTGATCGCCATTTATTTGACGCTGGCGCGTTCGCTGGCGTACGGCTCGTTCGCCGTGCTGCAAAAACGGCGCGAGCGCCGAATGCGCTACGACGATACTTTTCTGCCGCCGGTCTCGGTCATTCTCGCCGCCTGGAACGAAGAGACCGTGATTGTCCGGACGGTGCAATCGATCCTGGCAAACGGGTATCCCCAGCTGGAAATAATCGTGGTGGATGACGGCTCACGGGACCGGACCCTGGACGTTCTGCGCGAGCATTTTTCAGCCAACCCTGGGGTTCGCGTGCTGACCCAGCCGAACGCGGGAAAATCGACGGCTCTAAACAACGCCATCGCGCACGCGGCGCACGACATTCTGATCGCCGTGGATGCGGACACGCTGTTTCGCGCAGGCACGATTCAGAAAATGGTGCGGCATTTTCGCGACAGCAAAGTGGGGGCTGTCAGCGGGAACGCGCGGGTGGGTAACCACGAAAAGCTGATCACGCGATTTCAGTCGATTGAATACATCTACGGATTTAACCTGGATCGGCGCGCTCTCGATTATCTGAACGCCATCACGGTAGTGCCTGGCGCGGTAGGAGCGTGGCGCAAAGATCTGGTGCTCGCAGCCGGAGGTTTCGGACACGACACGCTCGCGGAGGATGCGGATCTGACCCTGGCGATCCGCCGGCTGGGGCATACGATCCGCTATGAGCAGGACGCGATCGCTTACACGGAGGCGCCGGAGGATTCGCGCAGTCTGGCACAGCAGCGCTTTCGCTGG
>JALYHT010000154.1 GCA_030776225.1 Acidobacteriota bacterium | reverse complement strand
TCAATGACTTCCGCGCCGGGGTTTGGTATGCACTCACCAGGTAAGGTTTGCGTTGCGCTGTTCGCGTTCACGTTCTCGTCTATGTGCCAAGGCGGGGTTTTCACCGTGATCGGCGGTCAGTTGAACGCGTGGCCTTCCATACTTTCTTCGGTTGGACACATCCCCGGGTCGTCTGCCAATGCCGATATCTTCGTCGTGCCGCCAGGCACGGCTGCCTCCGCCGACTGGAAAAACAGAGTGGAAGCGGGCGCGACGCTGCTGCTCGAAGGCTCATCCCCATTAGCGGCCGCTTTCGGATTCCGCTCCCTTTCGCAAACCGTGTCGGTGGTCCACTTAATCGACACGCACAACCCCACGCTGCCCGTGATCTGGGCGCAGCCGACGGAACTGCCGCGTTATGAAATTCCAGTGGCCGCCCGCGTTTTTGCGAAAGACCGCTGGACGGATGCGCCGCTGATGGCCGGTATGCGCTTGGGGGCCGGCGCGATTCTGTGGGTTGCGGCCAGCCCTGGTCCGCTTGGCTACGAGCGTTTCCCCTACCTGCTGCAGGCGCTGTGCGATCTGGGTGTCCAGCCGGCGTTTCGCAGTTCCCGGCTGTGGGCTTTTTTCGATTATTCCTACCGCACCCGCGCCGATCCGGATTATCTTGCCGCGCGCTGGCGCCAGGCCGGCATTGCCGCGCTGCATGTCGCTTCCTGGCATTTTTACGACGCCGATCCCGAACGGGACGAATACTTGAAGCGTCTTGTCGAGGCCTGCCATCGGCACGGCATCCTGGTTTATGCGTGGGTCGAACTGCCGCACGTCAGCGAGAAGTTCTGGGACGGCCATCCCCGGTGGCGTGAAAAAACCGCCGTGATGCAGGACGCGCAACTCGACTGGCGCAGGCTGATGAACCTGCAGAACGCCGAATGCGCTGCGGCCATTCGCGCCGGGCTGGAACAGATGATGCAACGCTTCGACTGGGATGGCGTGAATCTCGCGGAACTCTATTTCGAGTCGCTCGAAGGCGCGGGAAATCCGGCGCGCTTCACGCCCATGAACGATGATGTGCGCGCGGCGTTCCGAACCGCGGCAGGGTGGGACCCGGTGGAGTTGTGGAAGAGCCGCACTGACGCCGCGTCTCTTCGGCAATTCCTCGATTTCCGTGCCGGCCTTGCCCGCCGTATGCAGGAAGAGTGGCTGCAGACGGTGGAATCGTTTCGTCGGTTCCGCCCGGATCTCGACATCGTCCTGACTCACGTGGATGATCGCTTCGACGCCGGGATGAAAGATGCGATCGGAGCCGACGCCGCGCGCGTCCTGCCGCTTCTCGATCGATACGCGTTCTCGTTCCTGATCGAGGACCCGGCTACCGTATGGAACCTCGGCCCCCAGCGTTATCCGGAGATTGCCAGGCGCTACCGGGCCCTGACGCCGCATACCGGGAAGCTTGCGATCGACATCAATATAGTCGATCGCTATCAGGACGTGTACCCCACCAAACAACAGACGGGCACGGAACTGTTCGAGCTGGTACATATGGCCTCCGCGGCCTTCCCGCGCGTGGCGCTTTATTTTGAAAACAGCATTTTGAAACCCGATCTGGGGCTTCTTGCCGCCGCGTCGGCGGTGGTCACGCGTTTCAGTAAAGATCGCAGGCGCACCGTAGTGGAATCCCCCATGGGCGTCGAACTCAGCTGGACAGGCGACGCCGTACTGGTGGATGGCAAACCGTGGCCGGCGCAATCGGCGGCAGTTGTGCGATTGCCTGCGGGTGCCCACACCGTCGAAGCGGCCGGCAAGCGGCAGGCCATCTCACTCATCGATCTCAACGGAACGCTGCGCTCCGCGTCAATGGAAGCGGGCAGGCGGATGAATTTTGAGTACTCGAACGACAGCCGGGCCATTGCGCGTTTCGACCGCCGTCCCGAGATGCTGCAAGTGGACGGGGCGCCGTTCAGCGTCAATTGTAGTGCGGCCGGGGAGTGCGCGGTATTGCTGCCGCGCGGCGAACATCGTGTGTCCCTGAACGCTCCTTAGGCGCTAAACTATAGCGCGACTCATGCGCTCCCTGACTGCTTATCTGCGCTCCCACTGGCTGCTGTTCACCCTGCTCGCCCTGTGCATCGCGCGGCTTTGGCTCATGCCTCTGCCCTCCAGTTTCTGGACCGATGAGTTCGGGACCGCTTTTATCGTGCAGCGTCCCGCGGACCCGTCTCTCGAGGCTGTTCCCCAGCTTCCGGTCTCGATTTATTACGCTCTGCCACGCGCTGTCCACAAGCTGTTTGGCTTCTCGGAAGCCGGGTATCGTCTGCCCTCCGTGCTGCTGATGGGCCTCGCATTATTCGCAGTCGCGCGTCTCGCCGCGCGGCTCATCCACCCCGGCGCGGCATGGTTTTCCGTATTCGCGTGTCTTGCGCTCGGGGATCTGGACTACTATGCAGCCGACGCGCGGCCCTATGCCTTCGGCATCTGCGCAGCCTGCCTGACCGTCTATTTTCTGATCCGCTGGCTGGATACAGGGAGTTGGAAAAGAGCCGTTCTGTTCGTTGTTTGCGGGGCTCTGCTCTGGCGCATACAACTGGTCTTCTGGCCTTTCTATCCGGTGCTCCTGGCTTATACGCTTTTGCGCCTGGGACGCCGGTCTTATACTGCGCTCGTTTATTACCTGTTACTCGCGGTGGCGCTGCTGCCTGTGGCATGGGAAGCCCTTCCAATCCTTCGGGCGGCTCACTTGCATACCTTCGCGTCCCTCCCCCGGCTCCGATCGCTGCCGCACGCGCTTCTTTTCGAACCCGTGGCTTTCTGCTTTGCCGTGGTCTCGATCGCGGCGTTCTTTCTCAAATGGCCGCTCCGGAAACCGGCTTCCGGGAGCGACCTGGCTTTACTTCTTATGTGGTGGCTTTGGATGCCGCTGTGTCTCTACGCCTTCTCGCGCGCGAGCGGGACGGTGCTGTTCGTGCCGCGCTACTTCTCGCCTGTTCTGCCTGGCATCGCGCTGGTGATCACCGCGGCAGTTGCGGTCTGCCTCCCTCATCACCTCTGGAAACGGGCCGCCGCCCTGCTCGCCCTCGCCGCACTGATATCGCAGGGCAATTGGCGCTCAGTCTGGTTCGATCACACGCAGGAGAACTGGAAACAGGCGGCGTCGGATGCGGACCTTGCCGTCGAGTCCGACATGCCTGTGATCGCGGTCAGTCCATTTATCGAAGCCCAGCCGCCGGTCTGGACTCCGCAATACAAGCTCCCCGGGTTTCTATATGCGCCATGGTTCGTGTACCCGGTGCGCGGCAGGGTTTACCCTTTTCCGTTCATGCGAGGGCCGGAGTCGGAAGCGTACGCCGCGAGCCTGGTGACGGAAGTTTTGTCGAAACGTAGCCGTTTCATGGTGTACGGAGCCGGCAGGAACACAGCGGGCTGGATTGGGTGGTTTATAAAAAGGCCGGAATTCGCGGGCTGGCAGGTAACCCAGGGCGGCACCGGGGTGGTAGCCTTCACGCTGTTCGAAGGGTTCCATTACCCTAACCCCTGATATCACTGGTTTACCGGGGTCAAGCCTCGTAAACTTGTAGATAGTCAACTAAGACGCCCTTAACCATATGCAGGAATATGCCGAACAACTTCGCCCCGATCTCAGCGACCGCCGGAATAGCCAGCGATTTCCCCTGCAGCTCTCGGTAAAGTATCGGGTAATCGGGGATGGGCCCGAGGGCAATTGGTGCGTTACGGAAACCCTGAACATCAGCAGCAAAGGTATTCTGTTCAAAACGGAAGACTCTGTGCAGTTAGGGCGCGGCGTTGAGGCTTTTGTTTCCTGGCCCGTAGCTCTTGATAAGCGGGTGGCGCTGAAGCTGGCGCTCAGGGGTCCCGTTGTGCGGAGCGAAGGCAACCGCACCGCCGTGCGCTTTGAAAGATACGAGTTCAAGACGCGCAGCGTGGACGGGTCCGCAGCGGCTTAGATGTCGCGGCAAACTCTGGTGTCCCTTCTTCTCGCCGGCGCGATTGTATTGCTGGCGCTCGCGGCTGCCACCCTTGTGCCTTCCACCGCTCCGAAAGTAAGCGATCTCGGATACTCCACGTTCTGCCCATTCGCCCCTTACAGCACGTTGACGCTGCTCTTTTTCGGCGGCCTTTGCTGGGCAGTGCGGCAACATGTGAGTAAGCTGCCGGAGTGACGGGGCTACTAAGGCCGCCCAAGCTGCGGCCCGGTCGGCCCGGCTTCCCCGCGCCAACGCGGTGCGGCCGCCGAAATGCACCGCGCTTTCATGCGCACGATTCACAAGGGTGTCTGTCGACACGTATGCTAACGTAGCCGGTTTGGACCTCGAACATCTCACGCAGTGGATCGGCCGCAGCGAGACACGCGAAGACGAAGTGACGGCCGCGCCGGTTGCCGCGCTCGCCGCGACGCTCGATATAGACCAGCGTTACCCCAAACCCGGCGATCCGTTGCCGCCGCTGTGGCACTGGCTGTACTTCCTGCCTTTTCCCAGACAGTCGGACCTGGGTCCTGACGGCCACGAAAAGCGCGGCGCTTTTCTTCCCCCTGTGGATTTGCCGCGCCGCATGTGGGCGGGCAGTCGGCTTCATTTCCGTAACCCGTTGCGGGTGGGGGAGCAAATAACCCGCATTTCACGAATCGCCGATGTGCGCTTAAAAGAGGGTCGCAACGGGCCGTTGGTCTTCGTGCTTGTACGGCATGAAATCGCCAATGCGCAGGGAATCGCACTCGAAGAGGAGCACGACATCGTATATCGTGGACACCCGCAACCCGGCCTTCCTGCTCCCGCGCCTCCGCCCGCTCCCGCCGTTTCGGAATGGGAGCGCGCCGTGCATCCCGACGATGCGCTGCTGTTCCGCTATTCCGCGCTGACTTTCAACGCGCACCGCATTCACTACGACCGGCGTTATGCGACCGAGGTGGAAGGGTACCCCGGCCTGGTGGTTCACGGCCCGCTCATCGCTACATTACTGCTGGATCTGGTTCGGCGGCGGCTTCCTGGCGCAAACGTCGGCCGCTTTGAATTTCGCGCCGTGAGCCCGATCTTCAATACGGCCGATTTCGCGATCTGCGGCAAGCCGGAGGCCGATTCCAGTTCAATCGGCCTGTGGGCGAAAGGTCCGCGCGACGAACTAGCCGTGACCGCGAGCGCGCTTCTCGTTTAGTATCGGGTTGCCCTCGACCCCGGTCATTACTGAACAGTGATCTGCACAGGATTCGCCGCAATGCCTTCCACCGTGAGTTGCACGTTGACGTTGCCTTTGCCGGCAAGAGTGGTCGGAATCAGAAGATTCACCTGATCGAGCCCCGTGTCCGTTCCGGCGGACCCGGCATAGATCACGGGCGCATTCACCCCGTTGATGGTCGCGCTGGTGAGCGCCGTGCCGGCCCCGGCGATACCGGTGCCGAAGAGCACCAGGTACGTGCTGTTGCCGCCGCCCAGTGCAATCGGGTTCGGGACGATTGCCCCGGAACTGTTCGCAGAATAAATCTGCTGCGCCAACTGGGCGCCGCTCGCTGCGACCTGTACAACCTGCGCAGCGGCCAGCCCCGTGCCATTCAGCGTCAGCAGTCCCGGGGCCACAGAGGAGATTTCCACATTAGCGGCAGTTTGCCCGGCGGTTCCATTAGTCACCGTGATTTGAGCGGTTCCCGGCGCCACTGCAGCAGGCACGAGAAATAAGATTTGCGTCGGGGATACGAAAAGCAGCGGCGCGGCCGTTACCACTCCCAACGCGTCGGTGATCGACACGGAGGTCGCGGCCACCGTTGTTGGAAATGGGGACGACGGCGTAATTGTCGTGGTGGCAAAATTCTGGCCCGCGGCGACCGCTAATGAGCTGGGCGCAATGGCAACGGCGCTTGGATTCGACGCCGAAAGAATCAACGGAACATTGACCGCGGGCGTGGCCCCGGCAGTCGGCGCCAGCGCGACGCCCCGAAGAATCTCGCCTGCATTCGCCGTGCGCAAAGTAGTGAACTGCTCGCCAGCGGCGACTTTAGGATCGGAACTGGCAACAACGTCGGTGATCGAAACAAGCTTGTTGGGGTCCGCGCCCTGGTCTCCGTTGCTGCTTATGGTCGAGGTGATGCCCCAGAGGGTCACGGTGCCATCCGCGTTGACTCTTCCCGCGATGTTACGAATACCGTCGGTGGAAGGATTGAGCGAGGTGGGGTAATTCGCGATACTGTACTGCTGGCCGAGGTTGAGGCCGTTCTGCAGAACGTAAACCTGCGTCCAGACGCCATTGGTCAGCACCCACTTGCCGATACCCGCTATCTTGCTGGTCGCCGCATTGGCTGCTGTGCCATCGCCTTCGTCTGCGACGTAAAGAGTTGTGGCGTTGGCGAAGAAGAGCCCGAACGGATTGGCCGCCCCGGCGTTCTTGGCTAAAGTGGTGGGAAAGCCGGGAAGGATGGTCAGCGCGGCGCTGGCTGCATTGGCGAGCGTGGGGAGACTCCCTTTGTCGCCCACCCGATAAACGGTGTTGATGCCATTGCCGCCGCTTCCCTTGGTGACGTAGAGAGTGTTATTGAAAATCGTCAGCCCGCGAAAATTGTGGTCTTTACCGGCCTTGTCCGGAGCGTAAGGCAGTCCCGTAGCGGGATTCATCACCTGGCTGATCGAGAAATTTCCGGCTGCCTGCACGGCCGGTGTGGCGAGGCTCTGGCCCGGGGTGGCAATCTGCACGCCGGCGGTGCCGATGATATTGGCTGGCGTGCCGCTGCCGTTGTTGGCATTACCTGCCATGTAATAAAGACCGTTGGCCAGCGCCGCGGCGCGCCCGTTGTTGCCGCTGTATGAGTTCGTCGGCGTGACCTGGATGGCGCCGTTGGATCCTACCTGTACAACCGACCGATAGTAACTGCCGCCCGCCGGATTGGTGGGATCGTAAGCTTCCGGTGTGTTTGAATTCGAGACATCGATCGTATTGGCGGGAGCGACATAAGCCATGAATGTGATGGCCGTTCCGTCAGCCGAAAGGTTCAATGCCACTTCCGACTTGGAACTGAAGCTGGTGGTAACCAGACTGGTCGGAATCGTCAGCGTGTTGACCAGCGTTCCGGCAGGGCTGAGTTGATCCAAAAAAAGAGGCGAAGTGATTCCGAAACTTGCGTCAGGCAGGTCGTTGTTGAAGACGTTATTCGCGCTGTTGATCGAAGGATATGCGCCGCTGTCGGACGCTGACTTTGTACCACAGGTGGCCGTGGAAGGGCACACCGGCGGCAGCGGCTGGCCCACTGGCAGACTGGCTGCGCTCCCCGCGTAAACGCTGCGGCTCACCACGATGTTGCCTGTGGTGAAGCCCGGAAAGGATTGGCCGTAAGCCGTCACGGAAACGCCTGCGATCAATAGAGCCGGCAGGCCGTGTGAAACGATCTTCGATATTTGTTTAAACATGTGTGGCGGGTCCTCGGTGAATGAAGGCAAGCCTCGACCTTACACCGCCAAAATGACACTGAGAATACAGATTGGTAGCAATTGCGTTGCAGGCTTTATCAGGCCCCGGCCGCCTGGAGGAACCCTGCCCGCCGGGAGCCCCGCGCCATGGGGGAAGTTGCGTTTCTGGCTGTTATTTCACCTGGTTCGACTGCTGCGCTTTGAGCGCCAGCTCGATCTGTAGATTGTTTTTCGCGGAGGGAAGTTCCGGATTGAGCTTGACTTCCTGCTGCAGGGCCTCAATGGTCTCATCGAGTTTGCCCATCGTGTGGTAAGCGGAAGCGATGTTGGCCCAGGCTTCGCCGAGGTTGGGGTTGATTTTCAAAGCCCCGCGGGCGGCGGTGATGCAATCTTCATACCTGCCTGTCTGGTAATACAGTACGGAAAGCGCAAGATAATGCTCCACCGTGGGCTCGGCGGCGGCCGTGCTCGCCGCTTTGTTCAGGGTATCTATCCCGGTCCGGGCCACAAGTTCGGAGCGAAGCCCGTCCGGATCGTCCGGAAACAGCCGGAGCGTCTCCTCCGCGAACTTTTTGAGCTTCGCCCATTGATGCCTCTGGCCCATGGCGTCCATCAATACGCGCCGGCCGGTCAGATCGTAACTGTCCAGAGAGACGGCGCGCGTTGCGTTCTCCGATGCTTCGACCAGGCGATTCTCATCGAGCAGCCACTGGGCATAAGAGGACCATGCCGGTGAATACGAACTCCCCTCGGTTACAGCGTGCTTGTATTCACGCTCGGCATCGGTGGCGCGGCCGACCTTAGAGTAGGCCCTGGCCAGATTGATCCCGATCAGCGGATCGTTCGGCCCCAGATCCCTCGCGGTTTTCATGGAATCCAAAAAAACGGCGGCCTCGCGATCGCTCTGGCGCGCCAGGGCGTAATACATCACCGCGCGTCCGTTCCGGGGGCTGGCTTCCATCGTGCTTTGCCACAGCGAAGTTTCCGACTGCCAGTCGGAATTTCGCTGGTGCGTGGCCGCGCCGAGTACGGACAGTATGCCGATACCAACCGCGGCGCCCGCCAGGGACAATACGATCAGACGCGTGGATGTGCCGGGTGCGTCTTCACCCGCCGCATGTTCGGCTGAGACGACTTCAAAAAACAGGGAAACCAGCCTTGCCACGATGAGCGCGAGGCCCGCAAAGGGAAGAAACATGCGCCAATCGGCCTCGACCGCCCGCTGTGGCACGATCGCATCCGGCAGCAGCGCAATCAAAAACCACCAGATACCGAAGGCTGCGGTCCGCCATTTTTCACGGCGGCCGGCGATGACGGCGACATACGCCAGCCCGGCCACGCCAAGATATCCGGCGATCGCCAGCGGATCCCGGAAATGCGCGAAGGCAGGCAGATCCGTATCGACGCTCAGGTGGATGGGAACGAAGAAGCGGAACAGATACCGCAGGGCCACCCAGGGCTGTGTGAACCAGTAGTTTGGAGCGGCGATAGACGAGGAAGCGCGCAAATTCCAGGTGAACAGCAGCTGAAAAATCCAGTAACCCGCGCAAACAACAGCGGCCGGAATCGTGTGGCGCAGATTGCGTTTCGTCTCGAACATCATGACGTAAACCACCAGAATCGGCGCGAAGACAGCGGCCGATGCGTCGCAAAGCAGCGCGGGAACCACAGGCCAGAGGTATAGCCCGGCCGGCAGGTGGATGAGCCGCACGTAACGAGCCTCGAGCTTCTGGTAGTTGTTACGCAGGTACTCGTCAAAACCGTGCTCCGGGACGCGTTTCAGCTTGATGGGAAGAGTCTGCGGAAGCTTCCATGGCCAGTAGACGAAGATCAGCATACCTGCGATCACGCCGAAAGAAGCCATCAGAATGCCGCGCCTGAGCGCGTAATTCACCGTATCGGCCACGACCGGGTGCAGTCCGAACAGCATTGTGGCGAAGCCGGCCCCGAGCGAGCCGATGCCCGGAATCAGTCGGAACAGCAGAAACATAACCAGAAGAACCGCGGTGAACCACGCAAAGTTCTCCGCCGCGAATGTGAACGGTTTCTTCCCGCCTGAAAGTTGGTAATCGAGAGCGAACCAGGTCGAAAGCAGAGGCCGATAAGCGGCGGAATCCTTTTCGAGGCTGGAAATCCGCGGTTGCGCGAAAAATCGCGGCGCGTTGGAAACGTGCTGACCAGTGTGGTTGGCTACGATTGCGGGAAAATCGTCGAAGTGAAAGCCGCTCTCAAAATGGTTCGACCATACGAACAACCAGCCGGTAACAACCAGGATCAGGCCGACCGAAAGGACGAGCAGATAGTCTTTAGGTTTCTGGAGTGAGGGTGTAATCGTCCGATTATACTTGGTTTACAAGGGGGCTCAGGTTATCGTTTGGTTGGCGAACGTCTTGGCGACAGGGCAATTGCGTCGAGCTGCTTCTCTTTGCAGCTATTGGCTGGGTTACTTGCCCGGTGTCGCCTCGGGCGGCGTTTTTTTTGAGGGTTTGGGCCGTTGTGCTTTTGTGACCGCCTCCGCGTCGGCAAGGTCTTGCAGTCGGCCTGACGCGAGTTTCGCGGCTACGAGATCGTCGGCGGAAATGAAGGTAGCCTTGAGGCCGGTTTTCTCATCGACGACATCCTCAACGCGGTGCGGCCATGCTGCATCAAACTCGAGGCCGGGTATCTTCGTCAGAACGTCAACGCCAACCGGCGCATGTCCCATGCGAAAGAACGGACCCGGCTCGGCGAAGTCGGCGGCGGTTAAACCTTTAGGCGGTGCGCCAAACTTCGCCAGGGCCGCAAAAACCGCCCTGGCGTTTTTCGGGTCGGGTTTCACCAAAATGTCGAGGTCGAGGTCTTTAGTTGCTCGTGGCTGCGCGTGAACGCCAACAGCGTAAGCCCCGACAACGAGATACTTAACGCGGTGTTCGTTCAAAATGGACAAGAGTTCTTTGAAGTCTGGGTACATCGGGGGCCTCGCCTTTCATCGCATAACCTTCCTGGGTGAGTTCGGAAACCGCAGCCACACGCTCATGTACCGGGCGGCTCTGCCAATAGCGGTACTCGTCGGCCTTCATCTCGTCGAAGTCGGTGTACTTGCGAATGGTCTTGTCCATGCGTCCGTTTGTAGCATACGGCAGGGCAGGGCCGCTGAAAGATCAACGCGGGCGCGGCACGGTGCGCGATGCCGACCTTACCTGATTACTCCTGTATTGCAACGCCACCCGCCATGCGATGTTCGCTCACGGTCGGCAGGAATACGTGAAAGCTTGACCCCGAAGATCCTGAGATTCGGCCGAGGAAGCCCCCGCATTGCTCCATCATAGTTTGTGTCGCCGCCAGACCAAATGCCTTGCTGTCCGCAGGCTGCATCAATGCGAACGCGGGATCGGCAATAATGTCCTTCCCAACCAGGCGGACTGCGGATAAATCTCCCGCCGATAACAAGGCGTAAGTGCCTGGCTGCAATTGCGGGTATTTTCGGCGGAATTCGCGATCGAAAGTTACGTGCAGGGTGCGGACATCGAGCGGCGTTCCCGGCTCAGTCTGCTGGATATACTCCGCCAGAGCCTTGGCCAGCAGCGCAATCTCATCCTCGGTGGCGTGAACGGGCAAAGGGGAATCGCAGAGAGAAACCTTCCATGAGGCCTGCCGGGCCTGTGTGATGGCCTGATTCAGATCCCCGCTGCCTTCAGCGGGCAACTGACGGCGGCTGAACGAAAGAAGCTGCGCAGTCAGAAGGAGCGCGCCTTCGGCGGCTTCGAGCACCTGTTCCATACCGGTGCGGGCGGGATGCGGCTCGGGGAGTTCGGAAAGCGCAAGCTGTGAAGAGCCCGTGATGATGGTGAGCGCAGTGTTGAAGTCGTGTGCGATCCCGCCCGCCAGACGTGCCAGCGCTTCCACCTTCTGCGCGTGTCGAAGCTGCTCTTCAAGGCGCTTGCGGGGCGTGATATCGGTTAGCGTGCCCTCGTAACAGAGAAGCGCGCCATGCTCGTCGCGTACCACGCGCGCATTTTCGAGTACCGTGATGATCTGGCCATCGCGGCGGCGAAGTTCGTATTCCACGTTCTGGAACCCGCCCTCCTGCTCGAGGCGCACCAGCAACTGCCGGCGGATTCGCGGGTCTACGTACAAATCCGTCGCGATATTGATGTCGTTCAGCTCGGATTCCTTTTCAAAGCCGAGCATCTGGAGCAGCATGGGATTGGCGGCGATGATGCGTCCATCCGGAGTGCTCTGGTAAACCCCCTCCAGCACGTCTTCGAACAGGCGCCGGAAGCGCTCTTCGGAAACGCGCAGCGCATTCTCGGCGCGTTTACGCTCCGTGATGTCCGTCATAGTAGCCACCAGGAGCTCTTTCGCGGCGGAATCTCTGCTTTTGGCCTGGATGACACTGCAGCAGGCAAGCGCCCACGCTTCCGACCCGTCGGCGCGTCGCAGGCGCCGGTCGAACTGTGCTCTCCTGCGGCTCTGGACATTGGCGGAGCGCATACGCTCCATCGAAAGGTCCTCGGGCATGAAGAACTCTTCAATATTTCGCCCGGGCAGGCTCTCGACCGCGACCCCGAGTATTTCGGCCATTTTAAGGTTGGCCCGGACAAGAACGCCGCTTTTATCGTGAACCCAGAACCCTGCGGTCGCGGATTCCACCAGTTCACGATGCCATGCTTCACTCTCCGCGGCCTCTTTCATAGAGCGCCGCAGGCGAACTCCGGCAAGGGCCAAAATCCCTGCATTGAAAATGAACAACAGCCAATGCGCAAGATTACTGGCCTGTGAACTGCCGTGGGAAGCGGAATCGATGACGATGTGTACAAACAGCAGAACGGCTGTGATCGCTCCAGGACCGGCGCCTGCCAGGGCCGAGTTTGCGAAGACTGCCGCCAGGGCGGGCATAAAAGGGCCGGTCGGGGCGCCCCATTTGTCGCCCAGTAGTTCCAGGCCGATCACCCCGGCGCAGCTCACCGGTGCCAAACCATAACGCAGCCAGATGGGCCAGTCGCCCTTGGATTTGTTAAATAAGATACTCAAGAAATTATGATAACGCCAAATACCGGTACTAATTTATCCGATTACCGCAATATTTTATAAAGATTACTGTAATCGTCAGTCCACATTCGCAGCCCGCGGATAAAATCGATTCTGGTCGCGGCCCTCTTGATTTCAGGCTGCTCGAAGAACCCTGCGCGTGAACTCACCAGCACCCAGTCGGAGGACGCAATCTCTTTGTCGTCCACAGCATCGTTGGTGACCATTTCCGCCCGCTTGCCACCCTCGGCCGCGCCCATCGCAACCACCGGCCCCAGGTTCAGATATTTGTTCGAAACATGCACCGCCAGTACGCCGTCCGGCTTCAGGTGTTTCCAGTAAAGCGCGAAGGCCTCGCGCGTGAGCAGGTGCACGGGAATGGCGTCGCCCGAAAATGCGTCCACTGCGAGAAGATCGAACTGCTGCGATGGTTCACGCTCCAGCGACAAACGCGCGTCGCCCAGCACGACTTCGTTCTTCGCCCGGCAGTCGCGCAGGTAACGGAACTCCGTGCGCGCGATGCGCAGCACCAGCGGGTTGATGTCGTAAAACGTGTAATGGTCGTTCGCCCGCCCATAGGTTGCGATGGTTCCCGACCCCAGACCGATGACGCCCACGCGTATCGGGCCGCTCATCTGCAGCTTCTGAATCGCGAGGCCGATGCCGGACTCCAGCGCGTAATACGTGGTTGCGAACCGCTGGTACTGGGGCAGCAGGAACTCTTCGCCGTGGTCGATGGTGCCATGACGAAGTGTTCGAACCGGCCCCATGGAGCCCGACGATTCCTGGTCGTAAGCGCGCAGCGCGCCATAGAAATTGCGCGCCAGCACACGCGAGTTGCTTACGGAATTCCAGGTGTCGCGCGCCAGAAACCCTGCAATGCCGATTGCCAGCCCCGCCGCGATGGCAAACGTGATGAAGCCCCCGGTCGAAGACTCTTCATCGAAAGCCCCAGGCCCCCGCCCGCGCCAGAAAATGTACGCCACGATCAGGGCAGCCAGACCCAGCATCACCGGCGCATCGTACGGCGCGTGGAGGAACGTCCTGCTCAGAAATCCGGGGTACCCGAACTTCGAAGCGGCCATACGTGCGGCAATGTAAAGTCCCAGCGCGGCCGTCAGGGCCAGAATCACCGCCTTGTCGCGCGGCTCGTTCAGAAACGCTGTCTTTTCCAGCGCCTCGCTCGAGGCTTTTCCGCGCTCCAGCCAGAGCAGGTACACCAGCATGAACGCTGTGAGCGACACCACAATGGGCAGATCGTACAGGCCATTCAGAAAATAAGGTGCGGCGAAGCCGATCAGCAGGCCGCCTGACGCCCCGCCCACCGACGCCATCAAATAGAACGACGTCAGATATTTCGGCGAAGGCCGCCGCCTTGCCAGCTCGCCATGACACACCATGAACAGCACAAACAGCGCCGTACAGAAAAAAACCAGCGCGGGTTTCAGGCTGCCAATATCGCTCTCCGACGAAATCGCGTAGGCCAGGGCTGGCACCGCGATGGCCCCCAGCCTGATAAAAAGCCACCGCCAGTACCACCGATCGCTGTCGAAACAAAGGATGAAACTCAGCAGGTACAAGCTCAGCGGCAACACCCAGAGAAACGGGATGGCGGCGATATTCTGCGTCACATGATTGGTCACCGCCAGCAATAACCCGGACGCGCACGCGGCCAGCCCCATCCAGATAAACCGCTCCGGGATCGATGGCCCTGCCGCGGTCGCCGCTTCCGCAGAGCCCGCCGGCGAAACGTGCGCCTCGCGCGCGCGCCACGCCACCACCGCGCACACCACCACGAAAACCGCATATGAGATCGACCACATCCACGCCTGCTGGCCGCTTGTCAGATACGGTTCAATGAAAATCGGATAGGTCAGCAGCCCCAGCATCGAGCCCGCATTCGAAAGCGCGAAAAAGCGGTAGGGCATCGCCCCGCCGTTCGACCGCGAATACCATGACTGCAGCAGAGGGCTGGTCGAAGCCAGCAGGAAATAGGGCAGCCCCACCGTGGCCGCAAGCAGCCCCAAAATCCGCAGCAAAGGGTCTTCCCCGCCATTCGGCTTCCACCATGGGTTCGGCAGAATCGGCAGCGAGAGAAAGCTGAGAGCGAGGAGCCCCGCATGAATGACGGCCTGCCTGCGTCCCGGCTGCCCATTGACCCAATGCGCGTACGCATACCCGCCGAGCAGCGCCATCTGAAAGAACAGCATGCAACTGGTCCACACCGCCGCCGACCCGCCGAACCACGGAAGAATCAGCTTCGCGATCAGCGGCTGCACCTGAAACAGGAGAAACGCGCTCAGCAGAATGGTGGCGGCAAACAGCGGCGCGGGTACTTTCCCTGCCTGGCTAGCGGTAAGCCGCGACCCCGGTGACGCGTTCTCCAATGACCAGGGCGTGGATGTGGTCGGTGCCTTCATACGTTTTCACGGTTTCGAGGTTGCACAGATGCCGCATTATAGGATATTCGTCCGTAATCCCGTTCGCCCCCAGCAGGTCGCGGGCGATCCGCGCGCATTCGAGCGCCATCGCGGCATTGTTGCGCTTCAGCATCGAAATGTGGGCGGGCTCCAGCTTGCCCGCGTCTTTGAGACGGCCGCAATGCAGCGCCAGCAACTGCGCTTTGCTGATCTCGGTGATCATCCACGCCAGCTTTTCCTGCACCATCTGGTGACTCGCCAGCGGTCGGTCGTCAAACTGTTTGCGCATCACCGTGTAAGCGCGCGCCGTCTCATAGCAGTCCATCGCCGCTCCAATCACGCCCCAGCCAATGCCATGCCTCGCCTGGGATAGACAGGCCAGCGGACCGTTCAGACCTTTCGCCCCCGGCAGCATCGCGGCATCGGGAAGCTCACAGTCGCTGAAGGCAAGACTGGACGTCACCGAAGCGCGCATCGACCATTTACCGTGGATGTCCGAGGTCGCAAAGCCCTTCGTGCCCCGTTCCACCACGAATCCCCGAATGGCTTCGTTCTTACCCTCAATGACCGTCCGCGCCCACACAATCGCCACATCCGCGATGGACCCGTTCGTGATCCAGGTCTTCTCGCCATTCAACACCCAGCCCGATCCGTGGCGGACGGCTCGCGTCAGCATCCCCGCCGGGTTGGAGCCGAAACCCGGCTCGGTAAGCCCGAAACACCCGATCGCCTCGCCCGCCTGCAGCCTCGGAAGCCAGCGCGACTTCTGCTCCTCCGACCCATATTGAAGCAGTGGGTACATGACCAGCGCCCCCTGTACGGAGACGAAACTGCGCAGCCCGGAATCGCCGCGTTCCAGTTCCTGCATCACCAGCCCGTATTCCACGTTGCTCATCCCCGCGCACCCATAGCCTTCGAGATTGGCTCCGAGGAAACCCAGACTCGCCATTTCCGCCACCAGTTCGCCGGGAAAACGCCCGTCCCTGAAGCAGTCGCGGATCGCGGGCAGCACCCGCTCATCGACGAACCGCCGCGCGGTCTGCCGCACCAGCAGTTCCTGCTCGGAAAACTGGGAATCTATCAAAAGGTAATCAACGCCGGGAAACGCCACCAGACCAGTATGGCGCGCGGGATTTTTTTACGGGCGCTATAAAGGTCCGGGAAAATCCGCCGATCACGTACACATGATGACGCGCCTCTATGAGGTATGGAAGTGGCTGTCCGTGCCCCCTCGGGAACCCGTAAACGAGCAGTTCTCCGAGTGGGGAAGCGGGTTAGTCGTCGATGCTCCAGCTTTCAGCAGTCAACTGCGCCAGTTGCAGCGCTCATTAGCCCCGCACGATAATACGGCCCTGAGACATCCCGTTGAAAATGCGGCGGTCGAAGTGCCATCCGAATCCATCGGCTGAAAAGCCGGGAGACGCCGAGGCAACCGAGAAGTCCTCGTCTCCGGCCGCATCCCTGAACCTTCCCCACAGACGCTTCACGCGGGCAAAGATCTGGCGCCCGATCCCCCTTACTTCTCCAGTGCCACAGCTTCGCCCAGCTGCTCGCCGACCACATCGCCCATCAGGCGGGTCAGGGTTCTGCCGTCCGGCAGCACGTACGCCTGCGCTGCGGGATTCCAGTCGAGCTTAAAGCTCTGCACCCGCGCGGAAACCCAGATCTGGCGCACCGGTGCGTTCGGACTCACCACAAACCTGGCGGGCGGGTCCTCGAATTCGATCGTGAGCGCCCCCTGGTTGCTGTCTACTTCAAAATCGTGCCGGTCCGACGCTCGTTCGAGCGCGCGCTGCAATTCCGTCAGCGCCTCCTCCGACCGTTTTCTGAACTCCGTCTCGTCCTGCATTCTTTACCGCTGCCGCAGCACGGAAATCACGTCGTCCGCCGTGATCACGCCCGCCAGCACCCCGTCTTCATCCACCACTGGCATAGCGAGCAGGTTGTACTTATCGAACAGTTCCGTCACCCGGTTCTGTTTTTCATCCGCGGTCGTCGAAATCAGAGGATCGGTGGCAAGTTCCCGCAAACGCGTCCCGCCGTCCGCCAGAAAAAGCCGCGCCAGGGGCACGGAGGCCGTCACCTTCCCGGCCGCATTGGCCAGGAACAGCACATGCGTGTTTTCGAGCAGGTCTTCGTGCTTCCGCAGATTCAGCATCGCCTCGGCCAGCGAGATTTCCTCGGGCAGCACAATCGCTTCGGTATTCATCATGCCGCCTGCCGTACCTTCGTCATACTCCAGCAATTCTTTCACGTCCGAAAGCGGCTCCGTCTCCATCTCGTCCAGAATCTCCGCCGTGGTCTCTTCCTGCAGTTCCGATAACGCATGCGCCGCTTCGTCGGGCGACATCTCCTCTACGATATCCGCGGCCACTTCCGGCTCGAGCGATTCCAGAATGCTGGCCTGCATCTTGGGGTCGATCTCCGAAAGCGCTTCCGCCGCCACTTCACTGTCCATGGTCTCGAAAATAGCTTCCCGTTCGGCGGGACCCAGCTCCTCCACAATGTCCGCCAGATCGGCCGGGTGCAGCCGTTCCAGCTTTTCGTTCGAAATGTTGAGCCGCAGCCGCCGCAGTGGGTCGGCTTCCACAATGTTGCAGAATTCCCACCGGATCGAGTTCGGCGAAATAGGCCGCTGCAGCCTCCGCACCCAGCGCGGCGGGACCAATCCCTGCAGCAAACGGCGCAGAATACTGCGGATGCCCACATCCACTTCGAGAATCGTGAGGGATTCCCGCTCCCCGCGATTCACTTCCAGACTTACATCCGTGACCCGCACCACTTTTCGTCCGTTCACATCGATAATCTGCTGATCGAGCAGATCGCGGCGAATCCGCAGCATGTATTCGTCCGAGTGGTAAGGGTAGAGCTTTTCGTTGCTGAGCTGAATTCCGGAGAGCGAAATCGTTGCGATCTGATCGTAACGGATGGAAAGCCAGGAGGAGCCGGCGCCCACAAGGTAGCGGTCAATGCGGGCGGGATGAATCAGAGGAACGATGGCGGCGTCGCGAACCCTGCCGATACGCCGATGCTTCAGGTCGTAAACCGGCAGGCCCAGTAGATCCGTGAAGTAGAGGAAGTTGTCCGCCATGGTCTCGCACCGCTATATTCTTCGCGTCTGGCATAAGCCAACGCCCCCAACGCGAGGCCCCGTCCATGGAAACGGCGGAGCGGCGAAAACCAATCTGGCTTACGGTTTACATCGGGTTCGGAACGTCTGTTCCCAATATGCCGCAAGCTCGCCGCTGAGGCAATAGCCCAAACCGCGACTTCGGCAAAAAAAGCCGAAAACCGTCACTTGATTTGAATCGAAAAGGGCATCATGCGCAGCCTGCCGCCCCGCATCCAGACCCGAAGGCTGGCATCGCGCCACGCAGTCCGGACCGCTCCCAGACCGACCGCCGACAGTATCGCGTCCGCCCCGTTGTCTGAGCCCGACTGCAGCATCAGGCTCAGCAGACTTCGTTTGGCCGGGTAAACCACCAGGCTCACTTTGTTCCCCGCCGGAATGCCCGCTTTCGCCTGGATTAGTTCCACCGCCCGGTCCAATCCCCCGAGCTCGTCGACCAGACCGTTCGCCTTGGCCTGATCGCCCAGCCAGACCCGCCCCTGCGCCAGCGGCTCGATTGCCGAAACCGGCTTCTTCCGCGCCGCCGCTACCCGGCCCAGGAAAACATCGTAATCCGCATCCACGCCCTCGCGCAGCTTCTGCCGTTCCGCTTCCGTGAGCGCCTGGTAATCGGATTCGATCAGCGCGAAACGCCCCCGGCTGACGTAATCCTTCGTGACCCCCACTTTGTCGTAAAGGCCGTGCAGATTCGGTTTGCCGAAGACCACGCCGATCGAACCCGTAATCGTCCCCGGATACGCAAGAAGGGTATCGCCCGTCATGGCCATGTAATAACCTCCGGAAGCCGCATCGTCCGACATCGAAATCACCACCGGCTTTTTGCGGTGGAGTTCGGTCATCGCCCGCCACATGTCGTCCGACGCTGTGACCTCGCCGCCCGGCGAGTTGATGCGTACAATGACCCCCTTGACGTTTTTATCGTTCGCCACCCCGGTCAGCATCTTGTCGAACGCCTCGGATTCGAGCCCCGTGCTGCCACTCCCGGAACCCTCCGGATCGCCGCGCGTGATGGTCCCTTCCGCCACCACAAACGCGATGCGATCGCTGCCTCCGGTACCCGGCACGGCGCTGTCCGGTACGCTCGCGTACTCGTGCTCCGACACCTTTCTGAATTGGTCCTGGTGCAGCGCGGTCTTCAGTTCTCCGAAAGCCTCGTCCTCATAACGGAGTTCGTCCACCAGGCCGTTCGCCTTCGCCTGCTTCGCCAGAAAGGGCCCGTTATCGATGAGCGTTCTGACCGCGTCCGGCGTTTGCTTCCGCCCCTTCGCGATCGTATTCACAAGATCGCCGTAGATATCGTCCGCAAGGCTCGACATCACCTCATTGGTCTCCGGGCTCATCGAAGTCTTTGTGAACATGTCGCCATAATCTTTGTACTTGCCCGCATGCTCCACATCCACGTGGACGCCCAGCTTGTCCAGCGTGTTTTTGAAGTACATCGTTTCAAAAGCGATGCCTTTCAGATCGAGCACATCCACGGGCGACATGTAGATTTTCGAGCAGGCCGAAGCCATGTAATAATCCCGGCTGTTGGGCGCTTTCAGGTATGCGATCAGCGGCTTGCCGGATTTGCGAAACTGCTCCAGATCCCCGCGGATTTCCTGCAGCTTCGCCCACCCCACGCTCGACCCCGCGGGTTCGAATACCACCGCTTTAATACGGGGATCGGCGGCGGCGTGGCGCAGCATGCTCCAGATGTTCTCGACCGTAACCGCCGTGCTCTGGTGCAGAAAAGGAATGGAGACATCGAGCGGCGGCTTCTCCGGCGCATCGCCCTCCAGCCGCAGAATCAGCGTTGAACCGTCCGCAATCGCCGCCGGTTTTGTGCGCAGCGAAGCGATCGCGAAAGCGCCGATCCCGAGAAGCAGCAGCATCGCGACGGCGCCCGTCAGCGAGCCCAGCAGAAACTTACCCATTCAGATTGAGTTCTCCCTTAATCACCTGTTGAACAGGCCCCTGACTCTGTCTTTCATTCGATCCGTCAGGCTCTTCCCGGCAGGCGTCGCCGTAGCCGCCCGCGCAGTTGAAAGAACCTGCGGTTCGGCATCCTGCGCCGCCCCCTTTTTGCATGGCCGCTCGCCCGCGGGGCGCACCGCATTACCCATCATCACGTATTGTTTGCGCACGCGCGAGCCGTCATCCCGTTCGAGACAAACCGAAAACTCGCCCGTTTTCGCCAGCACCGGGAAAAAACCCCGCTCGCGCCGCTGAATATACGCGGTCTCATACCTGTGGCGCCGTGGACTCCACACAAAAACTCTGTAGCCGTCGAAGTCGTGGTCTTCTCCGAGCGTGTCCGAAGTGGTCCACAGCCAGATGTCCTTTTGCTGGTCGGCGTCGGCTATCTTGCCCAATGAAAAATACGACGTGATCCGGTGCCCTTCGGCATACTGCGCCACTTCATCGGGAATCGCAAGATACAGCGCGCTCGTCAGGACCCAGCCGCTCTGCCCAGCCGCTGTTCGGATGAGCGTCCAGTCGTCCACCGGGCCGCTCGGCATAACTGTCGGATCGGGTGGGGGCACCCCCATCTTCGAAAGCTCAAGCAGATCCGCGGGCGGCTCCGGAGGGGGAGGAGCCGGGCGCAGCGGCGCTTTGGAACTTTTCTCAGGCGCCTTCTTCTTCTCGATCTTCGCCCTCGGCGGAGCCAGTTCGCGTTTCGGAGCAGCCGCGCCGCGCGGCGCCACCTTATGGGCGATCACATCCACCTTCTCGTGCTCTTTGATCTGAATGAAACTGGCTGACAGCCGGGAGGGTTCCGTATGCACATTCAACGTGCTGAACGTCGTGGCCGCGCCCTGCGAAGGCATGCCCGCCGTTTCATCCGCCAGCGCCTTCAATCGCTTCATCTGGTCTGGATCGAGAAGCTCCCTGTCGCTGGTCCAGCCTTCCACGCCGTTCACCACGCGCACTTTGTACCAGCGCCGGCGCTGGCCCACAATAGCCAGTTTGTCGCCATGATGAACAGTGGCGACCGTCCGGGATTTGGAATCGATATCCTGATGGAGACTGAGACTGGCCGGGCCCGCATACGCGTGCCCAATGACAGCCTCTTCCCGCGGTTTTGAATCGCAGCCGCAAAGAATGACGAGAAATACCGCGAAACAAATCGGGAATATCCGGAAAATGCGTTGCCCCGCCACCAGCTTAGCTCAGGGCGCGGCCGTCTTCGCCAGAACCGCCTGGACTTTGCTCTCCAGCTGCTCCATCGTGAAAGGCTTTACCAGCAGTGAGTAACCCCTCTCCACCACGTATTTCTGGACCACCTGCGAGCCGTCGTAGCCCGACATGAAAAGTACTTTGATGCCCGGATTCAGGTCGGCTATCTTATCCGCGATCATCGGCCCGCTCATTCCCGGCGCCACCACATCGGTCAGCAGCAAATCCATCTCCGGATGGCTCTTAAATATCCGGATGGCGTTCTCTCCGGTGTCGGCGCTGAAAACGCGGTAGCCTGCCCTGGTAAGCATGGCCGCCACCAGTTTGCGGATTTCGGGTTCATCGTCGACCACCAGGATAGATCGCTGCTCGGACATAACGTTCGGCGCTCGCTGATTGCGATTCTAACCAAAATTTTTGCCGTTCACCCCCCCTTTATCGCGCTCAAGAGTATGTTCAGACACAGCGCTTTGGGATGCTAAGCTGAAGTTGCTTCAGTTGCACGCAGGCGTTTTTGGGAAGCTGGTGTGAATCCAGCACGGCCCCGCCACTGTAAGCGCCGAGGAACCGCTCACATGCCACTGTCCTTCGCGGGATGGGAAGGCGGGCGGTTTCGATGACGCGCAAGTCAGGAGACCGGCCCGCGTGATTCCGGAAGGCGCAAGCCTTCTCCCGGAACCAAGACGAAAAGCGGAAAGGACGGCAGCTCAGGGCTGCCCGATAATATGAAACTCCACACACCGTTCACTGCGGTCGTGGCGATAGCTTTCGCCTCGTCCCTCGCTCTCTTTTCAGTTCCTGCCCCCCTTTGCGCGGCGGAAATACAAGGACACGTTTTCGACCCCGCCGGCGCTCCGGTTTCCGGCGCGCAGGTCGCCGCCTTTAACGACGTCGGCGTCATCGTGGCGCAAATCACCGATGACCAGGGGAACTTCGATTTCAACGTCTCTCCCCTCTATCTCACGTACCAGCTCCGCATCGCCGCCGCCGGTTTTAAGACGGTGACCGTCGCGCCCGGCGCATCGAACATCCAGTTGTCTCTCGCCCCTCAGGCCGATTCCATCCGCGTTACCGGCTCCGCCATCGATGTGCCCGCCAGCCAGCAGGGAACCAGCTTCGGCATCATTACCAGCCAGGAAATCCGCCAGCGCAATGAAGCGCAGGCCGTGGATCTGATGCGCGAGCTGCCCGGTATGGTTTTTTCGCAAAACGGAGCCCGCGGTTCCGTCACCGACCTTTTCGTGCGCGGCGGCGATTCCAGATACAATCTGGTTCTGCTGAACGGCATTCCGATCAACAGTTTTTACTTCGGCGGCCTGTTCGACTTCTCTCAGATTCCATCCGACTTCATCTCCGAGATCGATGTGGCGCGCGGCCCGCAGTCGGCCATCTACGGCTCATACGCCCTCGGCAGCGTCGTGAACTTCGTGACCCGCTCGCCTGAGAACGGGCCCGCCATCGATGTGCTCGCCGAAGGGGGCACCCACGCTGAGAATCGCGAAGCCCTCAGCGGCTCTTTCCTCATGCGCGGGTGGGGCGTCGCCGGTTCGCTCTCCAGCCTTCTGACCAATGGGCCGGTCCGCAACTCGGATTACCGCAACGACAATATTTTCCTTTCCGCCCAGCACCGCTGGTTTACCCAAAGCCTGTTCGCATTCGGCGAATTCAATTCCAATGAGGCAGGGGAGCCTGGCGCCTACGGTTCCAATCCCCAGAGGCTCTTTCCCGGACTCGACCTCGTGAGCAGGGAAAAGAACAACACCTCCACTTACGGATTTCACTACCAGTGGGATATCACCAGCCATTTCCGGCAGGACATAACCGCCGGCTTCTTTCTGAACAACAGTTCCTGGGTGAGCCCTTACGGTCACAGCTTCAATAAAGACATTCGCGGGTACGCCGACGCGCGCGAAACCTGGCGCTTATTCTCTTTCTGGACTCTCGCCGGCGGCTTCGCTTTCGACCGCGAGGAAATGAAGAATACCTATTTGACCGATAACAGCCGGCGCCAATTCCCGTTCCGGCGCGATAACGAGGGCATTTATCTGGACAATAATTTTTCATGGAAGGGAAAGTACTTCCTGAATGCCGGCCTGCGCGAAGAAATTTACCAGATGCCGGCCCTGCCCGCGGATACAGTGGGCTACAACAACCGTCCCGCTTTCGCCGCTCACACCTACACCAGGCTGAACCCGAAGGTGTCGGGCGCCTGGCTGCTCTCGCAGAAAGCCCGGCTGCACGCGTCTTACGGCACCGGGATTCGTCCCCCCGGAGGTTCCGACCTTGCATATACGAACAACCCCGCCCTGCGTCCGGAACGAACCGAGAGCTATGACGCCGGTGTCGAGCAACAGTATCTGAGCGGGCGCGCGTCGCTCGACGCCACGTACTTTCATAACCGTTATAAAGACCTGATCGTCGGCCTCGGCGGCAACCTCGCTGTCCTGTCGCATTACCAGACCGACAACGTCGCCAACGCTATGGCAAAAGGCGTCGAGCTGAGCGGCCGCCTGCGCCCGGTCACGTGGATTCTGCTCTCCGCGAATTACACCTGGCTCGAAAGCGAAGTGCTGTCTCTGAACGGGGGCTCCGGGCTGGTGCAGCAGTACTTCTACCTGGGGCAGCCGCTGCTGCGCCGTCCGAAACACTCGGGCGGGCTG